>CALGYL010000357.1 GCA_937934775.1 uncultured Clostridia bacterium
CTACCGCCTGATGGAAAGGAAGGAATTCATGAAACAGAAGCAGCACATCGTCAACACGCTTTTCGAGCCATCGTAAGCCCTTTTCCCCTCGAATGTAACCTTGGCTGCCTGTACCCTGGCCGCCATAAACTTACACTTTTTCACCGCCTTTTTCCGACATCTCCAGAACGCTATAGACAGCTCCAAAGTTCATTTAATGCCTGAATGCATAGCTGTTGAAAGAGTCAAGGGATAAGCAAATCGTTATCGACATATACCTGCTACATGGTATAAAATGTAAGCGTCACATACATTGGGAGAAAGCGGAAGTGATCAGTCGCTATGAACCATCATTCTGATACCGCAAAGGAATTGTTTGAACGGGGATATAACTGCGCACAGTCGGTTTTCGCTGCCTTTTGCGATGAAACCGGCCTGGACTTGGATGAAGCGCTGCGTTTGTCTTCCTCGTTCGGCGGCGGCATGGGGAGACTGCGGGAAGTGTGCGGTGCGGTGACCGCGATGTTCATGATCGCCGGCTTGAAATTCGGCTATGCAGACCCTTTGGACAAGGAGGCGAAGGCGGAGCACTATCGCCTGATCCAGTCCTTGGCAAACGAGTTTAAAGCGAAGAACGGCTCCTTCATCTGCCGGGAATTGCTGGGGCTTCCGGAGGGCGCGGACGAACCCACTCCGGCGGCTCGAACGCAAGGTTATTACGACACGCGGCCTTGCGGCAGACTGGTAGAGTGTGCTGCTGAGATGATCGACGAGCTGCTGCGGGAAAAGGGCGCGGCGGAAAGCTTTCAGCATGTCGAAACCTGAAGGCAAACGGTACGATGGATCCGGAAGTTTCTTGCGCGCGGAGGTTTATCCTCCGCATTTTTTCGCTTGAGATTATTGACATATGCCCGAATCCGCGTATAATGGAGACTGAAAAGGGCATATGTCCATAAAGGAGGTGCAGACAATGCCTGCAAGAGATGGAACTGGACCGATGGGCGTGGGACCGATGACGGGCGTAGGCTTCGGCTTCTGTGCAGACGGCGCTGGCCGCGGTTTGGGCCGGGGCATGGGATGGAGGCGCGGCGGCGGTTGTGGGCGCAACTTCGGTAGGAACTTCACCGCTGGCAGACCGATGGAAGGCGCGGCGCGCAAGGAGCTGCTGATCCAGCACAAGGCAGCATTGGAAGACAGGCTTACGCGGGTCAACGAGCAACTGGAGAGCCTGTAATGCACGAAGAGGGGGTAGCCGTGAGAGCATAATGCGCTGTGCCATGAGCATAGAGCATGCGCTTTCTGCGCCCCCGCGCCCGGTGCCCGTGGGGAGAGCACAGCGATTTCGATGGAAATCAGGAGGATAGAATGCCGAGGCCGAGGAAATGGCGAAAAGTCTGCTGCCTGCCGGAGAGCAGTCAGTACGGGCCGCTGAACGGGACGGCGGAATCTGCGCCGGACGTCGTGATGTCGGTGGATGAATACGAGGCGATCCGGCTGATCGATCTGGAGAATTTTACCCAGGAAGAGTGTGCCGACCAGATGAAAATCGCTCGCACGACGGTCCAGCGCATTTACGGCGACGCTCGGCGGAAGATCGCCGAATCGCTGGTCCACGGTAGAATCCTTCGGATAGAGGGCGGCGAATACCAGCTGTGCGAAGGACTGGAGGATACGTGCCGCTGCGGCGGATGCCAGCGGCACCGGTGCGGCAGAAGATTCTGACGCATTCCGGAAATTGATGAAAGATGGAGAGAGAATCCCATGAGCGACGAATGCACCCACGATTGCGCTTCCTGCGGTGAGAGCTGCGCCGACAGGACGGTAGAGCCTTTTGATTTCAGCGAGAAGGCAAACGAACTGTCCCATGTAAAAAAGGTCATCGCTGTGGTCAGCGGCAAAGGCGGCGTTGGAAAGAGCCTGGTCACCTCGCTTCTTGCGGTGCTGGCCCGCCGCGCGGGCTACAAGGCCGCGATTCTGGACGCGGACATCACCGGCCCGTCGATCCCGAAGTCCTTCGGCTTGGCGGATCGCGCCGAGGGGTGCGAGGCGGGGCTTCTCCCGGTACGGACGAAGACTGGCATCGAGGTGATGTCCTTGAACTTATTGCTCGAGAACGACACGGACCCGGTGGTTTGGCGCGGGCCGATCATCGCAGGCACCGTCAAGCAGTTCTGGACGGAAGTCATCTGGGGCGACGTGGACTTCATGTTCGTGGACATGCCGCCGGGAACGGGCGATGTGCCGCTGACGGTGTTCCAATCGCTGCCGGTGGATGGCGTGGTGGTGGTCGCCTCACCGCAGGAATTGGTGGGCATGATCGTGGAAAAAGCGGTCCGGATGGCGGACATGATGAAGATCCCTGTGCTGGGCCTCGTTGAGAACATGAGCTACATGATTTGCCCGGATTGCGGGAAAAAGCTGACGCCCTTCGGTGAAAGCCGGGCGGACGCCATCGCGGAGAAGCATGGCATCCCGGCTGTCGCGCGCCTTCCGATTGATCCGAAGCTCGCCGCCGCCTGCGACAAGGGAGCCATCGAGCTGTTTGACGGCGCTTGGTTGGACGGCCTGTTCCACCACCTGGAAAAGGTATGCGAAGCCGAGGGCTGAAGCCTGCCTGTTCGTTAAAAGACCATACGGGGGGATTGCCATGAAAGTTGTCGTTCCGGTCAACGAAGACCAGACGAGTATCTGCCCGTCGTTCGCGCGTGCGCCGTACTTCAGCGTGACGGACGCTGCATCCGGCGTGACCAAAGTCATCGAAAACACAGCGGCTTCCAGCGAAGGCGGCGCGGGCGTCCGCGCGGCGCAGATCGTCGTGGATCTGGGCGCGGAGGCACTCATCGCCCCCAGGCTCGGGGAAAACGCCGCCAATGTACTGAAGGCCGCGGGCGTCAAACTCTATGGGCCGAAGTTTGACGGCGTTCAAGCCAACGTGGGCGCGCTGCTTGCGGGGTCCCTGAATCCGCTGACCGCGATCCACCCCGGTTTTCATCCGGGAGGTGGCGCATGAAGATCGCGCTTCTCAGCGGAAAGGGCGGTACCGGCAAGACGCTGGTGGCCGTCAGCCTGGCCGCAGTCGCAGGATCGTGCGCCTACCTTGACTGCGACGTGGAGGAGCCCAATGGGCGCCTGTTCCTGGGCCCAGCGGACCCGGAACGCGCGGAAGTAACGGTTCCCGTCCCGGCGATCGATCTTACAAAGTGCCTTGGCTGCCGCGTTTGCGTGCAGTTCTGCCGGTTCGGAGCGCTGGCGTTTGTGAACGGGAAGCCGCTTCTAACCCAGTCGATTTGCCACGGCTGCGGCGGCTGTACATACCTTTGTCCCACCCGGGCGATTGAAGAAAAGCCGCGGGCAATTGGCGCCATCGAGCGGGGACTATCCGGCGGGATCGACGTAAAAACCGGCATCCTGAACCCAGGTGAGGCCAGCGGCATTCCGATCATCCGCGAACTGCTCAGAGACGCAGGCGCGGATGGGTTGCCCGCCTTCATCGATTGCCCGCCGGGTTCGGCCTGCGCGGCGATGGAGTGCGCCCGCGCGGCCGACCTGTGCGTGCTGGTGGCGGAACCGACATTGTATGGGGCTCACAACCTTGAAATGGTGGACGGACTATGCCGGACGCTGGGTAAACCGCGCGTCGCGGTGCTCAACAAGCGCATTGACGGCATTGAAGACCCATCCGAGGCCTATTGCATGGCCCACGATATCCCGGTCGTCGCACGCATCCCCTTTAACGAGGAACTAGGCAGGCTGAACGCCTTTGGCATCGTCGCTGTGACTCAGTTGCCTTGGCTGAAAGCGCTGTTTCAGGAACTCCTTGAGAGGCTAAAGAAGGAGGCGGGCGCATGAAGAGGCTTCTCGTGCTCAGCGGCAAGGGTGGCACCGGCAAGACCACCGTCGCAAGCGCCTTGATCCATCTTGCGGACGCAAAGCGGTTTGCCGACTGTGATGTGGACGCGCCCAACCTGCACCTGTCGGTCCCCGTTCCGCCTGAGAAGACGAAGGAAGCGTACTACGGCCTGCCCAAGGCAGTGATCGAAGACGATGAATGCGACGGTTGCGGCCTGTGCGAATCTTTGTGCCGATTCCAGGCCATTTCGCGGTCGGAGGACGGTCGCTACTCCATCGACCCCACGGCCTGCGAAGGCTGTGCGCTGTGCGAAGCTGCCTGCGAATCCCGGGCGATCACGATGCATCCGGCTGTCACGGGATGTTTGATCGCATACCAAGGCGGCGACCGGTTTTTCTCCACCGCGCAGCTGCGCATGGGCGGGGGCAATTCTGGGAAATTGGTTTCCGCGGTCAAGAAGCAGCTTCAGGGCGCGGGGGAAGCGGGGAGAATCGCGGTCATCGATGGCTCGCCCGGCATCGGCTGTCCGGTCATCGCCTCCGTCAGCGGCGTCGACCTGGTTCTGATCGTCGCCGAGCCGACGCTCTCCGGCCTAAGCGACCTGGAGCGGATCCTGCACACAGCCCTTCAGCTTGGGGCGAAGTGCGCAGTGTGCGTCAATAAGGCGGACGTCAACGGGAAGATCGCCGATGGCATCGAGACGTTCTGCGCGGAGGTCAATCTTCCATTTGTGGGCCGCATTCCATTTGACCGGGGCGTCGTCGAGGCGGTGAACGCGGGCGTCAACATCATCCAATACGGCGGGGTGGCTGCCGAGGCCATCGAAGCGTTGTACGGACGGGTTCTGGCGTTGCTCGAAGAAGGCGGGGCGATGGAATGAATGTCAGTGTGCTCGTGGAGGATACCAGTTCGTCCCCGCAGTACCGGTGCGAACACGGGCTTAGCCTCTTCATCGAGACAAAACACCGTAAGATCCTGTTCGATATGGGACAGACCGGTCTTTTTCTGGAGAACGCGGACAGAATGGGCGTGGACGTTGGCGCGGTGGATGTGGCGGTCCTCTCTCACGGGCACTACGACCACGGCGGCGGCATCCCGGCGTTTCTGGTGCGCAATCGCTCCGCCGATGTACTGGTTCACCCCCGCGTATTTGAGCCGCATTTTTCCGTGCGCGAGGGAGGTCACGTAGCGTTCATCGGGCTAGATCCGGCAGTCACCGCGAATCCACGCATTAAAAGGGCGGCGGAGGCGCAACGGCTGGATACCGAGTTGACGATCTTCTCCGGTGTTCCGGCAAGAACCCTCTGGCCACCCGCCAACCGGACGCTTATGAAGGCTACGCCTGACGGTTGCGAGGCCGACGACTTCGCCCACGAACAGCACTTAATCGTCACCGAGGACGGCGAGGATGTGCTGTTCACCGGCTGCGCGCACTGCGGGATCGTGAACATCCTTGAAGCTGCCTGTGCGCTGCGCGGCCGAGCTCCGCGCGCGGTGGTCGGCGGGTTCCATCTGGTCCTGAAGGAGGGCCCCCAGGGCGGGGACGCGTCCTACGCCGCGCAGGTCGCGGAGGCGCTGTCAAGGTTTGATTCCAGTTACTACACCGGCCACTGCACCGGCGAGGGCGGCGTGCAGCTTTTGAAGGAGAAGCTCGGA
>CALGYL010000358.1 GCA_937934775.1 uncultured Clostridia bacterium
GGATTGCGCGAAAAATGGTAGAT
Source organism: uncultured Clostridia bacterium (assembly GCA_937934775.1). Lineage (GTDB taxonomy): Bacteria > Bacillota > Clostridia > Christensenellales > Aristaeellaceae > JAEZHK01. The sequence continues at coordinate 24 of CALGYL010000358.1, forward strand.
GCCGTCCATGGTGAATCCGCCCGCCTGCGGCCTGGAAAAGTTGATCGAAGCCATCACAGTAACCGAAATCCCAAGGCAGTATACGATTAGACCGGGGATCAGCCATCGGGAAGACATGTCCGCCTTCAGGAAAAACGGCAGGAAGAGAAGCAGCAGGCTGCTTGCCTGATAAATCGAATGAAACGCCTTTTCAACGCCCGGCGACTCCGGATAGTGCGCGGCGCGCCGAAACGCATCACCGCCGAGAAGCCTCATCAGCCCATAGCGGATCAAGACGAAAGGGATTAAAAGATCCGCGGCGTTCATGTTTTATCGTACCTCCGTCCCTGCCCGGCATGCGCACCCGGAGGTGCCCTCTGGTCAGGTTGATTCCTCTGCGCCGGTCAGAAACGGTGAACCGGGATCATTTCGCGCAAGGTTTTCCCGGATCAGCGCCGGAGCAAAATTCGCATAGCAGTACCGGCACCCGTTCGGGCAGGTGTTGTACGCGCCGATGTCCACGCTATCCGCGCAGCCGCATTCCGGGCGCTGGCTTTTTGAGCGCTTGAAGGCGACAGGGCGGCCGGAGGCTGCTTCGAGAAGCTCCGGATCGACGCACCGGGCGCGGCCGATGCCGAAGCGGGAAAAGTCCACAGGCTCGGCGCAGGCGGTCACGGGGATATTGTAAGCCTTCGCGATGGCGGCAATCGTTTCCGCCATCTCCAGCATATCGGCCTCTTCAACGGGCAGAAGGTCCATCGCCCGGGCGTTCCGCGCGGTGTTTTTGTACATGTCCAGAAAACTGACGGTGCAGCGCGCGACGCGCCCGGATAAGCGGCGGGCCACGGCCTCAAACGCCCCGTAGTGGAATTCTTTAGTGTACCGCCCGCTAAGGAAGATCGGGTCGTACCGCCACACCACGCGGCCCGGCCCAATCTCGTCCGACAGACGGACAACGGCGGGAAGGATGGTTTCTTCCTTATCGGGGACCCCCGGCTCCACATCCTGCCCGTAGGACGTGACGGTGACCTGAAAATAATGGGCGTAGGCTGAGAGCGCGGGAATGTGCGGCAGCATGGGCAGCGGGTTCTTCGTCCAGAACACGATGCCCTCCACATCCTCCGGCACGAGTGACACCCGTTTTACCTGATGGAAGTTTCTGGGGTTACGGACCGAGACGAACCCCTCCCGCACCCGCTCCATGAACCACTGGGCGTAGTGCGCCGGGATGTCTGTCCTCCGGCTGGCGCTGATGATCATGCCGTCCCCTCCCCATGCCGTTTATCTTACCGCCGGAAGCCGCGGTTGTCAATTCCCAGCTGACGCGCCCTGCGCAAAGCCCTCGGCCGCACACTTTTCAGGTGGACGCGCGGCCCCGCAAGTGCTATACTTGGGGATGGATTTTTACTTCCGGCTTGCGGGTAGACAAGGAGGATTACACGCATGAACGGTGAGATGTACGCGCTGGTAAAGGCGCGTCCCGGCAAGGGGCTGGAACTCACAAAGGTACCCATTCCCAAGGTTGGCTATGGCGAGGTGCTGATTCGCATCCGAAAGACCGCCATCTGCGGTACCGACCTGCACATCTACAATTGGGACGAATGGAGCCAGAAGAACATCGTTCCGCCGCTGACCACCGGCCACGAGTACGTGGGCGTGATCGAAGAACTCGGCGAAGGGGTCGAGGGCCTGAAAATCGGCCAGCGGGTCAGCGGCGAAGGCCACATCACCTGTGGCCACTGCCGCAACTGCCGGGGCGGCAACGCACAGTGGTGCAAGTTCACCAAGGGCGTGGGCGTCAACCGGAACGGCGCGTTCGCGCAGTACCTGTGCCTGCCCGCGAAAAATGTGGTGCCCCTGGACGAGAGCCTGCCGGAGGATGTCGTGGCCTTCTTTGACGCCTACGGCAACGCCACCCACACCGCGCTGGAGTTCGACGTGGTGGGCGAGGACGTGCTGGTGACCGGCGCTGGCCCGATCGGCATCATGGCGGCGGCTATCTGCAAAAAGAACGGCGCGCGCCAGGTGATCATCACCGACGTGAACGAATACCGGCTGGAATTGGCCCGCAAGCTGGGCCTGTTCGCCATCAACGTAGCGGAAAACGACCTGGGCGAGGTCATGCGCGCCCATCATATGGTGGAGGGCTTCGACGTGGCGCTGGAGATGAGCGGAAGCGACCAGGCGCTTCACCAGTTGCTCGACCACATGCGAAACGGCGGCAAGGTGGCGCTCCTGGGCATCTTCTCCAAGGACGCCCGGATCGACTGGAACCAGGTGATCTTCAAGGGGCTGACGCTGCAGGGCATCTACGGCCGCAAGATGTACGAAACCTGGTATAAGATGGCCGCGATGGTGGAGAGCGGGCTGGACCTGACGCCGCTGATCACCCACCGCTTCCACTACACCGATTTCGAACAGGGCTTCGCCGCGATGAACACCGGCAAAAGCGGCAAGGTGATCCTGAGCTGGGAGGATTAAACATGAAATCCGCAACGGGTTATTTCCAAAAGGCGCTGGTCGACATCGAAGCCGCGGGCACGATGAAGGGCGAGCGCGTCATCACGACGCCGCAGCGCGCCCGGATTGACACCACAAAGGCCAGCGGCCTTCTCAACATGTGCGCCAACAACTATCTGGGCCTTTCGGACAATCCGGAGATCATCGCCGCGGCCAAGGAAAGCTACGACCGCTGGGGCTTCGGCCTGTCCTCCGTCCGGTTCATCTGCGGCACGCAGGGTCTGCACAAGGAGCTTGAGTCAAGGCTTTCGAAGTTCCTGGGCATGGAG
>CALGYL010000359.1 GCA_937934775.1 uncultured Clostridia bacterium
CTGGGCGTCGGCGTGGGCGCCAGGCCCGTGTCGTACAGCGCCTGCTTGAGCCCGGTGACCGCGCCTTTGACGAGCATGTAGCGCAGCTTGCCGCTTTGGGCGTTCAGGGCGTCCATGTTGTGCTTGATGGGCACGACCACCGAAAGGAGGGCTTTCTTACCCAGGCTCGCGGCGCTGGCCGCGACGCGGGAGGTGTTGACTGCCAGCTGGCCGGAATTGGCGGACGCGCGGTCCACCGATTCCGCGATGGCCGTCATCGAATCGCGAAAGCCGCTGCGGGTGTTCAGGAGAAATTCATTCTGGGTGGGCATGGTCAGAAGGTAGGAAAAGCCCAGCAGAAACACGGCGCCTGTGGCGACCGTTACCGCCGCCTTGACCAGGCTGCGCCAGCGGAGCTTGTGTCCCCACAGCGGGAACAGGCCCACGGGCCACAGGATCACCAGCAGAATCACCGTCATGATGGCATAGCCAATGTGCCTTGGGCGGCGTCTGCGCCGGCCGCCGTTGCCGTTTCCTCCGGCTCGTCCCGACTGCGGGCGGTAGCCCGGCCGCTTTTCCGAGCGCATCATGTATTGCCGGTCTGCGCGCTTCCACAGGAAAGGAAGCTCGAGACCCTGCGCGACATCCAGGGCGGCCTGCACATCAACCACTCCTTTTCGGGCATACAAATCTACTATGTAGTATAACAGAGGATACTTCGCATTTCAACAATATTTTTAACAGGGGAAATAATGCCTGAGACAGGCGCATATTGTCGGTGAAGGGGGTGGGGCGTATGTCGGCGCGCAAGACGCCGGTCCGCGCGCGGCGCAGCGCGTTTCCGGCGATGGAGTGGCTGGAGGAAGCGGCGGGCGCGCTGCCCCGGCTGATGCTGGCGGGCGGACGGCGCGCGATGATCGAAAACCATACCGGGATTCTGGAATTCAGCCCATCCTGCGTGCGCCTGATGACGCGCCAGGGGGTTTTGTGCATCCGCGGCGAAGCGTTGCTGCTCACCCAGATCCGCCCGGACGCACTGACCGTCCGGGGCGAGATCCATATGATCGAGATGCCCGGCCTTTCGGAGCACACGGCGCAGGGTCAGACGGCGCCGGAGCGGGAGGCCACCCGTTGAGCGGGCCGGTCACGTTGCGCTTCCGGGGGCTGATGGCCGAAAAGCTGATCGACCGCGCCCGGCAGGAGGGCATCTGGATCGATTCGGCGGAGCGCGGCGGCCCCCGGGAGACCATCCTCAGGACGGGCGAGGCCGACGCCCGGCGCATCCTGCAGCTTGCGGAGAAGTACAAGCTGGATGTGAAGATCGTCCGGGTGGGCGGGATGCCCCGCGTTCGGGAGACATTGCGCCGGAGGCTTGCCATGGTCCTGTCGCTGGCCATATTCCTGAGCGCTCTGATGCTGCTGGCCGGTCGGGCGTGGCTTGTGGAGGTGCGGCTGTCCGGCGCGGAGCCGGGCAACCTGGAGCGCGCGATGCAGGCGCTGGGCGTTCGGGTGGGCATGGATCTTAGCGGGCTGGACGCCTGGGCGCTCTCCCAGAGGCTGATGGCCGAGGCGGGCGACCTTGCTTATGTGGGCGTCTCCAGGCAGGGCGTCAGGCTCCTGATCGAGGCGGTGGGCGAGGACGCGCCGCCTGCGCTCTACGACCCGAACGCCGCGCGGGATCTGCGCGCCGCCCGGGACGGCGTAGTGGAATCGGTCACGGTGCTGGCGGGGATGGCGGCGGTGAAGCCGGGCGATACGGTAACCCGCGGGCAGACGCTGATCCGGGGCGAGGAGAAGGTTACTGATGAGCTGACTCGCGGCGTCTGCGCGCTGGGCAGCGTGGTGGCCCGGGTGTGGGTGACGGGCGAGGCAACGTCGTCCCTTGCGCGGGCGGAGGATAACCCCACCGGTCGCGTCCGGAACGAAAGCGCACTGACCGGGCCGGGTTTTCGGTTTCCGCTGACGGTGGCGCAGCCGTTTTCACAGGAAAAAACCGAAAAAACCTTTCTCCCCATCGGCGGGCTGTTCCTGCCGCTGGGCGTGGAACGGCTGAGCCACGAGGAGCTGACGACCCGAACCGTGCCGCTGGACGAGGCCGCCGTCAAGCGTGAAATTTCCGAAAAGGCGCTCGCCGAGGCGCGCCAGAAGCAGCCCCCATCGTCTACCGCGATTGACAAATGGGTAGATTATAGTATGATAGAAGGGGGCGGAATCCGCGCGCGCGCCATCCTGGAATTGCGCATGAACATCGCGGAAAATGCCGATTCAGCTCTTTCGGAGGAAGAATAGTTGGAAACGGTCTATAAGACAAAGATGGAGGTTGAGCGGAGCGATCAGTTCATCGCGCTGTTCGGCCTGCACGATGAGAATGTGAAGCTTCTGCGCGACGAGCTGGGCGTGGAGATCTTCGCCCACGGCAGCGAGATCACGATTTCCGGCGAAGAATCCAAGGCGGAATTGTGCCGCGTGGTGCTGGAACGGCTGCAGGCCGTGATCGAAAAGGGCGAGGCCATCGACCGCTCGCGCATCCGCTACGCCATTGAGTTGGCCTCCGAGGGCAACGCCGACCGCATCGACGAGATCATGCAGGGCGCCATCGC
>CALGYL010000360.1 GCA_937934775.1 uncultured Clostridia bacterium
TGCATCGAAAACCCCTTGGCGCTTTGGAGTGATTCATGTTTTCCTTTAGTATTACTCAGATCGCGCGGATGATGAACGAGAAAGTATGGGGCATTTCGCCGTCGATCAGGAATTCCGGATGGGTATGGGCGCCCCAGCCGTCGTCGCCGCCAATGCCCATACGCCGCATCGCAACATCCAGCACCGTGTAGGTGATGGGCGGCAGCTCGTCCGGATGGAGGGCGCTGGCCAGTTCGGATGCGGTATAGGGCAACGCGGTAATCTCCAGCGGGAGCCCGTCCATCTCCACGCGAAGGCCGGTCCCAGCTTCGTCGGTCACTTCCATCCAGCGGACGCCGGCGCGGTTGCCGCACTCCTGCGGGACGATATACGGCGTGAGATTTTTCTCGGCGGTGGTCTCATACACGCCCAGACGCGCGCCGCACAGCCGGTCGATGTAGTTCTCCTCCGGGCCCAGGCCGTACCAGGCAACCTTGTGGAACTGTTTGGGCAGGCGGACCGACAGCCCCACCGAGGGGATCTGACCCATGCCCGGCACCGCGGGCAGCTCCAGCTTCACCCGCACCGCGCCGTCCGGCAGCGGCTGATAGGTGATGAACACAAACTTGTCCCGGACGATGGGCAGTTGATAATGATAGGTGATGGCGAACGGTTCGCCGGGGCCTGCAAACTTGCCGTCCACCACGCGGCTGCCCAGCGACACCGCGCGCCAAAAGGCCATGTCCCGGTCCAGCCCGTTGCCGCGGTCGGTATCGGTCGGCGCGTGGAACAGGCTCAGCTGGAAGGGCGTGACAATCAATTCCGGGCCGCCCTCTTTTCGGAAGGAAACCAAACCGCCCTCCGGGAAGGAAAACAGCATGTCCCGGCCGCCCGCCTGCGCGCCGATGTTCCAATCGCCGGAGATCAGGCGCACTTCTCCTTCGGGTACTTCGGCCTTTGCCGCCACATGGAACACATACTGGCCGTGCATCTGCTCATAGCCCCGCGGCGCCCAAGGCGCGTCCTCGTTCAGAACCAGCGCGCAGGTGAGCGCATACTCGCCGGGCTCCAGGCACTCGGGCAGGTTCAGCGAAATCAGCGCCTCCGTGCCCGCGGCCACACGGGGGAAAGCTTCGCCGGAGGCGATACGCACGCCATCCTTCATAAGCTCATACTTCAGCGTATAGCCTTCGGTGTCCGAAAACAGATTCCGGTTGATCAGCCGCACGCCGCCCTTTTCCGGCAGGATTTTCACCGGCTGGTACAGATACTTGACCTCCTGCATCTTGGGCGAGGGCGTCCGGTCCGCGAACAGAATGCCATTTCCGCAGAAGCTGCGGTCGGTAGGCCGGTCATAGAAGTCGCCGCCGTAGGCGTAGCGCTTCCCGCCGTTCGGCGCGGTGGTAAGCAGCGCCTGATCGATGTAGTCCCAGATAAAGCCGCCCTGATACATGGGGTACTTCTCGGCGAGGGCGGTGTACTTGAACAGGTCGCCCACGGAGTTGCCCATTGCGTGGGCATACTCGCACAGGATATAGGGCTTCTGGGGATTGGTCAAAAGGTACTTCTCCACATCCCAGGGCTTGGTGTACATGCGGCTCTCCACATCCGAGGTATCGTTGAACCGACGGTCGGCGGAGACGCCCTCATAATGCACCAGGCGGGTGTCGTCCAGCGAGCGGATGAGGTTGGACATGTTGAAGATGACCTCGCCGCCGTAGCTCTCGTTGCCGCAGGACCAGAGCAACACCGACGGATGGTTTTTGTCCCGCTCCACCATCGAGCGGGCGCGGTCGTTGACCGCCTCCTGCCACTCGGGTTTGTCTCCGGGCACGGCCCGGTCATGGATGATGGAGCGCAGAGCCGTCCAAGAACCGTGGGTTTCCAGGTTTGTCTCATCGATCACATACAGGCCCAGCTTGTCACACAACCCGTACAGGCGGCTGTCGTTGGGGTAGTGGCAGGTTCGCACGGCGTTGATGTTGTTCCGCTTCATGATGAGGAGGTCGGTCAGGATCTCCTCGTCAGTCAGCGTACGGCCGCCCACGGCGCTGAACTCATGGCGGTTGACGCCGCGGAATTCCACGCGCCTGCCGTTGAGCAGCATCAGCCTGTCCTTCATTTCAAAACGGCGGAAGCCCACCATGGTCTCGGCAACTTCCAGAACGCCCGCCGAATCCCGCAGCGTCACCCGGAGGCGGTACAGACTGGGCTGCTCCGCGCTCCACTTGCACGGCGCGGCGACCGGGAAGCAGACCTTATTGCGCTCCTTTGCGGGCATCTCAAAAGATAGCGCCGTTAAGCCCTGCGCGTCCGTCAGCGTCACCTGGGCAACCACCTCTTGGTCCAAAGGCAGCCGAAGCTTCATATCCAGCGAAAGTGCGCCGTCCTGGTAATCGTCGTTTAGTAGCCCCTTGGCAAAAAGGTTCTCCACGTGGGCCATGGGCTGGGCTGTCAGGCGTACGGAGCGGATCAGGCCGGAGAAGCGCCAAAAATCCTGATCCTCCAGCCAGGACGCGGTGGAATAGCGGAATAGCCGGACCGCCAGACGGTTTTTCCCCGGCTTCAGCGCGGCGGCCACATCGAAGTGCGAGGGCGTAAAGCCATCCTCCGCATACCCGATGAAAACGCCGTTGACCCAGGCGTACAGCGCCGTTACCGCGCCGTCAAAGCTGAGCGCCACGCGCTTTCCCAAAAAATCCCCCGGCAGGTCGAAGTCGGTCACGTATTCCGCGACGGGGTTTCGGCCGGGAATCTGAGGCGGCGCGATGGACTCCCACCCATCCCAGGGATACTGTATGTTGACGTAATGAGGCGCGCCGCAGCCGGAGAGCTCCAGGCAGCCGGGCACCTTGATGTCCGCCCAGCCGGAGACGTCGAAATCCGCCGCCTCAAAGCCGTGGATCATGCCGCCGAGGTCCGGCGCGTAGTGAAGCTTCCATTCGCCGTCCAGAGATTTTTCCAGGCTCGTTTTGCCCAGA
>CALGYL010000361.1 GCA_937934775.1 uncultured Clostridia bacterium
CCTTTTTCAGGGTGATGTAGCCGGAACAAGCGGACGCGCCGTTGGCCATCAGTTTTTGAAGGACCGCGACGGAAGCTTCGCCGGTCTGCCGGAGGCCGACTTCTTTCTGGAACAGCTTGACGGCTTCGGCGGTGCGGCCGCCGTAGGCGCCGTCCACCTTGGCGGCGGTGTAGTTTAGCGCTCGGAGCCGGGCTTGCAGCGCCTCCACGCGGATGCCGCTGTCGCCGTTTGAAAGCGCTGTATATTTCACAAATTCCGGCGCGCCATCCGCATACAGTTTGTGCTGGAGGGCCACCGTGGCCTTGCCTGTCTGGGTGACGCCCAGCGCGTCCTGGAAGTAGCGCACCGCACCGTAGGTGGAGACACCGAAAATGCTGTCCTCCTTGCCCGCGGCGTAGCCCAGGTCGTTCAAGCGCATTTGCAGTTTGAGCACGTCCCCGCCGCGGGAACCCTTGGAAAGGTCCCGCCCGGGCACCGGCGTGGGTTCGGGCGTGGGTCCAGTGGTGGGGAGGAGGGTGGGTCCGGGCGTGGGACCGGCCGTGGGCAACGGCGCTTCCCCGGACAGCGAGAGGGTGGCGACGTACTGACGCGGCGCTTCCTCGCCGGGCCGGGCGTACAGGTAGAGCGCGTCGCCCAGCTGCAAAAGTTTGGGATCGATCAGCGGCGATTGTGGCTGGAAGAGCGGCTCGGACGCGCCGCTCAGCGGATCAACCGTCAAGACGCCGCTGGGCCCGGCCAGTGCCAGCAGGCCGTCTCCGGCAAGCATCTGGTCAAATTGCCCGTCCGCCTGGGTGACGTACCGGCTCAATCCCTGGGCCGGGTCGTAGAGATAGATTTCCACATACGAGGATTCCATGTACGCCTGCGGCACCAGGTAGTACAGCGCGCCGTCCAGCGCCGCCTGACCGCCGGCAAGCCCGGCGTACACATTTTTCCAGGTTTTCTCGTCCACGGTGCGCAGTTTCAGGCCACCCGCGGCGGACTGATCCGTCTCAAACAAACCGAAGCTGCGGTATTCTTCGGTGGGGTCAAAGTCCGCGGGCCGCAGAACGCCGGCCTGCCGGTCGTAGAGGCGGCTGGCGTATACGCCCACCTCGATCAATCCGCTCACCACCAGGCCCCGCAAAGTGGCGGTCAGCCGGGCGCTTTCAAAGCCCAGGCTGCCCACCTTCGACGTTTCGCCGGTGCGCAGATCCAGAATCATCAGCAGAGAGGATTTTTCCGCTTCCAGATAGTAGATCGCGTCGTCCTTCTCAATGTAGATCGCGTTTGAATAGAGTTCGGCCCGCTTGACCGCCGAGCCGTTTTCCGATTCCCACAGCGCGGACGGCGCCGACTGGGCGTCCTCGGAGTCCCCGGACGGCACGGTGTAGTACAGCTTGCCGCCCGCCTGGGCCACGATGGTTGGCATTGCCCCGGACATTGATTCGAGGCCATCCGGCTGTTCAACAGACGGCGCGACGGCCTCCGACAGGGCGACGCCGCCCCACAGGAGCGCGATGGCGACGATCAGCGCCAGCATGCGCTTCATATTGTTCCCTCCCCGCAAAAATCCCCACATTTTGACGAATATGTTAATGTCTGGGTTCCTGAGCGGCGCGCGAAACACCCCGCGCCATGAAATTTGCATTCGGCGGAAATAAAAACCGTTCCCGGCGCGCATGTCGCCGGGAACGGATGAGACCATCGACAAAGTTTCGTTCTGCTTCATTCGCTTCCGGTGACCTGTGCGCCGGAAGCGTTGTTTCATCCATCAGTGCGTACACTGGTGGATGAAACAGTACCAACAGTCAGTGCGCCGCACGGAAATCCGTGAGGATTTCAGGCGCGCGCAGCGTTTCTTCCTCTGCATTAAAAAACAAACGGGTTTTTTGATGCTCAGAACCGTTCCCGGCGCGCATGTCACCGGGAACGAATGAGAAAAGGGGGGGAGAACCGGACGCGAGGAACGGCTGCGGCTAGCTCCGGTGAATCACTTCGCCCGGATTGGTCCAGGCTGCGCCTTGGCCGAGGATCGCATCAAAGGTTGTCTGGCCCACCAGGCCATCATCGGCCTTTTTGAGTTCCAGCGCCAGATCCTGCTGCAGCTGTTTGACCGCGTCGAAGGTGGGCTGGTCGTAGACGCCGCTGTTGTCGCCTTCCGCGGGGTCAAAATACTTCATGTCCGTCAGCCGCTGCTGCAGCCAGAGCACCGCCGTTTCCCGGGTGTAGAGGATCTTGGGGCCGGGTTTCTGATCGTTGAGCAGTTTCATCAGCTTGTCGACCGCCGCGTTGTCCACCACCTGGCCCTCGGGCACGGGCTCGGTCGTGGGCGTAGGTTCCGGCGTCGGCGTAGGTTCGACTGTCGGGGTGGATTCTGGCGTCAAAGTCGGTTCCGCCGTGGGGACGGCGGTTGCGGTGGGCGCGGGGGTGGGCCCTACGGTCGGTTCTGGCGTCGGCATCGGGGTAGATGTCGGCGCGGGGGTGGGCGTCGGCTTGGCGGTTGGGGTTGGCTTGGGCGTCGGCGTGGGCGCGTCGTCTTCGAACAGCGCCTCCTGCAGGCTGACGTTTGCGGCGCCGGTCTGCTTCACGCCCGTCGCCTTCTGGAAGCGCTTGACGGCTTCAAGGGTTCTGGAGCCGAAGTTGCCGCCGATCGAGCCGGAGAAGTAGCCCAGCTTCTTGAGCCGGGTCTGCAGCGCCTTGACCTGGGGGCCGGAGTCGCCGTACCGGAGTTCGATATACTGGTCGCACTTGGGCGCTTTGGAGGAGAACAGGGTTCTTTGCAGCTTGGCGCTGGCCACGCCGTCCTGCTTGAGTCCGGCGGTCTGCTGGAACAGCTTGACGGCGGCGAGTGTCTCCCCGTCAAAGGCGCCGGAGGCGTCGCCCGCGTAGTAGCCCAGTTCGTTCAGCCGTGTCTGCAGCGCTTCGACGGACGCGCCGGTATCACCTTTTTTCAGGGTGATGTACCCGCTGCACACGGGGGCGTCCGGGGTCGTCAGCGCCTCCAACGTCTGTACGGAGGCGTTCCCGGTCTGCTTGAGTCCGGCCTCTTTCTGAAACAGCCTGACGGCTTCGACCGTGCGGCTGCCGTAGGAGCCGTCCGCCGGGGCGGCCAGGTACGAAAGTTCCCGGAGCCTTGCCTGCAACGCCTCGACGCGAATGCCGCGGCTGGCGCTGGTCAGGGCGGTGAATTCCACATACATCGGCGCATCGCCCGCGTAGAGCGCCTCGCGCAGCGCCTTGTCGGCCCTGCCGTTCTGCTTGGTCCCCAGCGCGTCCTGGAAGTAGCGCACCGCGCTGTCGGTTTGGACGCCGAACACGCCGTCCTCCCGGCCCGCGGGATAACCCAGTTCACTGAGCCGTGCCTGCAGCTTTTTCACGTCCGCGCCGCGCATGCCGCGTACCAGGTCGCGCTCCGGCGCGGGGGTCGGTTCCGGCTGCGCGCCGGGCTGGGGCAGGGCAATGATCAACTGGGGCTGGGATTCGGCGTCCGGCCGCGCAAACAGGAACAGCTGACCGCCGACCTTGATCACGGAGGGGTCCAATAGCTTCGCTTCCGGCTGATAGAGCGGCTCGGACGCGCCGGTCGCCGGATCGATGGACAGTACGCCGTCGGGGCCTGTCAGCACCAGCCGGCTATTGTCCGTCAGCAACTGGCTGTAGAAGCGGCCGTCCGCCTGGGTCTGATACTGGCATAGGCCGGTAGCGGGGTCGAAGCGGTAGATTTCCGCATAGGCGGATTCCAGAAATTCGCGCGGCACCAGGGTGTACAGCGCGCCGTCCAGCGCGGCCTGGCACGCGGCGGGGCCTGGTTCGACGCTCTGCCAGAGCTCGCTGCCCTGCGCCCGCGCCTTCAGCCCGCCCGCGGCGGTCTGCATGGTTTCGAAGGTCCCGAAATTGTGGTATTCCGACATCGGCTCGATGTCCGCGGGCACCAGTTGCTTCGTCAGCGGATCGTAGAGTCGGTTGGCGTAGACGCCCTTGCCGATCAGCCCGCCCGCCATCAGGCCGTTCATCGTACCGGTCAGTGCGGCGCCGTCAAAGCCCAGGTCCATCGCCTGCTGAATCTGGCCGGACGCCAAGTCCAGCGCCATCAGAAGCCGGGAATTTCCGGCGGACTGAAAGTAGATCGCGTTGTCCTTTTCGACATAGACGGCGGAGGCGTAGAGGGGGCTGAGCGCCTTCTCCCCGCCGTTTTCGAGAACGCGCAGCACCGGAGCCGTATTTGAGGGATCGCCGCCCTGAGTCTGAAAGTACAGGACGCCGTTCGCCTCGGTCACGACGGACAGCGCATAGGGCGACCACTTCTCGACAGTCTGCGTGATGGGATCGCCGCCGGGGTTGGTTCCGGCGGATTCGGAAAGGGCTGCGCCGCTCAGAATAAGTGCCAATGATACGGCGAGCGCCAGAATTTTTTTCATCGTTTTCCCTCCTTTTGGTTGCCAATCTTTTGACGAATTGGGCGGGTGCGCTGTTCCTGGCGGATGCGTGGAAAATCCGCTTCGGGGCTTTTCCACGCTGAGCATCAAAAAACCAAACGGGTTTTTGATGCTCCTACCAATTCCAAGTATAATTTACCCGTCGAGCCGGGTTTTTCGCGCAAAACAGTGTCGCCTTCCGCTCAAAATAGCGCTGCTATTCCTCGCTCTGGCTCCTTGCTCTGCATCGATAATTCTTAGTCCCTTTGGGGTAAATGATTCTCTTCATTGGTATCAGAGGAGTCCGGCGCGAAAGCGCCGGACTCCTCACAGACTGTCAAAAAAGCTCCCCATGAGGGAGTTTTTTTGATATAGTAGAGTTG
>CALGYL010000362.1 GCA_937934775.1 uncultured Clostridia bacterium
CGGCATACGAGATGCCTAAGTGACTGGAGTTCAGACGTGCGCTCTTCCGATCTACCGATGTGGTCTGTTAGGTCCGGGTAATCGGCAGCGCGCATCACGATGCCTTCCGCCGCGTCCAGCACGATGTCGCCGCCCTCATAGCGCACCGTCCGGGCGTTCATCGGCACGCAGGGCACCACGCTTACGGTGTCCATGTGGGCGATCAGGCCGATGGCCGGGGCGTTTTCGACGTTGGCGGGGAGGGTGCCGTAGACGTAGCAGTGCTCGTCGATCCGGGCGTCCTTGATGCCCAGTTCGAGCATTTCTTCCACCAGCGCCCGGCCCAAAACCCATTGGCCGGGGGTGCTGGGGCAGCCCTTCGCATCGTCGTCGGAGGCGGTATCAAATGAAATATAGCGGAAAAACCGGTCGTGTACGCGCACGGAAACGCACTTCCTTTTCATTCTATGGCGGTTTTCAATATGCCACGGGCGGGGGTGCTTTCATGAGCCCGGGCTTTGGCAAAACCCTGCCGCAAGTTTCAGGTTTCGAACTCCTTGCGCCGGTAGAGCTTGCGATCCAGCGACCAGATGCGCTCGGTGAAGCTGCCGGGGCTCACCGCGGACAGCGCGCGGTCCATTTCGTACATGCGGGCGTCCAGAAGGTCGATGAGGTGCAAAACCTCCGCCTCCGGAATCATGGGCCGTCTGGGGCTGCCGTACTCCGGCAGGTCGTGGTGGGAGAGCACCATGTGCTCGAGCAGCATGAGTAGCTCCTTCGGCGTTCCCAGCGCCTCGCCCGCCTGCTGGAGCTCCGCCACGCCCTCAACCAGGTGGCCGATCAGGTTGCCCTCCACCGAATAATCGCTGACCAGGCCCATCTCGTCGGAATCAAACTCCCGGATCTTGCATAGGTCGTGAAGCATCACGCCCGCGGCCAGAAGGTCGCCGTCCAGCTGCGGATAGATGGCCGAAATCGCGTCGGCGTCCTTCAGCATGGTGGTGATGTGGTGGAGCAGCCCGCCGCGCTCCGCGTGGTGGAGCTTTGAGGCGGCGGGGTAGTACATCAGCTGTTCCTTGCACTCGTCGATCCGGTAGCGCACCAGATCCTGAAGCGGCTTGCTTTTGATAGCCTCCACCCGGTTCAGAAGCAGGTTCATCATATCCTCGGTCGAGTCCGGCGCGCAGGGTACCAACTGGGAGAGGTCCACCCCGTCGCCCGGCTCAATCGGGCGCATCTTATCCACCCGCAGCTGCGGGCGGCCGTTGTACTCCAGCATCATGCCCCGAATTTTCACCACGGTGGAGGGCTTGGGCGCCGCCGTCTGCCCATCCCACATCTTGGCGTTGATCTCGCTCTGCCGGTCGCTGAGCGTCAGATCCAGGTATTTGGTGCCGTTGGAGGAGGTGCGCTGCTCGGAAGCGCGCACCAACAAAAAGCCCTCGATTATCTGGCCTTTGATCATCGAGGCGAGAAGCGGCTGCTGCTGGGACTGCATGGTTTCCTCCTTGAAGTCAATCGCGCGTTGTGCTACAATCATATATCAAACGTTTCCATTTGGCAAGTGTCGGGGGGAGAAACATGAAATACGTGCTGGTCGTCGGAGACGGCATGGCGGATTTTCCGCTGGAAAGTCTGGGCGGGAAGACGCCGCTTCAATACCTTTCGCTAAAAGCCTTTGAAAAAATCGGCGGCGGTCAACTGGGCAGGCTGCGTTCCTGCCCCAAACAGCTTTCACCGGGCAGCGACGTGGCGTTTCTGACGCTCCTGGGCAACGACGCGGTCGGCGTATACGCCGGACGGTCGCCGCTTGAGGCCGCGGGCATGGGCGTACTGCTTCGGACCGGCGAGGTAGCCTTCCGGATGAACCTGGTGGCGCTTGGCGACGGGCCGGAGGGCGATGTGATGCTCAGCCACAACGGCGGCGGCGTCGAGGGCCCGGACGCGCTGGCATTGGCGCAGGCGGTGGCGGCGGACCCGGCGTTTCAAAAGGTGGGCGCGGAGCGCGGCCTTGTGATCTACCCCACCGACACCTTCCGCCACATCGCGGTGGCGCGCGGCGCGGCGGCGGAGTTCACGCTGAAGCCGCCTCACGACATCGCGGGCCAGCCCACCTGGGAATATCTGCCCGGCGGCCCCGGCGGGGATTGGCTCCGGCGGCTGCAGGCGGCGGCGAAAAAGGCGCTCTCCGCGCACCCGGTCAATTTTAAGCGCGTATCGGAGGGCCTGAAACCGGCCAATTCCGCATGGTTCTGGGGCGCGGGCGAGGCCTGCCAGCTGCCCGACTTCACAAAAAAGTACGGCGTGACCGGCACGGTGGTTTCGGCGGTGCCGCTGGTCAAGGGCATCGCGCTTCTAAACCGGCTGAAAGCGCCGGAGGTGGAGGGCGCGACCGGCCTTCTGAACACCAACTACGAGAACAAGGTGGCAGCGGCGCTGGAAGCGCTGGAGGCGGGCGACGACTTTGCACTGGTACATGTCGAAGCGCCGGATGAAATGAGCCATGACGGGAGCCTCGAAAACAAGCTGGAGGCCATCCGCCGCGTGGACAGCCGCGTGGTCGCGCCGCTCCTTGAAAAGCTGCCGGCACTGGGCGACTTCCGGCTCCTTCTGATGCCCGACCACTATACGCTACTCTCCACCCGCACCCACGACGGCACGCCCGTGCCGTTCGCGATCTACGACAGCCGCGTGCCCACAGCCCCGACCCCCTTCACCGAGGCCGCCTGCGAAAGCGCCCCGGTTCTGGAAAGCGGCGACGACCTGATGAAGCGTTTGTTCGAACTTTCATAGGCGGATTGCCGGAAGGTTCCGCCCTCCGGACCGCCCGCGCAAAAGACTGTTTATGGAATACGCTGGTAACGGGTGAAACGCCGCGCGGGTCAGCCTGTTCAATCATTCCCGGCGACATGCGCGCCGGAAACGTGTTTGGCCCACCAGTTCGAAACTGGTGGGCCAAACATCAGGCTGTCAAAGAACCCACTTATCGAGCAGCGAAGGGTGGGTTCTTGCGTAGC
>CALGYL010000363.1 GCA_937934775.1 uncultured Clostridia bacterium
TTCCGATGGAGCGAAAGGCGGAAAAGGATGCGAATGTCGGGTTTGAGGGCAGGATGTGAATGCGATGGATTCGTATGTCAAGCATATGTTCCGCAGGAAGATGCCCACATTGATCGTCACCGCGCATGTTTTGCTGGTCTGCTGGCTATTAAGGATGTGCGCTGAATAGAGCCTCATTCGGCAATGAGAAACAAAGTACAGGAGATTGGCTGGGCGCGGGTTGAAACATGGGGCTGGCTCGATTCCGACGGGCGACGGTTACCCCTCATACAAAGCAGAGAATTGCTGCCTCCATCCGGGCAACTAAATCACACGCGCCATTAAGGGTAAAATGCGTAGTTAAGAAAAGCAGCCAAGAAGTCGCGCTTGACGCAACGACTTGGTTGCTTTTTTTGGATTCAATGCGCAAGATCTTGCGTAATGGAGCGAACATCATCCGTATTCCATGCCGCCGAAATCTGGGATACAATACAGTGGAGGACCGACATAATGGACGAACGGGACCTGGTCGCGTTTCTCTTCCGCATATTGCTGGAGGACGAGTTCGACTCGAAGACCAGCATGGCGGAAGCGCTGGATGTCCCGTTTCGCACATTGCAATGGATTTTTCAGCATCTTGACACAGCAAAAGGAGCATCAAAAGCTTTTCAAAGGTTGGTATGGTATTGCTTCGAGCAAGATATTGATCTGACAGATCTATTTCGCCGGTTCAAGTGTAGGCGACTGGAAGGGGGTGAAATGAACATGGGGATTAGGCGCGCCCGCAGGGTGGGTGATGCGGAGCGAGAAGATTATGCGGATCCAGGATTAGAAAAGGTATACGAGGTGTTCGACCAGCTCCTGCGTACGGTTTGCGAGACGTGCGCGCATCGACAGGCAAACGGGTTGCCAACCGATTGTGTCGTAACGAAAATGGCCGACATGCTGGCCGAGCGGCATGAGGGAATGATACAAACGACAAAGGAGGAAGAAGCGATGGGTACGGGTAGTATTGGAATCATGAGGTGGATGCTTCTGGAGGCGTTCAATCGGTACTTTCAAGGGAATCACGCCCACATGGCAGCAGCACTTCAGCTACCTGAAGCGGACGTCAAGAAGGCGCTGGAGATCGAGCAGTGGCGGTCAGGCACAGAGGTGTTCGAGCGGCTGGCCGCATACTGCCTGAGAAACGGGATCAGCCTGGATGATCTGATGCGCCGGTATTCGGAATAAACCTACTCCCATCGCCGGAGCCGATCGAAGCAGTAGTTCAGCGCCTGGTAAAGGTCCCCCAGCTTGACGTTGGATCTCGCTTCATCTGCCGGGAGGCCGACGCCTGGATCAGCATACAGGCGCGCAATGAGCGTGTCCAACCCCTTGTTCAGGCGGTCGGTTTCCCCCAACGCTTCGGAGAGCAGTGCCTCATACTCGGAAGCGTCAGTTCTGTCCAATTGTTCCTGTGCGAGCTTGAGTCGGTCGGATAATTTCGTGCGCTGGGCCGAAAGCTCAGCGTTTTTCAGATGTAAATCCCGTATCGCAGTGCCCTGATCAAGGTTTTGCGCTTTCAGTGCAGCTGTTGCCCGATCTCGCAGCAGGTCTCGAATGGTATCGATGGTGACGAAGGCATAGCGGTCTTCATTTCGCAGGCAGGTGCAAAAAGCGCGATACAAATTCTCCACAACTGCGATTTCGCCGAGCCGGTTGATCTCCTGCAGGGTCACGAAAGGATGGAATTGCGGCTCCTGCGTGAGCGGAAGAAACACGCGGACGGTGTCCCACTCCGTCCTTAAGCCCAGCGGAAGGCGGCTGTTGAGCATGCCAAAGAGCGGATAGTCGTCGAGCCAGCAGATGATGAGGTTTCCCTTGGCCCTCTCGTACACAAGACTGGGGCTGACCAGATCCGGGCAGGTGATTAGGAGAACGGGCAGCGTCCTCTCGGGGTCCAAGAGCAGGTCCAGGAACGCGTCCAGCTCGCCATCGGTGATCGCCCAGGGGTATGCCGAAAGCGTGTGCGCCCCGGACAGGCACATCAGGCGTCGGCTGCGCATCAGCACGTCAAACAGGGTAGGCGTTTCGGTTGTCGGGGGAAGGGCGCCGGTGAGCAGGCCGACGGTATAGTCCGAGTACAGCTCGGCGAAATACAGCGAGGCCGAAGCCGGACCGTCCTGCCGGATGCCGACATGGGTCAGCCAGTTTCTCCGGCGGTTGAACCGGTCTCGGGCGCGGATGCGCATTGCCCACAGAAAGGAGTAAGGCTGGTCCTCCACCTCCCGGATGGATCCGGTCTGTACTCGGACGGTCTCGTTTTCTGTGGCGAGTTTGCCATATGTGCGAAAGACGTTGTAATCGGGCTCGAAGCCGTAGCACGTGCGGAGATAATCATAGATCAGGCCGTGAAGGGCCTCAAGGAGGTTGAAACCCTCCGGCATTTGCGGGTTGACAGCCACCCGAAAAATGCCCTTAAAGGTCATGGTGTTGGTGTTGTCGATCATATTGAACGTCCTCTCGCGTAAAGTTGCGTTCATTATAGCGCTCATCGGGGGACTCCACCATTTCGCAAAAGTAAGTTCGTATACGCAAACGACTTTTGCGAAATTTCTGAACGCCATTTGTTCTGATATGATGGACGGGACGTGATACAAAAGAGATGGAGTGAGGATCATGACGATCATTTCCTACCTGATGGATTACACGCTGAGCGTGTTGTGCGGAGGGAACAAGAATGAGTTGAGCCGCCGGCTGGACTTCCGGAGAGGAGATGTGAACCGGATGCTTCAGCGGATCCAGGCAGGCGCGCACAGCATCCGCGTGACGGAAGCGGTTCTTAAGCTTCTGTACCGGGAGCAGTGCAGCCTGGATCAGGTGCTGGCCGGCTACTCCGGTACAAGCACCGAGGTTCCGGGCGAGTCGGTACGCTTGGCCTGTGAGGACATGGCGCGGATCCTCCGGGAGCAGATGGCCAACAGCCGCCGCGCCGCCGGCCAGAAAATGCGGGTTCTCCAGAGCGCCGAGTCATTCATGGAACAGTTGGAGCGTGCTTTTTGCTCCGACCTGTGCCGGATGCGCCGCGGGTGCGACAAGGATTGCCCCTGCAAGCGTTTTGCGGAGTTTGTGGAATGGATCCAAAGAGAGTTGGAAGAGGATACGGGGGAGGCCGTCTACGATGGCGGCCAGGCTGCCCTGCCAGTACCAAATGAGGCAAATGAAGAGTAACGCCTCCGAGTGGAATGAAGTTTGCTGTTGAACGTGGTGACCGGCGACCGAATAATCAGGTGTGGACGGGACAAGCGCCTTGCGGCCGCGCGAAAAGGGGGATCCGGAAATGATCGACCGTGACTTGGGCAGACGACCAAGACGCCGACCTTCTAGATTTATTGACCAACGTCATACGAGACGAAAGTCTTGCAGTGCACGGTAACCGCTCCATCCCGAGCCGCGGATAGAGGTTAACGGAACGACGAGCCTGGCAGGTAGCAATTGCTATATGCCAGGCTCGTTTTTGTACCCTTTTTTGCCTCGCAAGCGCATGACCCGTCCTGATAAGCCCTCGAACCCGAGGGCGACGGAGCGAAACTTCTGCAGGGGGACCAAAAACACAGTCAGGCCGGTCATGAACGGGCTGAACTGAGAATACCGGAAACGGACTTTTCAGGCGAA
>CALGYL010000364.1 GCA_937934775.1 uncultured Clostridia bacterium
ATGAACGTTACGGCGCTTCTGTTCCTTTTGGCACTGCTCGGGTTTACGGCGTAGCGCGGGATCGGGCGCGGGGAGGGATTTTCGATGCAGGACAGGAAGGTGCTGGTCGTTGGGATGGCGCGCAGCGGCGTGGCCGCGGCGCTGATGCTCCATGAGCTGGGCGCGGGGGTGCGCATCGCCGACCAGAAAACCGAGGCGGAGCTGGGCAGCCAGTTGGACGAGCTGCGGCTGGAAGGGATTGAGTGGCGGCTGGGCGAACCGGCGGAGGCCCTGCTTGAAGGCATGGACCTTCTTGTTGTCAGTCCCGGTGTGCCCGTCACGCATCCGGCCATTGAAAAGGCGAGACGTCTGGGTATTCCGGCCATTGGCGAACTGGAGTTGGCCTACCGTCATGCGCAGGGCCGGCTGATCGCCATCACCGGCACCAACGGCAAGACCACCACTTGTACGCTGACCGGGGAGATCTTCAAAAACGCCGGCAAGCTTACCTATGTGGTGGGCAACATCGGCGTTCCCTATGCCTCCGTGGCGCTGAAGACACGCCCCGAAGACGTGACCGTCTGCGAAGTCTCCTCCTTCCAGCTGGAGACGGTCGAGAAGTTTCATCCGGGGGTTACCGCCATTCTTAATATCACCGAAGATCATCTGAACCGCCATGGGACCATGGCGGTCTATACCCAGCTGAAGGCCCGCGTGTTTGAGAATCAGACCTCGGATGACACTTTGATCCTGAACTACGACGATGAGGTTCTCCGGGATATGGCCAAGGACGCGCCTTGCCGTGTCCGCTGGTTCTCCCGCACGCAGATTCCTCCCCGGGGCGCGTTTGTCGCCGGGGACGCCTTGGTGTATGGAACCGCAGACGATTACCGCACCATCTGCGTTGCGGACGAAATCGCCATCCCCGGCCCCCACAACCTGGAAAACGCGCTGGCAGCCACCGCCATCGCCATGTGCATGGATGTGCCGCCGCCGGTCATCCGGCACACGCTGCGCACCTTCAAGGGCGTTGAGCATCGCATCGAGAAGGTGCGGGAGCTGGACGGCGTCACCTACATCAACGATTCCAAGGGCACCAACGTGGACTCCACGCTCAAGGCCATCCAGACGATGACGAAGCCCACCGTGATGATCCTGGGCGGATACGACAAACACGTGGACATGACCCGGCTCTGCCAGGCGATTCCGGGAAGTCAGATCCAGAAGGTCGTCCTGATCGGGGATACCGCGATGCAGATTCAGAAGGGGCTGGACGAGACGGGCTTTACCGCATACAGTCACGCGGGCCATGACTTTGAAAAGGCGGTTCTGATGGCGCGGGAGATGGCCGGGCCAGGCTGGAACGTGCTTTTGTCGCCCGCTTGCGCCAGCTTCGACATGTTTGCGGACTACGAACAGCGCGGCCGCGTGTTTAAAAGCATCGTAGGCGGCCTGGAGAGCGCGGCGACGTGAATCAGGCCTCCCTCCGCGGGGCAAAAGCGCGGCGCGGGGCGCCGCTTGAAAGAAAACCGATGACGGGCAACGGCAGGGGATTTGCCGCCGTTTTCCTGATCCTTCTGATCTCCGGGCTGGTCGTGTTGTACGCGGCCAGCTACTACAACGCCCAGGACCAGACGGGAAACCCCTTCAGCGAGGTGATGAGCCAGTTGCAGGGCGTGGCGCTGGGCGGGGCGGCGATGCTGGTGATCAGCCGGCTGGACTACAGGATTCTTCGAAAACCTGTGTTCACCGTCGGCCTGCTGGCGGTGAGCTTCGTATTGCTGGGGCTGGTGGCGGTTCCCGGCATCGGCATGATGGTCAACGGCTCCAGGCGCTGGCTGAAGATCGGCCCGGTGGGCTTTCAGCCGTCGGAAATGGCCAAGTACGCGATGATCCTGTTCTTTGCCCGGGCGCTCAGCCGGAGGCATTCCAGCGTGGCCTCCTTCTGGAAGAATCTGGTGCCGCTGCTCATCCTGCCGCTGGCGATGTTTCTTTTAATCCTTCTGCAGCCCAACCTGTCGACGGCGGGCGCGATCCTGATCGTCGCGGCGGTGATGGTGATGCTAGCGGGGGCCAAATGGCCGCACCTGGCCATTCTGGGCGCGGGGGGCGCGGCACTGGGCGCGTTTTACGCGCTGTCGGAGCCTTACCGCCGGGCGCGGCTGATGTCTTTTCGAAATCCCTTCGCATATCTTGGCAATGAGGGATACCAACTGGCGCAGTCGCTTCTGGCGTTCGGATCGGGCGGGCTGTTCGGTATGGGTCTGGGCAAAGGCCGTCAGAAATTTTCTTTCCTGCCCTACCCGGAGAGCGACTTCATCTTTGCGGTGGCGGGGGAGGATTTGGGGTTTTTCGGCTGTCTCCTGATCCTCGCGCTGTTTATGGCGCTGATCTACTTCGGACTTCGGATCGCCATTGAGTGCGAAGACCGGTTTGGGAGCCTGCTGGCCGCCGGCATCGTATCGATGATCGGCGTTCAGACGGTGATGAACGTGGCGGTG
>CALGYL010000365.1 GCA_937934775.1 uncultured Clostridia bacterium
CGGCGACCACCGAGATCTACACTCTTTCCCTACACGCCGCTCTTCCGATCTGCGTAAAAGCCGGTGGGCTGAACGACGTTGATGGCCATGGCCGGCGCGGCGACGAGCACCAGGCAAAGTATGAGCGCAAGCGCCGTAAGGTTTTTTTTCACAACTACCTCCTGCCGCCTTTACTGGAACAGTTCCAGCGCCGGCGCCCCGCCCTTGATGCCGCCGATGAGTCCCGCCGGGAAGCCCGAATACATCTTCTGCACATCCTTGTTGTACTGAACCGCCAGTTCGTTGTAGGAATCCCGCTCGATGGTGTTGCCGTGGGACTTGAAGTCGTCATACTTGGACCGGGCGTCCTTGCGGTCCACATCCGATAGAGACGCGTTGTTCATCGCGGTGTACAGGTCCTCGATGGCCTGATCCAGCGCCCGGTTGGCGGTATAGCGGGCATTGATCCCTGTCTGAGGCAGACTGTTGGCCTCGTCCAGCGACTTTTGCGCGCTGGTTGCAGCGTTCAGAAGCGAGGCGTCGACCGCCGGATAGCGCCCCGCGATGCCGATGATCGTATAGGCGTCCTTTGCGCGCTCCTTGAGATCGCTGTCAATCGACAGGCCGTCGCCGCTCGCGCCGGTATAAAACACCTTCAGCACGTCGTCCCGCATCTCCAGCGCATTTTTCTCCAGTGCGTTTCCGCTCAGGCTGAGCGCAAAGATGACCGCCAGCGCAAACACGATCCACGCGATTGTCCGGTTTTCCGATAGACGCATTTCAACACCCCGCTTTTAAGGTCTCACTCCGGTTCAGCCGCGTACTTCGAGCAGCTTGGCTTTCAGCTGTTTTTCGATCTCGGCCAATGAAATCTCCGCCTGCCTGCGCTTCTCGCGGCCCTCCTGCTGGATGGTCAGCACTTCGTCCATGGTATCGATCAGCTTCTGGTTGGTCTCCTGCAGCGTCTCAATGTCCACAATGCCGCGCTCGGATTCCTTGGCGGTCTCCACGGTGGCCTGATGCAGCTTCTCGGCGTTGCTTCGCAAAAGCTGGTTGGTCAGGTCGGTCACGGCGCGCTGCGCCTCCATCGCTTCCTGGGTATGCTGCAGGCCCAGCGCCAGCACCATCTGGCTCTTCCACAGCGGGATGGTGTTGACCAGCGAGGACTGAATCTTCTCGGCCATCAGCTGGTTGGAGTTCTGCAGCATCCGGATCTGCGGCGCCATCTGGAGGGAGACGTTCCGGGTCAGCTCCAGATCGTGAATCTTCTTTTCAAAGCGGTCCGCCTGCGCGGCCATGTCGTTGGCCGCCTGGGCGTCTTCCGGCAGGCCGGAGGTCTGCGCCTTCTTGCGGATGGCCTCCAGCTCATTGGCGCGGAAGTCCTTCAGCCGCAGCTTGCCAGCCGCGATGTACATCGAAAGCTCTTTGAAATAGCGCAGGTTCTCGGTATAGAGCTGATCGAGCGTCGCAATGTCCTTGAGCAGCTGTACCTGGTGCTGTTCGAGGCCGGAGACGATCTTTCCCACGTTCAACTCCGCCTCGTCGTAGCGGTGCTTGAGCATGGTCAACTTGTCAACGTTGCGCTTGAAGAAGGCGAAGAATCCGCCTTCTTTGTCATCGATGGTGAAGCCTTTCAGCTCGGTCACGAGGCCTGCGATCATATCGCCCACCTCGCCCAGATCTTTAGTTTTCACGTTCTTCAGCGCCGAATCGGAGAAGCCGGCGATCTGCTGCTGTGCCGACGCGCCATAGGCGAAGACGAGGTTGGCGTCGGTCACGTCGATCTTCTTGGAGAAGTCGCGGATCATGGCTTCCTCTTCCGGGCTGAACTTGTCGCGCACCTCGTCGGCTTCCGGCACGACCTTGGCGGGTTCCGCGATGACTTTGGCCACCTCGGGCGGCGTGGGCTGCTCGGCGCCCAGCGTCAGCTTGATGCCTTCGGCCGTTGCGGCCGGGGCGGGGGCTGCCTGCGCTTCAGCAACCGCTTTCTGGGCCTGCTCCAGCACATCATCCACCTGCGCGGTGGAAAGTTCGGGGTTGTTCAAACCGTTATTCTGCGTTTCGCTCATGGGGACATCCTCCTATTCGTCTTTCCGCGATTGTGCCTGAGCCGCCGCGCTGCCGCCGGCGGCGGATTCGTTGCGAGTCGTACTGACGGTCTTGCGGATGCCCTCATCGGTCAGACCGTCGGAGGCCATCATAGTTTCCAACACTTGAATGTCGGTTGTGATGTCCATCACCTCGTCGCCATAGAGCTTATCCAGCTGCTTTTCAAAGGCCAGCGCAATCATGTCCAGGCTGCTTTCAACGCTTGAGATCGCCTTCCGGACCATCTCGCCGGAGCCCGCCCCATTGAGCTGCTTGTACTGGGCCATCAGCTTATCGGTGGTGGGCAGGTAATAGTCCATGAACTTGCGCACCTCGTCAAACCGGCTGCGCTTTTCCGCAACGGCCGCGAGGATCTTGCGGCCCGCCTCGTCAATGCGGTTGAGTTCCTTCGCGAGAGTGGGCGTCTGGGCGCTGGCGGCGGCTTCCCGGAGGCGCTTGAGCGCTTCCAGGCTGACGGCCAGCTTCTGGTCGACCTCGCGGTCACCGCTGGTCAGCACATCCTCCACCTCAACCGTACGGCCGGGCAGAAACTTGCGGGAGATCAGGAAAACCACGACCGACAGCGCGATGGCCAGCAGGATATTGGAAAACTCGTACAAATGTCCGAACAGTCCAAACACAACCCACACCATGGCGGCAAGGTAGATGGGAATCGCGGAGGGAATCACCTTCGTCTTCATTTCGCACACCTCTTGCAATATTTTACCGAAAATACCAACTTGAATCAAGCCACAAGGAAGCCAAAGCAGAAATTTCATGCGCGAACTGTCGCACCGGCTGTCTAAAAACGCGGTTTACAACCGGCCCTACGCGTGATAGGATGTAGGAAAAAAGAGAAGGAGCAAAATATGAAGCGCAGAATAGGCCTTCTGACCGCCGGAGGCGATTGCCCCGGCCTTAATGCGGCGATCCGCGGCGTCGCCAAGGCGGCGTATGAGCTGTTTGACGCGGAAATCGTCGGCATCGCGGACGGTTTTGGCGGCCTGATCCGCGGCGAATTCCAGGAGATGAGCCAGCGGGATTTCTCCGGTATACTGACCCGGGGCGGCACCATTTTGGGCGCCTCCCGCACGCCCTTCCGCGAGA
Organism: uncultured Clostridia bacterium; assembly: GCA_937934775.1. Lineage (GTDB taxonomy): Bacteria > Bacillota > Clostridia > Christensenellales > Aristaeellaceae > JAEZHK01. The sequence continues at coordinate 3,175 of CALGYL010000365.1, forward strand.
TGCGCGTGATCGGCGCGGACAACGTAGACAAGGTCAAGGCGATGAAAGACAACTATAAGTGGATGAAGCTGGACTGCCTGATCACGCTGGGCGGCAACGGCACCCACAAGACCGCGAAAATGCTGTCCGACGAAGGGCTGAACATCATCGGCCTGCCCAAGACCATCGACAATGACATCTGGGGCACCGATGTGACCTTCGGTTTTAGCACCGCCTGCGACACCGCCACCGAGGTGATCGACCGGCTGCATACCACCGCCGACAGCCACGGCCGCGTGATGGTGGTGGAACTGATGGGCAACAAGGCGGGCTGGCTGACGCTGCAGTCGGGCATCGCGGGTGGCGCGGACGTGGTGCTGATTCCCGAGATCCCCTATGACATCGAGCGGGTCATCAAGGCGGTCGAAGCGCGCAAGGCCAAGAAAAAGAGCTTTTCAATCATTGCGGTGGCCGAGGGCGCGCAGACGAAAGAAGAAGCCGCGCAGAAGCGCAAGGACCGCCAGCCGTCCGATAACCCCTACCGCACCGTAGCCCACCGGATCGCGGAGACGGTGCAGCAGCGCACAGGGCTCGAGGCGCGGGCAGTCATCCCCGGACACATCCAGAGGGGCGGCAGCCCCAGCCCCTACGACCGCGTGCTCTCCACCGAATTCGGCGTCCACGCGGCCAAACTGATCGCGGACGACGTCTACGGCGTTACGGTCGCGATCATCGGATGCGAGGTTGGCCACAACGCGCTTTCAGACGTGGGCGGCAAGACCAAGCTGGTCACCGAAGGACACCCGCTCGTCTCAACGGCGAAGAGCATTGGAATTGAGCTGGGCGGCTAATACCGCCCGCAAATGAAATCCGCAATGCGGCTTTCATTTGCTTAAAGGACGCGGAAAGCGCTGTGTGCGCCTAAAATTCCTCGGAATTTCCGGGCGTCTCGCTGACAAAAGGAACTGTTTGGCCCACCAGTATGTGTCCTGGTGGGCCAAACACATCCCCGGCGCGCATGTCGCCGGGGATGATTCGATAATCCGGAGAATTGTCCGTTTTTCACCCAAGATACTTTACGCGGTGGGTTTATTATCCATTCCCTTTCTGGCTGATCTCGTCCGCCAGGCGGACGGCGATGGGCCAGGCCACGTCGATGGGGATGGCGAAGGCCAGGCCTTCAAAGCTCTCCGATCCGGTACCCGACGCGATTTTCATCGTCGGAATGCCGATCATCTTCCCGTCCGCGCCGAACAGCGCGCCGCCGCTGTTGCCGGCGTTGATTGCGGCGTCGATCTGGATCATCCCGACATCCGGCGATACGTTTCCCGCGGTAACACCCAGCCTGCCCAGGCCGCTGACGACGCCGGTGGTCAGTGTTCCGGGCAGCACATCGTCGCCCACCCTGGGGTAACCGATGACGAACACCGGATCGCCCACCCGGAGCGCCCGGGAATCCCCCGCTTCCACCGCCGTCAGGCCGTCCACCGGGCCGGTATAGAGCACCGCCACATCGTTCGTCCGGTCGTAGGCGCTGTCCAGAATGGGGAGTTCCAGCCCGTCCGCCAGGCGAACGCGCATGCTGCGCGCATCTTCAATCACATGGTAGTTGGTCATGAAAAAGCCGCGGGCATCGAAATAGACGCCCGAGCCGTTGCCCGGCTCGGTATTCTGCATGCGCCGGCCCGCCGGATACGCAACCTCCACCTCCGCCACGCTGCTCCCCCACCGGGCCGCAAGGTCGGCTACGGATTCGGCGGCGGCTTCGTCGCTATTTACATCGCCCGACAAGGCCGCGGAAACCGCCTGCTGCGGAGCGCCCAACCTGAGCAGCAGCACAACCACCGCACCGGCCAGCGCGCAAAAAAGGCCGAATGTCCCGAGGATCAGGTATTCCCTGCCATTTCCGCGCCTGCCCATGCCGCCTCACTCGCCCTTCGGCCCCGGCTTCATCCAGAAGGCCACATACAGATTGCCCAAAGAAAACACCGCCGCCGCGAAAAACACGTACTGCGGCCCGACAAATTTCCAGACCAGCCCGCTGAGCTGCGCCGCGATGATCGCGACGATGTGGTCCAGGCTGATGCCGGTGGACAGCGCGGCGGCGACCTCTTCGCCCGGCGCATTGATCTGCCGCACCAGATCGCGCAGGTATACCGAGCGCACCACGCCCACCTGCATCGAGAGCCTGTCCAGAACGAACATCGCCATGATCGCAAAGCCCGCCCAGCCGCTCGCCGCGTACTGCCCGCCCGCGACGCCGCCGACAAAAACGCCATAGAAAATGTACACGCCGATGAACGTCAGCGCGTCCAGATAGAGCATGGCCTTGATGCCCAACCTGTCCAGCCAGCGCCCGATCAGCCCCATAAAGAAGATGCCCAGGAAGCTTGCGATGATGGTGAGCAGGCTCATCACATCCGCGCCCTTGCCCAATAATTCAATGATGGCCCAACTGCCAAAGACATAGGCGATCTGTTTCTGCACGCCGCTGAGCATCGCAAGGAAGTAGTACATGCCGTATTCCCGCCTGAGCACCAACCTGAAGCCGCGCTTGCGCTGCGTGCCCGGGCCGACTTCCTTGACCAGATACCCAGCCGCCATCGCCGCCACAATGAACGCCGCCGCGCCGATCAGGAACGTCCACTTGATCGGCGTCACAAACGAGAAAAAGCCGAACCGGAAGCCCAGAAACACCACGATGCCCGCCACACAGCTCACCGCCGTGCGGACGCTCCCGTACTGCCCCATGCGCCGCCCGACCCGGTCGGGCTCAGCCAGCGCCATGCCGATGGAGTCCTGCAGCGGGAAGAACAGGTGCATGCCCATCGAGTTGACGAACAGGAGCACGCACATCAGTCCAAAGGAGGGCGTGAGCACTCCCAGCGCCGTCAGGCCCAGCGCGGCCAGGATTTGGGCGATCAGCGCTACCCGGATCTCGCCCAGCGCGGAGAGGGCCGTCAGCACGATCATGCACAGCATGCCGGGCAGCTCCCGCGGGAACTCCAGAAAAGCGCGCCGCACCGCGTCCACATGGTAGGCGTCCTTGAAGTAATTGGCGTACACCGCGTCGCTCATCCCGTTGCCCAGCGCCACCGCGGCCAGCAGCACAAAAAACCAGACCAGGTCCCGCCGTCTTTTGTTGTCCATCAGAAACCCATTCCTTCCGCCGGCGGCATGGCCGGATTGTATACTAATGGAAAACATGAATCACTCCAAAGCACCGAGGAATTTTTGATGCAGAACAAGGAGCCGAAGCGAGACGTAGCAGCGCTACGTTGAGCGGAAGGCGACATGGTTCTGCGCGAAAATAACCGGCGCAACGCGTGATTCGGGTTTGGAATTAGTATTACCGCCGCACGGCACAAACATGGTCAGTCCGGCCAGCGGACGGATTCGCCCGGCACCGTCAGGCAGACGGCGCGAACGCCCTCGGGCATCGCCTTTTCGCAGAAGGCTTTCGCGGTCTCAGGCTTGTCCCAATAGTGCATGGGGATCAGAAGGGCGGGCCGCACGCGCCGCGCAAATTCCATCGCGCCCTCGTCATATCCTTCACCCATTCGAGGATCCACCGGAAACATCGCGATGTCCACCGGCTCGCCTTCGATCTCGGCAATCGCCCGGTCAAAGGCACGGCGGGCTTCCGCCACTTCTGCGGGTGTGGATTCCGCCCGCCAGTGCCAGAAGTTAAGATCGCCCGCGTGGAAGACGCGCGTTCCGCCCGCCTCCGCGAGAAAGCTCACGCCCTGGTCGGTCGATCGGAACGCGCGCACGTGAACTCCGCCCGCGTCGACCCGGTCGCCCGGACGCACCGTCTGCCACGGGCCCTTGCGCTTTACGTCAAAGGAAACGACCCCCCTGGCGCGATCGCGTTCAATCAGCCCCAGCGCCTCGCTCGAGCAGTGGTCCCGGTGCGCGTGACTGACGAACACCACGCCGTCGGTCAGCCTGGATTCGTCAAGGCCCTTGCCCAGATAGTCGAACACCAGCTGTTTTCCGTCCGCTTCCACCAGAAAGCCGCTGTGCTCCAGATAGGTCACAACCGCCGCCACGCTTCACCGCCTCCATTTTCCAGATTATAACGTAGCCACGCCCGCGGCGCAATGTTTTTCTCCGTCCGGCGGATCGCACATCGTTCCGATCCGTCATAGACGGAATCCGGCACGGCGCGTTTTCGCGCTTGTGCGCCGGCGAAATCCCCTG
>CALGYL010000366.1 GCA_937934775.1 uncultured Clostridia bacterium
ATTTCACGCCGAAGGCGTATCCCGAAGGGTCGCCTCGCTTCGGCTCCTTGTTCTGATCGAAAACCCCTTGGCGCTTTGGAGTGATTAATGCTTTCCTTTAGTATTAATAAAGAAACAGGCATCCTCCGAGCGCGCGTGCGGCTCAGAGGATGCCTGCGACAGTCTCGGCCACGGTTCCCGAACCCTTCCGGGCTCGGGAACCGTGGCCGTTTTATAATCCTATCTTTTTCCGGGGCTCATTCTTCTGAGAGGTTCAGGGTGCTGTCCTGACGCCGCTACACCGCCGCGCGGCCCAGCTTTTTGAGGCCGTCGATGAAGGCGGAGGCATCGGGCGCGCCGAACAGCGCGGAACCGGCCACCAGCACGGTTGCGCCCTGACGGACGATCCTGGGCGCGGTGGCGATGTCGACGCCGCCGTCCACCTCGATCTCGGCCGAAACACCCGCCTCGCTCAGCATGCGGTGGATCTCACCCACCTTGCCCACCGCCGCGGGGATCAGCTTCTGTCCGCCAAAGCCGGGGTTAACCGTCATGACCAGCGCCAGGTCGAAATCGCCCAGCACGTACTTCAGGCACTCGGGGGAGGTGGCCGGGTTGAGCGATACGCCCGCCAGGCACCCGCAGTCCCGGATCTGATGAAGCGCCCGGTGCAGGTGATGGGTGGCCTCCGCGTGAACGGTGATGACCTTTGCGCCCGCCTTGGCGAAGGCTTCAATGTAGCGCTCGGGGGAGTTGATCATCAGATGCACATCGCAGGGCAGGCGGTTTGCGCGGACGGCGGCCTGGAGCACCGCGGGGCCGAAGGAGATGTTGGGTACGAACATGCCGTCCATCACGTCAAAGTGCAGCCAGTCGGCGCCGGCGTCGGCCACGCGGTCGATCTCCGCGCCGATGTTCAGAAAATCTGCGGCCAGCAGGGAAGCGGCGACTTTAATCATAGCGATCCTTCCACCTTTGCGTCATTTCGTCAAAAAGCTGTTTGTAGCGCTCGTGCCTGCCCGGGTCGATGATCCCGCCAACCGCGTTTCGCACCGCGCAGTCGGGCTCCGACGCGTGCGCGCAGGGACTAAAGCGGCAATCGCCCTCGAAGGGCGCGAACTCCGGGTAGAAATCCTTCAGGTGAATCGGTTCGATCAGTTCGCTCTCCAGCAGGCTGAAGCCCGGGGTATCCAGCACCATGCCGCCGCCGGGCAAGCGGATCAATTCCGAATGGCGGGTGGTGTGCTTGCCGCGCTCGATGCGGGACACCTGCCCGGTGGTCAGCTTCATGCCGTACAGCTGGTTGATCAGCGTGGACTTGCCCGCGCCCGACTGGCCGGACAGCGCGTGTACGCGGCCGGACAGTGCCTTTCGTACCGCCTCCACGCCTTCGCCCGTCCGGGCGGAGACCAGAAAAGCGCCGTCCGTCGCGCTTTGATAGGCGCTTTGGATGGCCTGCGCGCGCTCCGGGTTCAGGTCCGCTTTGTTGACCGCGACGAAGGGCGATATGCCCGCCTGCCGCGCGGCCAGCAGCATCCGGTCCAGAAGGAGCAGGTCCGGGTCGGGGGAAGCGGCCGCCACCACAATCAGCGCCACGTCGATATTGGCCACCGGCGGCCGTACGAGGTTGTTTTTGCGGGGCAGGATGGCCAGCAGCCACCCGTCCTCACCCTCTGGGCCCGGCTGAAACCGGACGCGGTCGCCCACCATGGGCGTCAGCTTCTGGCGGCGGATCTTGCTCTGCGCGCGCAGCGTGTGCGCGCATCCGTCGGGCAGCACCACGGTGTAAAATCCGCCGATGCCTTTCGTGATCTGACCTTCCAATTGTTGTATCATTCAAATATCAGAGCCTTTTCCGCGGCCAGCTCGTCGTTGATGTAGACGCGCACCGTGTGCGATCCGGCCTCCTGAGATTCCAGAGTCAGCCGGATGGTGTGCTCTCCGGCAGTGAGCGTCTGCTGGTAGACGGTGCGTTCACCGGTGGTTTCCTCTACGGTGCAGTGCACCACCGCGCCTTCCGACGGCACCACGATGTTGATGGCGGTCGCCGCGCGATAGACCTTGACGGTCACGCGGCTGATGGTCAGGTCTACCGGCGTTGAAAGCAGCGACGGCACCTCGGGCTGAATGCTCTGGCCGATGACGGTGCCCTCTTTATCATCGCTGTCGGATTCGATGATCTTGCCCACCGCGAAGCCCGCGCCCACCAGGATGGACTTGGCTTCCTCCAGCGTATAGCCTGTGAGCTCCGGCATCGGCGCGCTTTCGCCGCTGATGGTCAGGTTGACCACATCCCCCGGCTTGACCCATTCGTTGACCACCGGGGTCTGATCGATCACGGTTCCGGGCGGCGATTGGGAGATCGTCAGCTTGACCTCGCCCAGCACCAGGTCGTTTTCCTCGATCAGGTGGACCGCCTCGGAGCGGTTGAGCTCCAGAAGCTTTGGCATCATCAGTTTTTCCTTGCCCAGGCTCACCGTCAGTTGCACGTTGCTGCCCGGCCATACCGCGGCGCCGGAATCCGGATACTGGGCGATGATCACGCCCATGCTGATTTCGTCGTGGTGCTGCTTTTGAATGGTGGGGGTCAGCCCCAGCGTCTTCAGGTCGTCCACCGCGGTCTCCAGGTCCAGCATCACCAGATTGGGCACCCGGACTCTGGCAAACAGGCTGTGGTAGAGCATCTGACCATAATAGACGATCAGGCCGCTGAGGATCAAGACCGCGGCGATGATCGCATATTTTTTGAATTTTTTGGTGGCCTGCTGGCGCTTCTTGCGCCGCTCGGCGCGGGATGCGGACTCCGGCTGGGTGGTGACAAAGCCGCCCTTGGGGCTCTTGATGGCCTTTTTCAGGTCGCCGGCCATGTCGGCGGCGGTCTGGTAGCGGCGGGTGGCCTCCTTGTCCAGCGACTTGAGGATCACCTCGTCCAGCCCTTTGGAAATTGACGGCTCCAGCAGGCGCGCGCTCCTGGGCGGTTCCTGCACGTGTTTGAGCGCCACGGAAACCGCCGTCTCGCCGTCAAAAGGTACCTGCCCGGTGACCATTTCATAGAGCACCACGCCCACCGAATACAGGTCGCTCTTCTCGTCGGCCACCTGGCCGGAGGCCTGCTCGGGGGAGAAGTAGTGTACGCTGCCCAGTACGTTATTGGAATCCGTATAGGTCTGTGTATTGGAATTGGTGGCGCGTGCGATGCCGAAATCGGCCACCTTCACGGTGCCTTCGCCGTCCACCAGAATGTTCTGGGGTTTGATGTCCCGGTGGACGATGTGGCTTTTGTGGGCGTGATCCACCGCCGCCAGGATGCGCAGCGTCATCTGCACCGCCCGCTGCGGCTTGAGCCGCCCGCTCTGGCGGATGACTTCTTTCAATGTGCGGCCTTTGACGTACTCCATCACGATGTAGCGGGAGTCCCCGTCCTGGCCTACGTCGAACATGCCGACAATGTTGGGGTGGGACATCTGCGCGGCGGCCCGCGCCTCGTTGTTGAACCGGCGGATGAATTCCTCGTCGGCGGAGTACTCGCTGCGCAGAACTTTCACGGCCACTTCGCGCAAATCCACCCGATCCCATGCGCGGTAGACCACCGCCATGCCGCCGGTGCCGATGACCTCGTTCAGCACGTATCGCCCCGACAGGATGTGCTCATTCATGTGGTGGCCTCCCTCAGGACGGCCACCGCCGTGATGTTGTCCCGCCCGCCCCGGTCGAGCGCGGTGTCAATCAGCGACTGCAGTTTGTCAGGCCAGGGGGCGCTTCGCAAAAGGACCTCCGCGATTTCAGCGGCGCGCATGTGGTTGGTCAGGCCGTCGGAGCAGAGGAGCCACACATCGCCCGACTGGAAGTCCAGGTGCAGGATGTCCGCCTCGGTGCGCTTGCCGGTGCCCAGCGCGCGGGTGATGAAGTTGCGCTGCGGATGGGTCAGCGCCTGCTCGGGGGTGATCTCGCCCAGGGCCACCAGTTCGCTGACCAGCGAATGGTCGTTGGACAGTTGCATCAGCGCTTGGTTTCTAAGAAGGTAAGCCCGGCTGTCGCCCACGTGGGTGAGGTAGATGTTGTCCGTATCATACCAGAGAGCCGTCAGCGTGGTGCCCATGCCCCGCTTGAGCGGGTCCCGGGCACCCTCCTCGTAGATGGCGGTATTGGCCCGGCGCACGGCTTCCTTCAGCGCATCCTCGGAAGGCACCTTGCCCCGGATCTCGGCGGTGAATTCCCGGATGGCGATGGCGCTGGCCACTTCGCCCGCCTGATGCCCGCCCATGCCGTCCGCGACCGCGGCGAAGCCCTCCCCATTTTTGGGGAGGTAGTAGGCGTCCTCGTTGATCTGACGGACCTTGCCCACATGGGTCACCGCGAAGGCCTTCACGACGGCATCACCTCTTGCTAGGAAGGACTGTTATTCCTCGCCGGTTGTCAGAACGCGGCGGCGCAATTGCCCGCACGCGCCCTCAATATCATCGCCCATCTCGCGCCGCCGGGTGGCGGAGATGTGTTTTTCTGTAAGCCGCGCCAGAAATGCATCCACCGCGCCGGGCGGCGGGGCCTGAAGCGTGCTCTCCACCACGTGGTTGAGCGGGATCAGGTTGACGTGGCACTGCATGCCGCGCAGCTTTTTCGCCAACTGGTCCGCGTACCGGAGATCGCAGTTGACGCCGCCCGCCATCGCGTATTCGAAGATCACGCGGCGACCGGTCTTTTCGATGTAGGTGCGGCAGGCGTCCAGAATGTCGTCAATCGCGTAGGCGTTCGCGACGGGCATCAGTTTTTTGCGCGTCTCGTCGTCCGGCGCGTGCAGCGACACCGATAGGGTGAGCGGAATGCCTTCGTCCGCCAACCGCCGCATCGCGGGCACCAGGCCGCAGGTGGACAACGAAATGGACCGGGCGGACAGGTTCAGCCCCCGCTCGTCCGTCGCCAGGCGCAGGAACTTGATCACGTTATCGTAGTTGTCCAGCGGTTCGCCGCTGCCCATCAAGACTACGTTGTGTACGCGGCGTTCTTCCGGGCGCAGCATTTTATCCACTTGGACGATCTGCCCCAGCATTTCGCCGGAGGTGAGGTTGCGAATTAGCCCGCCCAGTGTCGACGCGCAAAACGCGCAGCCCATCCGGCAGCCCACCTGCGTGGACACGCACAGCGTGTCGCCATGGTGATAACGCATCACCACGCCCTCGATGAGGTTGCCGTCCGTCAGATGGTAGAGCAACTTTTCCGTGCCGTCGATCCGGGAGCGGATGGATTTTGCGATCATGACCGGCTGCGGGATTGCCGCCTCGGCCAGAAGCCTGCGAAGAGCTTCCGGCAGGTTGTTCATGGCGGGGTAGTCCTCGCCCCGGAGCAGCCACTCGTGCAGTTGCTTGGCCCGGAAGGCGGGGAGACCCATGCCCTTGACAAACGTCTGAAGCTCCTCCGGTGAGAGGGAGAGCAGCTCCGTCATGGCCTTACCCTTCGCATCCGGGCGATGAAGAAGCCCTCCGCGTTCCAGGCATAGGCCTGAAGCTGCACCATGCCGTCCAGACACAGGGGTTTTAGGGCGTCCGGCAGGTAGGCGCGGTCCGGTTCCGGCTCAAACTCCGGATGACGCTGGAGGAACGACCGCACCTGGCACTCGTTTTCATCCTTCAGGATCGTGCAGGTGGCGTAGACCAACAGACCGCCCGGGGCGACATAGGGCGCGCAGGCATCCAGAATCTTCTGCTGCAGCGCCACCAGCGTGTCAAGGTCGGCTTCGGTCACGCGGTACTTGATGTCGGGCTTGTCGTGCATGACGCCAAGGCCGGAGCAGGGCGCGTCGATCAAAACGCCGTCAAAGGTTCCGTTCAGTTCCTCCCGGGGGATGGAGGCGTCCCGGTGCGCCGGCCGCAGGTTGTCCAGCCGGAGCCGCTTTTTGGTGGTCTGGATCAGCTCCACCCGGTGCTCGTGCACGTCCCAGGACTGCACGCGGCCGGTCTGCTGCATGAGCTCCGCGATCAGGGCGGACTTGCCGCCGGGCGCGGCGCAGGCGTCCAGATAGTTCCCGGCGCTCTTCGCTTCCAGCGCATAGGCCGCCAGCATCGAGCCTTCGCCCTGTACGCTGAACAGGCCCATCTTGTAGTCCGGGTCGTTTGTCAGGTCGCCGGGGCGCAGCAGATGCCAGGCGTTGGGGGCGGTCGCCTTCTCCATGTTCCAGCCGTGCTGCGGGCCGTAGGCCGCGAAGGCTGGGCCGTCCATCTTGGTCAGGTTCGGGCGGACGGTTTCTGTGCGCACCTCGGGCCGGTAGGCGATGATGCGCTCCGCCTCCTCCAGCCCGTAGTCCCGGACCAGCCGGGAGGCCAGCGGAACCGGCAGCGAGTACATGACGGAGAGGTACTCCATCGGGTCGTCGCGTTCGGGCCAGTGGATTTCCCCCGCGTCCCGGGCGCGAACCAGCGTGCGCAGCGCGCCGTTGACCAGCGCGGCGTAGGCTTCGCGGTTCATTGCGCGGGCCTGCTCCACCGCGGCGTCCACTGCGGCGTAGTCGGGGATTTTGTCCATCATCAGAAGCTGCGCCGCCGCGATGTGCAGGATGCACCCAATTTCCCGGTCGGGCATGTGGTCTACGAACTGTTTCAAAGCGTAT
>CALGYL010000367.1 GCA_937934775.1 uncultured Clostridia bacterium
CGGACATGACCACGGGGACGCTGATCCGGTGCCACCAGAACGCGTTCCGGTACTTTGGCGGCTACCCGGAGGAGATCCTCTACGACAACATGATTCTGCGCACCGTGCCGCGCTTCGCTTGCCCGGTGTTCCGGCGCGTTTTATATGCAAAACTGCGCCTTCAGGCTCGCGCTGCTCACCCTCCGAAGGACAGGTCGTGGTCAAGCGTCTAATCAAGCAAGAGGACAGCAAGCTGAACCGGCAGTTTGAGGATTTCGCGGGATTCCATGGCTTCAAGCCCGTTCTCTGCCGGCCGTACCGGGGCCAGACCAAAGGCAAGGTGGAGCGGACGGTTCAGTATGTCCGGAAGGACTTCATGGTGGGCATCAGGTATTCATCGCTGGACGACTTGAACGGCCAGGCGATTTCCTGGTGCAACAAGGTCAACGGCAAGGTCCACGCCACCACCGGCAAGATCCCCTTCGCCCAGTTGAAGAAGGAGCGCCTGAGCCCGGTCAAAAGGGAGTACATCCTGGACCGGATCAACCTGCGCCGGGTACAAAAGGACTGCCTCATCAGCTTTGCCGGGAATCAGTACTCCGTGCCCGCGGAATACGTCGGCAAGGATGTGGCCGTCGTGGGGGAGCTGTTCACGCTGGTACTACCCTACACGAATACCATCTGCATGAACGTGTTTCTGAAGGAACTGTCCAACGCATACCCGGACGACTATGTCCCGCTGGTGGTGGACAACGCCGCCTGGCACAGCTCCGGAGCGCTGGAGATCCCAGAAAATATTCATCTGTACCTACTGCTGCCCTACACCCCTGAACTTAACCCCATTGAGATGCTCTGGGATGAAATCCGGGAAATGGGCTTTCGAAACGAAGTCTTTGCCTCCCTCGAAAAGGTCGTTGATCGCCTCTGCGTCCGTTTCTTAATCAGCAATGCCGCGCGTGTTGCCTCCATTACCCATAGAACTTGGTTTTTGGATTCGTTAAGGTAATACCGCACAAATGAGGTGGTGTGATGGGGCGCGGATTTTTTGTCAAATGCAAGAGCAAATGTTGAAGGTTTACTGGCGGTAAATCAAGATGTTTGCAAGCGGCAGATGGCGGAAAATCAGCCGTCAGCGCGCCGCCGAATTGTGCGGTATTGCCTTAATGTTTTGAATTGGTATCAGAACCGGCCGCGCACCAAACGCGGCCGTTGCACATGCCAGCATTCACTTGTCGGAAAACATCTCGTCCGATAGCTTTCTCGCCCGATCCCTGAGATCAGAATCCAGACTGCGATAAGATGAAAGCAGCTTTGATCCACGTTCTGTCAGCCGTGAGCCGCCGCCGTCGCGCCCGCCGACAGAGCGCGCGATCAGTTCAAACCCCAACGCCTTTTCGCACTCGTTCACCACATGCCAGGCACGGGAATAAGCCATGCCCATCTCCCCCGCCGCCTTGCGAAGCGACCCGTCCCGCTCGATCCGCTCCAGCAGCTCCGCGATGCCGGGACCGAAGCACTTCTCCCCCTGGGGCGTGAACAGTCTCACGCTCAGCCGGACGGCATAGACGCTCATCGGATGAAATTGGTGCGAAGCGGCGCTTCCGGCGCGGGCAGGCTGACGCCCGCCGCCTTCCCCGCTTCGATGCACTTCAGAAGATACGCCATGTTGGCGCCCAGAACGCGCATGGTCTGCATGCCCTCCTCGTCCTGCCGGACCTCGGCAGGCTCGTTGCCATGCACCATATTCCAGTATTTGGAGGTCACCAGCGGCATCTGCGCGATGGTCGGGTACTTGTTCAGCACCTCCAGCGCGGCGGTGGTGCCGGCCCGGCGGGCGGAAACGATGCAGGCGGCGGGCTTCAGACGCATCAGCGCGCTGCCCGCAAAGAACATCCGGTCGAGCAGCGCAATCAGGCTTCCATTGGGGGAAGCGTAGTAAACGGGGGAACCGATCACCAGCGCGTCGCAGCTTTCAACCATTGACAGGGCTTTGTTTGCGATGTCGTCGAAGGCACAACGGTTGTTGCGGCAGCCGCCGCAGTCAATGCAGCCGCGGACTGGGAGCCTTCCAATCTGGAAAATCTCGGTTTCAATGCCATTCTGTTCCAGTGCCCCGGCCACTTCCCGCAGCGCGGTGTAGGTGCATCCATCCGGATTGGGACTCCCGTTGATCATAAGAGCTTTCATTCGTAACCCTCCCGAGCTGCGATTTTGGGCAGACCACGTTAATCAATCAGTTCCAATTGCACGGTCAATGTCAGCTTCTCCGCCTTCTTCGCCAGTTCCCCAGTGTCCGGATTGAAGGCGCGGTAGACATCCAGCGTCATCGAATCCCCCGACTTATGCCGGTCGATTTCGCCGGTCAGCTCGTCGATGGTCTTGACGCGCAGGCCGTTGATGGAGGTGATGATGAGATCGGAAGAGCGTCGTGTAGG
>CALGYL010000368.1 GCA_937934775.1 uncultured Clostridia bacterium
GGCGCCGGGACCGCCAGTTCTTCTGTCGTCAAAGTGACCGCCAAGGGAATCGGACAGGAGAACAGCGACCCGGTGGAGAAGACCGTCCGGAACAGCCGGAAGGGTTATCTGGAAATCGGCAAGCAGTTCCCCGCCGGTTTCGCCGGTGTGCCTCAGTCGGGTACGGTTACTTTCTCCATCTTTAAGGACGCGGCCGGCAATACGCCGGCAAGCCCCGCAACCGCCACGGTGACACTCTCCGGCGGCGCTGGTTCCGTCAAGGTTACGCTCGATCCAGGCACTTACTACGTCAAGGAAGAATCGCACAGCGGCTGGTACTCCCGTTACCGGGTTGGAACCCGGGACGGCGAGGGCGAGCTTGTGTACGGCGCCTATGCGTGGATGGGGGACAACGCGGCCCAGATGACTGTTGACGGTGACAACGTCGAACAGAAGTTTGTTCGGCTTGAGGTCGACAACCTGCCCACCCAGGCGTCCGTCACCCTGAAGAAGGTGGACGACACCTCGGCCCCGATCCAGAATGCCGAGTTCGGGATTTTCTTGGACGAGGAAGGCCAACAGCCGCTGGGCAGCGCGGTCATGACCGGCGCAGACGGCACGGCGACGCTGACCGTCACGCTGCCCTGGGCCCGTGTCTCCGCCGATCAGACGACCTACTGGCTCCGGGAGCTGTCCGCTCCCGCGGAGTACGAGTTGCTTGCCGACCCGATCCAGCTGACGCTGACGCCGGGCGCGGTCTTGAGCCATACGCTGTCGCAGCTTTATCCGGAGCTGACCATCACGGATATCAGCGCCATCAAGATCGACCTGACCAAGTACGGCAGGACGTATGCCAACATCGCGGCGGATCCGGATCACGTCGCGCCGCCGCTTGCGGGCGCCGGGTTCAAACTCTACAAAGTGGACGCTTCGAGTGATCCCGCGACGCTGACGCTGGTCGGGAGCCAGCAGACCGGCGCGGACGGCAAGCTGACCTTCGGCAACCTGCCCAAACTGACGGGCGAGCACGAAGCCTACTATATCTACGAATACCAGACGCCCGTGAGCCATGTTCCGGGCACGCTGGAGCTGTATCGGAGCGATTCGGCGATCGCGGGTGAAACGTTCACCGTCGGCGGCACGCCGGTGACGATGTTCCGGGTCGCGACGGACGCGTCCGTCGCGCTTACGGGATACAACCAACGCAAAGGCTCCATCGCGATCCTGAAATACAACTACACCAATCCCGGCAGTTATGCCACGGGCCAGGTTCCGCTGTACGCGCAGTTCCTGGTCACTGGCACGGATACAAGCCGGCCCGGTCAGACCGTCGACCAGTACAGTGCGGGCAAGCCTGCCAGCCTCGATAACGGTGCCGTCCTGCCCGCCAACGGCTACTACTACGAAGCCTCGAACGGCACGTATTACAGCTCCGTGATCGTGGGCGGCCTGCTGCCCGGCAATTACAACGTCACCGAAACGCTCGCGGCCCAGGGCTTCCTGATGCCGCAAGGCGATACTGACGGCGAGCCCTGGGATACCGAGAAGAGCGTTACGGTGGGCGATGACGGCGAATATGCCGTGGTCAAGTTCGCAAACGTTTCGGACGTCGCGATCCAGCCCGTCTTGAAAAAGGACGTTGAAGCGGTAAGCTACAATGGAGAGACGCAGGATATCCTGGACCCGTCGGTCGAGGCCAACCTGCAGAACGGCCCGCTGGACATCACCTTCCGGATCGCGGACGCCGCTTCGACCACGGCGAATCCGATCCTGCTACCGGTCAACAAGGTGACCGTCGAGGACAAGACGCTCTCCTTCAAGGACAAGAACGGCAATGACATATCGAGCGCTCAGGTCAACCATATCGTCACCCGTCTGGTCGCCGGCGCGGCAAGCTATACGGCGTCTGTAACGGGCGGCGTGACCGCTACGGTCTACGGCGTTGACGCAGCGGGGGGCGAGCATTCCGAGGGCAGCTTTGACGCACGAAATGCCACCGAGGCGCAGCGGACCTTTAACTTCGGAACCGGCTCCACCTACACTGGGTTCAAGGTGGTTTATACCGCCGCGCCCGACGGCGCGAAGCTGCAGCCCGGCTTTACGGTCGGCGACGCTTTGGTCGACATGCGCTTTACACAACCCGACAGTACCGGGGAAACGACGGTGTCCCTTGTCCATGCCATCGGCAACACGGCGAAGTCGACCATCGACTACAGCCTGGGCAGCAAGTCCTTCAGTTCTAATGCCTCGGCTTCGGCAAACCTTTTGATCGATCCGTCCGTGGTACTGCCCACGGCGACCGTTGGAAAAACGGTGCAGCCGATGAACGCAGACGGAACGGCTGTACTCCCGTGGAACAGCGAGGTCCCCGTGACGGTCAAGCCCGGAAGCTGGGTATACTATACGCTGACGCTGACCAACACATCCGCCGATCTGCCGATACAGGATCCGGTCATTGCTGATCAGTTGTCCGACATGCTGCTAGTCGACCTGAATGACGTTCAGTTTACCGGCGCGGGGCTTACCAGCACGAGCACCGGCAGCTACACCGATCCGGATACCGGAAAGACCTATCTCTACCGGAACACCGAGGGCCTGCTGCAGCCCGGGGCGACCGCAACCGTCACCTTCCGGGCGACGGTCCGGAACAACGTCGTCATCGACGGCGTAAGCCAGATCCTTAATACCGCCTACGCCTCCAGCACCCACAAGCTCAATAAAAACACCGACAACCCCTATGGGACCTCTTTCACGGCTGAAGGCGGCAGATGGCCGGGCGACGTTCTCAATGGCAGCGCGCTGGGCGGCAATCCGGAGGAAGACTATCAGGTGCTGACCAGCGCCACGCCAGTCTATCTCATGCAGGAAGACGGCGTTAAGATCTACAAGTTTGTCGCCGCGGACGCGACCGGAATGGGCAACTGGTACTCCGGCTCTGAATTCGCAGTCGCCAACGTTTCCGACGGCGGCAGCAAGGGAAGGATCGTCTACCGGATCGTGCTGGTGAACAGCAGCACCGTTCCGGTCACCAACCTGCGCATCGTCGACAGGATTCCGAACATTGGCGACCAGGATATCCAAGGAGGAACCGCCCGTTATTCAGCGTGGCCGGTGAACTACGAGCGCGGCGTCTCCGCCAGCTACAGCGTCAACGGCGTGGGGATGGGCTCAGTTAGCCCCACTATACGATCTACAAGCAGCGACAAGACCAATCAGGAGTACCGGGATGCCGTCAATCCCACCAAGACCATCTCCGGCTGGGGCGGCAACGCCGACGGAGCTGCTGGCATCCTGATTGATTTTGGCAGCTTCCAGCTCCCCAAGGGCGGAACACTCGTTGTCACCTTCGAAGCGTCCGCCCCGGAGGGAAACGCGGCGAATCTTGACGACTACTTCTTTGAGAACGCGGTCAACTCCGCGCTGGCCGGCTATAAGGTCAACGGGATGGCTGACTACTCCAGCAGCCCCTACGCCAAGGTCATCCTGACGCCGGACAACGTTGGCCTGGGCAACCGGGTTTGGATCGATAAAAACGCCAACGGTCTGCAGGACGGCAGCGATATCGATAACCCGTCGGGCAGTCATGCCGAACCTTCCTACACCGGCGGTGATATCCAGATCAGGCTCCTGCGCTACTCCAACAGCGATTCGAGCTCCACGGCCTCCGCCTGGACATCGATCGGATCGGACGGCTTCTACAAGTACGACGGCCTGACACCCGCCATTCTCAAGGACGGCGTGAGCGAGGACGCCGCCTACAGCGGTGGGAATATCCTGAACAGCAAGCTCAAGGGCGTCGGTCGCGTGACTTACCAGCTTGAGGTGACGAACATCCCCGAAGGCTACATCGTCACGCCGTCCTATGTCGGCAACGGCGGTCAGGCCCCCAACTACGTTTCGGGCGCAGGCCGTTCCACCGATAACAACTTCACGCAGGCCGGTGAAACCGGCGTGTACCACTCCGAGCGGTTCTACCTGCAGCCCGGCTCGGACAACCTGACCTTCGATCTGGGCCTGTGCCGCGTCCGTGATCTGGAGCTTACCAAGAAGGGCGACGACACGCACCTGCTCCAGGGCGCGGAATTCAAGATCTACGGGCCGTTCAACGACACCGAGATCAACTCCGGCGTCACCGTGTACGACAGCGGAGCGAACAAGAACCTGGTGGGCACCATCACCACAGGCGCCAACGGCGTTGCGAACTTCTCCAGCCCTACCGGCGGCAAGTTCCTCAACTTCTACGCAAATTATGTGGTGGTGGAGACGGTCGCGGCGGCGAACTATACAAAGTCTCCCCTCGTGGTCAAGTCCGGTGCCAACGCCGGCAGCGCGGCAGACTATGACATCGCGGGCGACACGATTGACGGCGAGAACTACTTCGTTCTTAAGTCCAGATCCGACAATCCCACGGGCAAGCCGAAGGATGCGGTCACGCTTGAGAACAAGTATGAGGCAACCGGCAGCATTTCCCTGACGGGAAGCAAGGTGCTCACCGGCCGCGGCCTCCCGCTGAAAGCCGACGAGTTTTCCTTTGAACTCAGGGACAATACGGAGACCCTCGTGGGCACAGCCGTCTGGAATGCCGCCAACGGCAGCTTTGCCTTCCCGGAACTGACGTACAATCAGGATCAGATGGGAGACCATGTCTATACCATCAACGAGGTTCCGGGCAGCCTGACGACCTTCTACGATTATGACAGCAAGACCTATACGGTGACTGTGACGGTGAGCGACGGCGCCCATGATGGAACATTGGGCGTGAGCGTGAAGAGCATCACCTATACGGACGCGCACCATCCCGCGTCGCAGAACGCAAACAGCGTCCTGTTCACCAACGGCTACAACGGTTCGGCGAAGGTCACCCTCAAGGGCACAAAGTCGATGACGCAGCGCGAATATGCCGCCGACGAGTTCACATTCAAGCTGTACAGCGGGACGGATACCTCGTTGCCCCCGCTGCAGGTGGTGAAAAACGCAACTCCCGATGCGAGCGGCACATCGGTCTTCGAATTTGGCGTGCTCAACTATCCCGGCACGTCCATCGGCCAGACCTACACTTATACGATTGTAGAGGAAAACAGCGGCGTCGGCCTGCATACTTACGACACGGCGGTCTACACGGCGACGGTGAGGCTGGACTACGACACGGCGACCGG
>CALGYL010000369.1 GCA_937934775.1 uncultured Clostridia bacterium
TTACTATATCAAAAAAACTCCCCGATAGGGAGCTTTTTTGACAGCCTGGGCCCGCGCTTTACCGGCGCGGGCCGCAGAGCATCAAAAAAACCTTGCAGGTTTTTTGATGCGAAATGGGAGAACTGCGCGCGCCTGAAATCCTGTGGGATTTCCGGGCGGCGCTCTGACTTATGGTGATGTTTCCACACCCAGTGTGCGCACTGATTGTGAAAACACGCTTCCAGCGCACAGGTCGCCGGAAGCGAATGAAGCAGAACGGGACTTTGCTGGCAGTCCGAGGCCCGCGCTTTACCGGCGCGGGCCTCGTGTTTGCCTATTTATTCTTTTTCTGCCTGCTGCGGAACACCAGCAGCCGCTGCACATTGTAGTTGAAGAACAGGAGAATCACATCGCCAAGGACCTTTGCCGGAACCGTCGGGATGTGGACGTAAGTAAACGCGCGAATGAGAAGGTAACTCAAGATCACCATTGTACATACCAGCGCGCAGTACCGGGCGACGGCCTTCGCGCCGCTGGAGGACTGAAACACAAGGTTCCGGTTGATCAGATAATTGACCGTCGCACTGACCGCCCGGGCCGCCACCACCGCCACCAGCAGATGGCCGGGGTACAGGTAGTGCACTGCGGTGAAGATGATCAGGTCGATCGCCGCCGAGATGGCGGACGAGCCCAGAAACTTGATCACCTGTCGAAACAGGAGGCCATAGATCAGCGCGCTGTCCCGCAGTACGTGGAAGCTGGAGCTCTTGTTGTCGTCAATGTAGATGGTTTCGATGACCACCTGCTCGACCGGCATCCGAGTTTTGCGCGCACAAAGCAGCATGCTCATCTCGTATTCGTAACGGTCGCCCTCAAGCTCCGAGAACGCCGCAAGCGCGCTCACCGGCAGGCCGCGCAGACCCGTCTGGGTGTCGTCGATCCACAGACCGCTGATCGCGCCCAGCGTCCAGCAGGTCAGCGTATTGCCAAACTTGGAACGGGGCGGCATCTGCGCCTTATCCCGAATGCCCAAAACCAGCGCCTCTGGGTCCTCGGCCATTCGCTCGGCGATGCGCAAAACGTCCTTGGGCGTGTGCTGCCCGTCCGCGTCGGCTGTGATCACCGGGCAGGGATTGTTTGAAAGGATGTACGCAAGACCCGTCTTGAGCGCCGCGCCCTTGCCCCGGTTGACCGGATGGGTGAGTACCTCCGCGCCCGCCGCCCTCGCCCGCTCAAACAGGGCCGCATAGCCTTCGCCGTTTCCGTCATCTACAACGATCAGCCGGGCAAAGCCCAATGCCCCAAGCGCCACAATCAGCGAGATCATGCGCTCGTCCGGCTTATAGGCTGGGATCAACACCGCCGCGGTCGTATCCATGGTACCCTCCGCTCACTTCTTTCCCCGAACGTATCATAGCATTCCCACCAAAGCTTGTCAAACGCATAACTATTTTCATTAAGAAGAAATTCCCGAAAAGCGGAACAAACGAGTGGCCAGATGCATCCAATAGGTGCAGCAGGAAAATGCTGGGAGGAATGTATATGAACACTCAAAAGCACGCGCGTATCCTCATCCTGGCCCTCATCCTGGCGTTGGTCGTGTCCAGCGCCGCATCCGCGGCCGTCAAGATGGGCGTCATCCAGATGCCAACCCCGAACGGATCGGTCAACGTCCGCTCCGGCGCAAGCACCGCCAAGCCCGTGCGCGGCTGGGCGTTCCATGGTGATCGCGTGATCATCCTGTCCGCCGGCAAGCAATGGGACAACATCCGGGTGGTCAAGACGGGCCTGACCGGCTACGTCTACAATCGCTACGTCGTGCGCATGGTCAATGTGACCACGCTGGCCGACTGGGGCGCGATGGCGCGCATTAAAACCAAGTACGCCACCAGTACCGTCGCACTGCGCACCGGTCCCGGTACCTCCTATGACGCGGAGGAGTACCTGAACCCCAGCAACGCGCTGGCAATCCTTGGCAAGTATGGCTCCTGGTATGAGGTGCAGTTGGTGCCCGGCCTGACCACCGGCTACGTCTACAAGGACTACATCACCAACGGCGCTTACGGCGTCACCACCGCCTCGGTCAACATGCGCAAGACCGGCTCGTCCTCCAGCACCATCCTAAAGACAGTTCCGGTGGGCGCAAACATCATCATCCTCAAGATTGGCTCCAAGTGGAGCAAGTTGACCTATGCGGGCAAGACCGGCTATATCTACAACAAGTACATTGGCGTAACCAATGTTGCACCGTAACCACGCGCAATGAAAAGCCGCGCGGGCGGCAATTTATTCGGAGCATCGATAAACCCGCGCGGTTTTCACGATATGACTGCCGGAGGTTCCGCGGATACGGGATCTCCGGCAGTCATTTTAATATTTCCGCCTGACCAGAACCGCCCAGCGGGTCAGCGCCAGCGCAAGGACGTACAGGATCATCGCGCCGCAGCACCATGCGGTGTCCCCAAAGGCGAAGGCGGTTTTACCGGAGAGCCGGAGCGCAACGTCCGAGAGCGGCGGAAACAAATACCCCGCGACGGCAAACGGCGGCCAGAGCCCGGCAATCCCGGGCTTGACCAGCCCCACGACCGCCAGACAAAGCGCTGTCAGCGCCGCCAGCTTCCGGTCGCCCACCACCCGGGGGTGGAAGAACCAGCCCATCACGCCGCCCATATATGCCGACGCAATCTGCAGCGCCAGCGCTTGCAGCGCCTCCGGCGCCGTCAGCGGCAGCTTGTACAGGCCCCCATGCATCCAGAAGTTGACAGCGACCGGATACAAAACCGCGGTTCCGCCAAAAACAGCGGCAACAATGAGGAGGAACAAAAGCTCCCCCAGATGCTGCTTTGCCGCGCTGCCAGATTTCAGAAAAATAAGCTGCTCCATCACCGGATCGCCGGTCGTCCCGAAGCCCACCCAGACCATCAGGAAGAACAGAACCATCGACGACAGCGTGAAGTCGCTGACCGCCTCCGCGGGCGCGGTGCTGTAGAGAACCGCCACAAACAGGATCAGCGCAATCAGCTGCATGACGAACCGGCTGGTGCGCACATACAGCGCCAGATGATAGCGCGCCAGCCTAAACGCCGTCTTCATCCTGCATCTCCCTGAGCGAATAGCCCTTTTCAATCATTTGAACAATCAACCGGTCACATGTCGCCCGGGGAACGGAGGCGTACAGGCAGCCGTCCTTCCGCCACGCGCGAACGCCGGCGGGGAATTCTACCTCCCGGTCCGGCTCGAAGGTGAGCAGCGCGCGTGGGCCTTCCGCCTCCCCCACCCGCACCCGCGCAAGCCCTTCCGGCTCCACCCGGTAGGTTTCCTCCGCCAGCCGCTCGATCAAAAACGGCTCATGGCAGGACAAGAGAACCGCTGTCCCCGTCCGCTTCAGGGCCGCGATCTTCTCAATGAACACCCGCTGAGACGCTTCATCCTGCCCGGACAGCGGCTCATCCAGTATCAGAAAATCCCTGCGCTTGTTCAGCGCCTGTACCACCGCCACCTTCTGCAGTGTGCCCTTGGACAGCTTGTCCATCGGAAGATCGACGAGGTCCTCCATGAAAAAGTCTGCAAAGAGCTGCATTCCCGCCTCCGCTTCCGCGCGGCCCAGCCCTTCGATGGCCGCCATGTGGCGGATGAACTGGCGCACGCTCAGGCCGAGCATGGGGAAATGCTCGGGCACATAGCCGGTGGAAAGATCTTTTGCCCGCCACACCCGGCCTTCCGAGGCGTTCGAAAGCCCCGCCGCGATGCGAAGCAGCGTCGTCTTTCCCGCGCCGTTGCGCCCGGTCAGCGCCTGGCACATGCCCCGCCTGACGGTGAGATGGACATCTCGAAAAAGCGCGCCCCGGCCATAAGACTTGCCCACGCCCCTGAGTTCCAGTATCGGCTCTTCCATATTCCCTCCAGATTCGCCTGTCTCGCGCTTATCATATGCCGTTTCCCGGACGCGCGCAAGGCGGGTCACAGCATTGTCATTTTCTCTTGACAGGCGCGCCCCAATGAAGTATAATTTGTATTACAAATCATACTTTTAGGAGAGGTGGGTTTTGATGAATCATCCGGAAGGCAAGTATGCCTGGACCGTGACGGTGGGCGAAAAAGGGCAGATCGTTATCCCCAAAAAGGCGCGGGATATTTTTAACATCAAGCCCGGCGACACGCTGATGATATTGGCGGACGAAAAGCAGGGCATCGCGATCCCGCCCAAATCGCTGTTTGCCTCGATGATGACGACGGTATTTCGCGCAGGCGGAATTGAAAAGAGTGAAGAAGAGCCATGAACGCGATTGAACTCCACGATCTGACGAAGGCGTACAAGGACCGGACGGCGGTGGATCATCTGAACCTCTCCATCGGGGAGGGCGAGCTGTTCGCGCTGCTTGGCCCCAACGGCGCGGGCAAGACGACCACGATCCGCATGCTGTCCTGTCTGGCTGTGCCGACCTTAGGCGACGCGCTTCTGATGGGCAAAAGCATCGTGAAAAACCCGGAAGACGTGCGCGCCATGATCAACGTGTCCCCGCAGGAGACAGCGGTGGCGCAGAAGCTGTCCGTCCGGGAAAACCTGGAACTGATTGCGGAAATCTACGGCATGAAGCGCGCCGACGCCGCCCGGAAGGCGGACGAAATGCTTCGGGACTTCGCGCTGAGCGACCGGGCCAGCGACCGGGCAAAGAAGCTGTCGGGCGGCATGCAGCGGCGGCTGAGCATCGCGATGGCCCTGATTTCCAACCCCCGCGTACTGTTTCTGGACGAGCCGACGCTGGGACTGGATGTTCGCGCCCGCCGGGACCTTTGGAAGCACGTCACGGCGCTCAAAAGCCGGATGACCATCATCCTGACAACCCATTATTTGGAAGAAGCCGAAGCGCTCTCCGACCGCATCGGCATCATGAACCGGGGAAAGCTCGTGACGCTGGGCACAGCGGCGGATATCGTCCGCGAGACGGGAAAGGCCAATTTTGAGGAAGCGTTTTTGTCCCTGACGGACGAGGAGGCGGAAGCATGAGGACGATGGCGTTTTCCACGCGCAACGCCAAGGAGATTCTCCGTGATCCGTTGACGTTCGTGTTCGGCATTTTGCTTCCGGTGCTTCTGATGGCGATGATCCATGCACTGACGAGCGCCATCGGCGGCGTCAATACGGCTTTTGCGATTGAGAACTTCGCGCCGGGCATGGCGGTTTTCAGCCTGACGTTTGTGATGCTGTTTTCGTCCATGCTGGTCGCGGGCGATCGGGCGAGCGCGTTTCTGGCGCGGCTGTTTGCCTCTCCCCTGCGCGCGTCGGACTACCTCCTCGGGTATTCGCTGCCGGTATTCGGGATTGGCCTATTGCAGGCGGCGGTCTGCTACGGCGCGGCGCTTTTTTTCGGTCTGAAGCCGGACAACCTGTTCCCGGCGGTGGTGGCGCTGCTCCCTACGGTCCTCATGATGACGGGCCTGGGGCTCCTTCTGGGCACGGCGCTGACCGACAAGCAATCGGGCGGCATCTTCCCGATCCTGATCAACGTGGCGACCCTAATGTCGGGCACCTGGTTTGACCTGAAGCTGATTGGCGGCTGGTTTGCCACCGTCAGCTACGCGCTGCCCTTTGCCCATGCGGTGGACGCCGCGCGCCTGGCGCTGGAAGGACAGTTTACCCAGTCGCTGCCGCACATGGGCTGGGTGCTCCTCTACGCTGCCGCGATCTACGCACTGGCCATCTGGCTGTTCAAGCGTAAAATGCGCTCGTAGCGTTCAGGAATACATCCCATCCAAAAATCTGATGCCCGTTTCGGTCCGGAAGATCTTCTCCCGGATCGATTCGACTTCCCGGGGGCCGATTTCGTCTTCATAAATGTTGACCAGAAAATCGGCCTCCACCAGGATCTGGTAATCGATGCCGCGGATATCCGAATAGGTGTGGTGGTGCGCGATCAGGTAGCAGACGCGTGCCACGTCCGCCTCGCCGCACCCGGCTGCGAGGAGCAGCTCTCTGGCCGGGGCCGGCCCTTCGATCTGCTGATAATGGCCGGCGCTCGAGCCGTACTTCTCCTCGCTGGGCTTGATGCCGATGTCGTGGGTCAGCGCGGCCAGTTCGATCACGCGCAGCGCATCGGCGTCCACGCCCTCCTGAAGGGCGATGGCCCGCGCAAACCCGTGCACCTTCAGAAAATGATGAATGCGCCGCGCGTCCTTTCCGAAGAACCCAATCATCCGGTTCATGACTTCCCCAACCATGCCGATCTCCCCTTCCGAAATGAAAAGGGCGCGAACCCGCACGGTTCGCGCCCTCAAATGTCACTGCGCTTTGGGCTTTTTGATCAGGACGATGAAGCCCAGCGCCACCAGGCACAGTACCGCCGCCATCACAAACGCGGAGGTGTGGGCCGCGTCCTGCGGCAGCGCCGCCGCAAGCTTCGGCGCGCCCAGCGCCGCGATGCCAAAGCCCACCATCACGCAGCCGTAGTTGAGGCCCATGTACTTGGTGCCGAAGTTGTCCGCCGTCAGAGCCGGGAACACGCTGGCGCAGCCGCCGAAGGCGAAGGCAATCAGCGCGATGCAGACCATGAACAGGAATCCCTGTGCGACGATCAGCGTAAGCACACCCACCAGCGTCACGCCGATGATGCAGTAGATCGCGTTCTTGCGGCCAATCTTATCGGACGCCCAGGAGAACAGAAGCCGCCCCGCCGCGCTGGCCACGCCGGTGGTCATGACCAGATAGTTCTGGAACGCATCGGACAGCCCGCGGTCCGCGCCCAGCGTCTTGAACTGCGGGTTCAGGATGAAATAGGCGGGCAGGATCAGCATCATTCCGAAGAATATCTTGTAGAATTGGGGCGACTTCAGCATCTCGGCTGTGGTGTAGTGGCGCTGCTGCGGCTTGGCTTTGGCGGCCGAAACGCCCGCGGGCAAATAGTCCGCCGGCGGATTGACCACCGGAAATGAGGACAGTGTGCATACCACGAGGAACAGGATGCCGATGGCGGTGAAGGTAAACGGTACGCCCTTTGATGCCAGCAGCGCGGACGCGATGGGCGTGAAAATGACCAGCGAGAAGCCGAAGGCGCTGACCATCATGCCGGTGGCAAAGCCGCGGCGATCGGGGTACCACTTCTGAATGACCGAGACGGTGGTGGTGTACACGATGCCCACGCCAAGGCCCGCGATCACCCCGTAAGTCACGTAGATCATCGAAGGATTCGAACTGTTGACCGTGGATGTTAGGATCATGCCAAGGCTGAACAGAAGGCTTCCGCCGATCAGCACGTTGCGGGGGCCCAGTCTGTCCTGCAACTGACCGCCACCCACGATGCCCACGACGAAGGCCGCCAGCATAATCGACGAGGTGAACGCGGCCGCCGCCGGATCCCAGTTCAGATACGTCGCGACAGGGCCACGGAACACACTCCACATGTAGACGATGCCTGCGCACAGTTGCAAAAGCATGCCCGCCGCCAACACCACGCTTCGCTTTGACTTGACCATCTTACCATACTTCCTTTCTACATCGCGGGAATACGCGCCCCGCGGGTATAAAATACCATACGTATATATTGTTGTCAATTTGAATATTCATTCCGTCCGGCAACATCAGCGCTGACGCCGATTGTTCACGGACTGTTCAAGGCTTTCGCATATGATCGCCAAACCCTGAGCCTATCCTATGTACAGTGCGAAAAGCACATATCCCTTGAAAGGAAGTGCAGATCATGTTTCGAGTCCGTATGACAGCCATTGCGCTGGCGCTTCTGACCTCACTGACGCTGATGGGAGGCCCCGCGCTTGCGGAGAGTGCCAGCGGCACGGATACCGCGCAGCGAACCGTCACCGGCCGGGTGACTGCTGTGAGCGCCAGTTCCATCTCCATGGACCTGGGCACCTTGGCCGCGGCCACCGCGCCTGACGCCACTTCCGGCGCCACCGTCAAGCCAGAGTCTTCAACCGCGCCGGACACCGCCACCGCCCCGGACACCGCAACCGCCCCGGACACCGCAACCGCCCCGGACACCGCGACCACGCCGGACACCGCGACCACGCCGGACACCGCGACCACGC
>CALGYL010000370.1 GCA_937934775.1 uncultured Clostridia bacterium
CGGGCGCGGGCGTCGCGGCATCGGCGGCTGCGGTCGATTCCGGCGCGGGCGTCGCGGCGTCGGCGGCTGCGGTCGCTTCCGGCGCGGGCGTCGCGGCCGCGGTTTCGGCGGTCTGCTCGTCGTCATAGTCGCAGGAGAAGCCCCAGCCGGTGCGGCCGCCGACGGAGACCTGCTTCACCTCGCTGGGAACGGCGTTTTTCAGGTAGGACGCATAGTTGGCGGAGACCTTCGAGGCCAATTCCTCCGCCGTACCCTTGGCGGCCAGCAGCGTGACGTTCTCGATCGTGCTGGCGGTGTCATCGGGCGTATAGAGGTAGGTGGGCACGTTGTCATCGCCGGTATAGTGCTCGGTCGTCAGCGTATAGCCGTCCACGGGGGAAACCGTGCCGAGCTTGAAGTACTTGGGCTTATCGGTGGTGCCGGTGTTGACGACAATCCAGTTGTCCTCGGCCTGCACCTTGCCGCCGCTGATGCGGAGCGAACCGTCAAAGAAATCCCTGAGCAGGAAGTAGCCGAGGATCGCCAGCGCGATCACCGCGACGACGATGCCCATCGTGATCCATTCCTTCTTGGTGAACCCCTGCGGCTTGAATTCCTTCTTGGACTTCATCCGGGACGGTACCCGTTTTTTCCCAGCCATGTCCTTGCGCCCCAATCTTCATAAGATGAATTTAATCTGCATCAGTCTACCACATTTCCCGCGCGAAATCAATGTCTGCGAGGAATGGACGAAAGCCAAAATTGCACCGGGCGGCAAAGTTCGTCAGCGTTTGCGCGAAGGCTTTGACAGGCCGCGCGGCGCATGCATAGTATATCGCGGGCCGCAATGTCGGCACACACACAAAGCGAGGTGCATTTCGTGAAAGCGATCATCATTTCCCTGATCGTCGTGGGCATCGTCGGGCTGATCCTCTGCACGGTCTTCCCGGTCGTCGTGGGCATTCCGGGGATCATCGGCTCAGTCGCCGCGCTGCTCGCGGGCATCGGGTTCCTGGTCTACCGCTGCTACTGCTGCAGGAGCTGAGTTCTTCGGGCAGCGTCTATCCTTGCGCGCCGCCGCTTCATCGCGGCGGCGCGCCGTACGTAAACCCAAGGCGCAGGACGGGCGCGCCCCGCGATATCCCTCGGTCCGAGGCCCTGCCCCTTCTCCCCCGGCGGCGTTGAACGGGAACGCCGCGGCGCGCATTGTATGGCATGGGCCGCATCGACGGCATTCCCGAAAAAGAGGTGTGTTCCATGAAGGCAATCACGATTCTTCTGATCGTGGCGGGCATCATCGGTCTGGTGGTCTCCGCAATTCTCCCTCTGCTTCTGGGCATTCCGGGGCTCATCGGCTCCGTCGCCCTGCTACTCACCGGCATCGGATTTCTGCTCCGCTGCTGCACCACCTGGAAGAAGTAAGGTGTGGGCAATTGGGTTTCTGCCGACGGCATGCGCACGGCGGAAATCCTTTTGACAGACACCGGAAGTCCTTCCCACCGTACCGCCATTCCCACCGTTCCCGCGCACGCCTCCGCACTCCCGTTTCTCCGGTTCCCCTTGCCACCGTACCCCCTCGTACCTCCACGCCCTTGCTCCTTACTCCCGTACCCTCCAATCGTTTCCGGCGGCATGTACGCCAAAAACGCGGTTGGCCCGCCAGTTCGATAACTGGCGGGCCAACCATTTCCTTCCGTCAGCGGGCGGCCCGGAAATCCCGAAGGATTTCAGGCCCGCGCAGGTCTGCTTCGTTCCTTCGCGAAGAAACATCCGAAGGCGGTTTCTCCGCCTGTGTCAGACCGCAAACTGGCTGAAATACAGTTTCGCGTAGAAGCCGTTCTTTGCGATCAGCGCATCGTGCGTGCCCTGCTCGATCACCCGGCCGTGATCCATCACCAGAATGCAGTCGGCCGCCTGAATGGTCTGAAGCCGATGGGCTACCACGAAGCTGGTGCGTCCCTGCATCATCCGCTGGAACGCGCCCTGTACGCGCCGCTCGGTCAATGCGTCGATGGAGGAGGTGGCCTCGTCCAGTATCAGCATCGGCGGCTGGCTCAGCATGGCCCGGGCGATGCACAATAGCTGCTTCTGGCCCTGGGAGATGCCCTCCCCTTCCTCCTGAATGACGGTATCGTACCCATCGGGCAGGCGAAGGATGAAGCCGTCGGCGTAGGCAGCCTTCGCGGCGTTCACGATCTCCTCCGGCGTGGCCTCCGGCCGGCCGTAGGCGATGTTTTCGCGGATCGTGCCCTCCCGAAGCCAGGTGTCCTGCAGCACCATGCCAAACTGGCGGCGCAGGCTGTCCCGGGTCAGCTTCCCCGCCGGATAGCCGTCGATCAGGATCTGCCCGCTGTCCGGATCGTAGAAGCGCATCAGAAGGTTGATCAATGTCGTCTTGCCGCTGCCGGTGGGGCCGACGATGGCCACGCGCTCACCGGGGTGGACGGTCAGGTTCAGGTCCTCGATCAGCGGGTGATCCGGGCTGTAGGCGAAGGCGACACCCGAAAGCGACACGCGGCCCTCCGCCTTGGACAGATCGAAGGCATCCGGAAGATCGGCCGGTTCCGGCGGCGCGTCGATCAGCTCAAACACGCGGGCCGCCGAGGCCAGCGCCCCCTGGAACTCCGTGATCACGCCGGAGATTTCATTGAAGGGCTTGGTGTACTGGTTGGCGTAGTTGAGAAGGCTGGTCAGCTGGCCCACGGTGATAAACCCTCTGACCGCGCTGAACGCGCCCAGCACGCTGACCGCCACGTACACCACCGAGTTGACAAAGCGGGTGGCGGGATTTGTGATGGAGGAGTAGAAAAGCGCCCGGATGCCGGTGGTCTTGAGCCGGGCGTTGATCTCCTCGAAGCGGCTCTGCGCCACGCTCTGGTAGCGGAAGGTATCCACCAGCTTCTGGTTTCCCACCAGCTCGTTGACGAGAGAGGTCATCTCGCCGCGCACCTGCGACTGGCTCTGAAACAGATTGTACGTCCTGGTGGCCAGAAACCTGGCCACGAACAGTGAAAGCGGCGTGACCACGATCACGGTCAGCGCAATCCACACGTTGATCGACAGCATCACAGCGATGGTGCCCAGGATCGTGAGGGTGCTGACGAACAGCTGGGCAAAGCCCAGGAGCAGGCCGTCCGACACCTGGTCGACGTCGGTAATCAACCGGCTCAGAATGTCGCCGTGACGGCGGCCGTCGATGTACTTGACGGGCGCGTTTGCCATGGCTTCGAAGGCGCGTGCGCGGATCTCCCGGGCCACGCGGTAGGCCACCCGGTTGATCAGGAGGTTGGAACCATACTGGGCGGCGGAGGTACCCGCCACCGTCAGCGCGATGGCGGCGAGAATGGGAACCAGCCCCAGGAAATCAACGCTGCCGGGCCCGGCGATCAGGTCCACGCCGCGACCGATCAGAATCGGCGCGTACAGGGTCAGCCCCACCGACACAAAGGACATGAAAAGCACCAGAATGAGCGCCCCGGCGTGGGGACGAACGCACCGGAGTAGCCGGAGAACGGTTTTTTTGACGCTCATTGTGCCGCCTCCCCCGCCATCTGGGAATCACAGATGGCCCGGTAGGTTTCGCTGGTCCGGTAGAGCGTCTCATGGGCGCCCTGCGCCGCCAGTTTTCCGTCCTCCATTACCAAAATCCAGTCGGCGGAGCGCATCGCGGCGGCGCGCTGGGAGACCACGAACACCGTCATGCCCTTCGTCTCCTCCCGGAGCGCCTTGCGAAGCCGGGCGTCGGTCGCGTAGTCCAGCGCCGAGGCGCTGTCGTCCAGGATCAGAATGTCGGGCCGCCGAACCAGCGCGCGGGCGATGGTCAGCCGCTGGCGCTGCCCGCCCGACAGATTCACGCCGCCCTGCTCGAGGGGCGCGTCCAGCCGCCCAGGCATAGCGGAGATAAAATCCTCCGCCTGCGCGATTTTGACGGCGCGCCAGATCTCCTCGTCCGTCGCGTCCGCCTTGCCCCAGCACAGGTTGTCCCGGATGGTGCCGGAGAAGAGCGAAGCCTGCTGCGGCACCACGCCGATGCGGGCGCGCAGGCTGTCCAGGCGGTAACCCTTCACATCCGCGCCATCCACCCGGACGCAGCCACGGGCCACATCGTACAGCCGGGGGATCAACCCCACCAGCGTGGACTTGCCCGAACCGGTGCCGCCGATCACGCCGATCATCTGCCCCGGCATCGCCCGGAAGCTGACGCCGGTCAGCGCGTCCCGGCCTTCGGAATAGCCAAAGTCCACGTTTTCAAATTCCACCCGGGGCGCGCCTTCGATCGCGGTCGCGCCCGGCCCGTCGGTCACCGAGGGTTGGATGCTGAGAAGGTCCTCGATGCGCGAGGCGGAGGCCAGCGCCCGCGCGAAGGTCACAATCAGCGTGGCCATCGCCATCAGCGCAAGCAGGATCTGCGACATGTAGTTGATCAGCGCGATCATCTGGCCCTGGCTAATCTCCCCGGTCTCCACCCGGTGGCCGCCGTACCAGAGCAGCGCCACGATCCCAAGGTTCACCAGCGCGTAGGTCAGCGGATTGTTCAGCGCCGAGACGCGGCCCACCACAATCTGCGCGCGCATCATGCGCTCGGCCTCGCCGTCAAAGCGCCGGGCCTCGTCCCGCTGCCGGGAGAACGCGCGGATCACACGGACACCCTTCAGGTTCTCCCGGGCGATCCGCGAGAGATGGTCCAACTGCGCCTGAATGTGGCGGTAGCCGGGCAGCGTCCGAGCCATGACGAAGTACAGAACCAGCGAAATTAGCAGCATCGCCGCGAGGAAAATCAAAGTCAGCGAACGATTGATCAGAAACGCCATGATGCACGCGCCCAGTACGATGAACGGCGCGCGCAACAGGATCCGGAGCACCAGGTTGACGCCCGCCTGCGCCCGGTCGACATCAAAGGTGACCCGGGTAATCAGGGTGGACGCACCCGCCCGGTCGATCTCGGCGGCGGACAGCCGCCCGATGTGCCCAAACAGCGCGCTGCGCACCTCCGAGCCGAAACCCATCGCCGCCCGGGCCGCGAAGTACTGGGCAGTCAGCGAGCAGGCAAGACCCAGTAGCCCCATCGCCACCATCAGGCCGCCGGTGGTCAGGATCACGCCCGTATCCCGTCCGCCAACGCCCACATCGATCAGCCGCGCCATCAAAACCGGCACGATCAGCTCAAACGAAGCCTCCAGCATTTTGAACAGCGGGCCGACGATGCTCTCTGTTTTGTAGTTTTTTAGGTATCTGGTCAATCCCATTCCGCCGGACATGGATTACCCCCATCGATTTCCGGCGCCCGCGCGCGGCGCGGCGCCCTTCATGGATTCAGGATATGCCAAACTACAGCCACGCACCGGCCCTCCGCAAGGACGCCCGGCGTGTCAAGCTTGTGCCTCGTTTATGGTAACATGGCAGCGTAAAGTTTTCGGCAGGAATCGCGATAGGTTTGCATTCCCCCGTGTGAATTCTCCGGGCATGCGCCAGAATTCGCAAATGTGCGTGCGCGTGGAAACCTGCCTCGATCAGATTCAGAAACCGCCTGAACTCTTCGATTCGTAAATGCGCGTGCGCGCGGAAACCCGCGGCGGCGGGCTTGGCTGCGCTTTCCGGCGCGCTCCGGGCGGCAGACCTGGCCGGCGACACTTATCAGGATATCCGGAAGCACCCTGTCCGCGGCGTACCGGCCATCGGAATGGCAATCGACCTCCCGGGCGCTCTTGATCATCGCCCAGTCGATGCCGTCGGCGCACTGAATGTACTGAATGTACCGGCTGTCGTAGAACGGCAGGGTCCGAATCATCGGATTGTTGGTGATCAGGAGCTTGTTGTATACCAGGGCCTCAAACACCCGAAGGTCAAAGCCGTTCCGCTTCCGCCGCGCTGACCGGATTGAAGAGCAGGAGCACCAGCTTGATGTTTTTGAATCTTTTCCTGAGCATGCACAGGAACGATTCGTCCTTTGACAGTTCAAACGAATCGAACATCATCACGCAGACCGGCGCGTTTCTTTGATATTTTCGCAGCCTGTCCCAGTAGCGGCGGTAGAGGTCCGCGAGCGGCGCCAGGAATTTGACCTTTTCGCCCGCCTTAATGACCCTTCGGATCATCCCGCTGGCAAAGCGCCCTTTCGAATAAACACCCGGGTAGACGATCTCGATTTCCCGGAGCCGCTCCGCGCCTCCGATGATGGTCTTTGTGTATTCGTAATTGCTCGTAAAAACAACTGCCTTCAAGCTTGCACGACTTTTTGTGGTTCTATTCGGGAAACCGGGAGCGCACCCAATCCCGGACCTGCGCCCGCTCCTTGGGCGCGGTCCGCGCGTAATGAACCGCGGGGTGACCGATCACCAGCGTGGCGGCCGCGCGCTCGCCGCGCTTCAAGCCCAGCGCCCTGCGCACCGCCCGGCTATGGTTTGCAGCGATGGTGAAAAAGCCGCTGTACAGTACGCCCAGCCCCTGGGCCTCGGCCATCAAGGCCATGTTGGACGCCGCCAGCGCGCCATCCACATTGTTTGGCGCCAGCACCACCACCGCAAGCGGCGCGCCCTTAAAGAGAAAGTTCTCGTCAATCACGGTGTCCCGGTAGGCGCGCATGACGAGCCCCACCGGCTTCTGAAGCTTCCGCATAAATGCCACGGCTGCCGATTCCGCCGCCTTCATTCGGTGGGCGACGACCAGATAGGAGACGCTTTGGGAATTGCTGGCCGTGGGCGTAAACCGGCCCGCCTCGATGATCCTTTGCAGCGCCTCATCCGCCACGGGTTCCCGCGTGAACTGCCGGATGGAGCGCCGGGCCTGAAGCGCTTGGAGCAGCTTCTCCGGGTCGATGGGGTGCGCGTCCACGATCGGCGCGGGCGGATCCGGAAAGCCGGTGATCGAAACGGCGTTCACCGGACAGACGGCGACGCAGTGGGCGCACATCAGGCAGTCCGGGCGCAAAACCCGCGCCTTGCCGTCCTCCACACACAGGTTGACGCTGACGCAGTCCCTGACGCACTGGCCGCAGCCAATGCATTTTCCGAAATCGATCAAAACCGCATGTTTCTCCCGCACAATGGAACCCTCCCCCGGTTTCTCAGATTCAGGCAAAGCAGGTTTAGAATTACAAGCCGTTACGGGCGGCAGACCGAAAAATTTCACGCGGATCTCTTCGCCCCGCAGCGGGTTTTGTTCGCCCGCGGCGAGACAAGGGCATTATACCGGAAAGCGCGGTTCCCTTCAACCGCCGAAAAAAATCATTGGAAACGCGTCTGGGCCGCCGGTTTTCAAAAACCCTGCGGCCCAGGCAATTCTTCATAAGGCTTGCGGCGAAGTGATCCGCGGATTGCCGCGGGCAAAAAGCTCTTGAACGCCTGCCGTGATGAAAAAACGCGGGGCGTCTTTTCATCACGCGCGTCAGCGCTCGTTACACCAGTTTCCTCCACAGGCCGTGCAGGTTGCAGTAGGCATAGGCGGACACGGGTTTTCCGTCGGTCAGGGCGAAAGTCGCCTTGGGGGCTTCGCCGGGCTTGAGCGCCTTGCGCTGGCCGCCGTTGGTGGTCTCCAGATAGATCCACTCGATGTAGTGCTCCTCGGTCATCGGGTGGGCAACCGCGCCCACTTCGACGGTCACGGTGTTGCCGTCAACGGTGATCACCGGCACGTGCTTTTCCTGGCTGGCGTCCACGCTGCCGGGGATGAGCTCGGTCATGTGCTCGCCGCAGCAGGTGATGGGCGCGCCGGAGCAGTTGATCAGGCCGACCAGGTTGCCGCAATGTTTGCAGACGAAGAAACGGGATTCACACATGGACATAGATGATTCCTCCTCTTTTACGTGTCGGATGGTCCTACACCCTGGGATTCTGGCGTTCGGCGCGGCCCTCGAAGGCCTTATTGAGTTCGGTCAGGCGGCGCAAGTCCCCAACAAGGATGAAGCCCGCCAGCCGTTCGCCGCTGAAGTACAGCTTTTCATAGGTTCCCCTGCCGTCGTCCCGGGTTTCCTCGGCGCGGTAGGCATCGGTCGTTCCGTGCTCGCCCACGGCGTAGAGGGTGGTATCCAGCGCGTTCAGGGTCAGCGCGCCGGAGACGCCCGGGTATTCGATCACGTCGCCCGCGGCGTTGGCGCCCGCCACGTAGCCCTCCTCCACCGCCTGCGCCCACAATGCGAAGTTCACGCCGTCGCACTCGGCGCAGTCGCCCGCGGCGTAGATGTCCGGCAGGCTGGTGCGCATGTAACGGTCCACCACCACGGCGCGTTTCACGTTCGCGCCGGCGGCGGCGAGGATCTCCTGGTTGGGCAGAACGCCGGTGGACACGATCACAAGGTCCGCAGGCAGCACCTCGCCGGATTTCAGGATCACACGCTCGGCGCTCTCCACGCCTTCAATGGCGCACACGCCCGCGCCGGTGCGAAGCTGCAGGCCTTTGGCCTCCATCTTCATGGCGAGCACTCTGGCCGCGCCCTCGTCCAACTGGCGGCTCATGATACGGGCCATGGTCTCCACCACCGTCACCTTGGTGCCCGCCGTGTGCAGCTCCCAGGCGGCCTCGATGCCCAGAACGCCGCCGCCGATCACCACCGCCTGCTTGACCTTGGGCAGCAGGGCGATGATTCTGGCCGCGTCGGAGGCGCTGCGGATCGAAATCACGTTGCCAAACTCGATCCCGGGGATGGGGGGCCGGAAGCACCGCGCGCCCGCGGCGTAAATCAGCTTGTCATAGGCCAGCGCAGCGCCGGTGGAGGTCTTGACCTGCTTGTTCGCCGGGTCCACCGAGGCGGCGGTCACGCCGGTCAAAAGGGTGATGCCCGCCTGTGCATACCAGTCCCTGGGACTGATGGCGATCTTCT
The DNA here is from genome assembly GCA_937934775.1 of uncultured Clostridia bacterium. Lineage (GTDB taxonomy): Bacteria > Bacillota > Clostridia > Christensenellales > Aristaeellaceae > JAEZHK01. The sequence goes on from CALGYL010000370.1 coordinate 8,795, forward strand.
CGCACCGGAAGTCCTCCAGGATGGACTTCGTGAGCATGGGACGGTTGTAGGGAAGCTCGTCCTCCGCTGACAGGATGACGATCGCGCAGGTTTTGTTGCGCTCCCGGATGGCCTTGGCCGCGTTGTAGCCCGCCGCGCCGCCGCCGATGATCAAGAACCGCTCGGTTGTATCGCGCGCAAAGGTCAAGGCCGTTTCTTCAAAAGGGACGAAACTGTCCCTCCCCGCCCCGCAGACCGGACAGATGTCCACGGAAGCGTCAAACACCTCGCCGCACACCAGGCAGCGCACCTTCTTGGGCGCGGGGGCGGCGAGCATCGGGGCGGGCGCGTCGGCGACGGGTTCGAACTTGTCGCGCCCCGCGCCGCACACCGGGCAGGTGTCAAGCGATGCGTCAAACACCGCGCCGCAGACGAGGCAGCGCACCTTCTTGGCGGGGGCGGGCTTCTCTTCCGCCTTATCGGCGGGCCTTTCTTCCGCCTTTTCAGCGGGCTTTTCGGCCGCCTCGCCCACCACAAGGCGCCCGAACTTCTCGCCGAAGGCGCGGGCCTCCCGGAGCTGCGCCTCGTCGGGCTTGAAGCGGATGCGCAGGCCGTCCACCACGTTCAGCCGCAGCTGCTTGAGCCGCTCGACGATGTGGGGCACGCCTTCGCCGCTCCAGCCGTAGCTGCCAAACGCGCTGGCATACTTGCCCTTGACCACCGGAGGCAGAAGCTCGCTGGTCACATCCCAGATGGGCTTCAGCGCCTCGCCCACCATCGTGGGGGTGCCCAGCAGGAACCCATCGGCCCAGCCGATCTCCCGCAGCGCGGGTTCGAGCCCCTCAATCACCAGGTCGTGCAGCCGCACCTCGATGTCGCCCGCGTCCTTCAGGCCCGTTTCAATCGCCTCGGCCAGCTGTTTGGTGTAGCCGTAGGCGCTGACGTAGGGCACGATGACCGCCTTGGTTTTGAAGGGGCTGTCCGGCTGGCACCACTGGGTATAGCGCGCGATGGTCTCCTCCACGTGGCTGTCCAGCACCGGGCCATGCCCGGTCAGGATCATCCGGATGTCCAAATCCTTGATGCGGGCAAGCGCCGCCGTCATGTAGGGCCGCTTGAACGGTCCGATGATGCCATCAAAGTAGTATTTAAGCGCGCTGAGATAGTCCGCCTCGTTCGTCACGGCGCTGCGCAAAAGGCCGGGGTGGCTGTAGTGCGCGCCGAATGCGTCGCAGGTAATCAGCGCCTTATCCTGCGCAAGGTAGGTAAACATGGTGTCCGGCCAGTGCAGGTTGGGCAGCGGCATGAACGTGAGCGTCTTTCCGCCCAGCTCGAGCGTATCCCCGTCCTTGACCGGAATGCCTTTGAAATCCCGGTTGACGATGTGCTTTAAAAAGCCCAGCGCGGTGGCGGTGCCCACCAGTTGGATGTTCGGGTTGAGCGAGAGCAGATGCTCGATCGAGCCCGCATGGTCCGGCTCGGTATGGCTGACCACGATGTAGTCGATCTTGTCCACATCCACGAGGCTCGTGACCGACTGCATATAGTCGTCCAGGAATTTATACTTTGCGGTTTCGATCAGGGCGGTCTTCTCGGTGCCTTGCAGCACGTAGGCGTTGTAGGTGGTGCCGTACTCGGTCTTCATCACAATGTCAAAAACCGACAGGCCCGGGTCCAGCACGCCGCAGTAAGTGAGTCCATTAGACAGCTTGAGCGTTTTCACCTTGAGTCCTCCTTCATACAGGACGTCCAGATTGATATACCACGTTTCGGGCCGCGCGCAACAGTGAAAGATCAAAAAACTTGACACGCGCCGCGGCCGCTGGTATAACGGGAGAAGAAATTGGGGGGATCGCCATGCGCTTTCAGCCGGTCGCAAGTGCCGAAGACCTCGTCCAAAGGGTAGAGGAGCTGGGCTTTCTGCCCTTCACTTATTGCGGAATCCCAGGCCTTTCCGTGGAAGAACTGACGCCGCCGGAATTCTGGTTTCAGCACGGTGTGGAAGGCCCCTGGGAGTGGCGGCAGCAGACCATCGATCGCTTTTGCTACGGAAAGCTGCTGGGCCGCAACGCGGGCTTCGTCAGCTTCAGGTGGTTCCCGGCCCTGGCCAATACCCGCCGGGGCGGGCTGGACTTTGAGGAACGATACGAGGACGGCCGGATTCCGCACGAGGCCAAGCGCCTCTACGAGCTGCTACGGACCATGCCCCGCACCACGCCGCAGCTGAAATCCCTCGCGCCCGGATCGGATTCCGCGTTCGACCGGGCGATCACATCCCTCATGATGTCCACCGACGTTCTCATTGTGGGCTTTGACAGCAGGATCGATTCCCTGGGCCGCCCCTATGGCTGGGGCGTCAGCCGCTACGCGCTGGCGGATCAGGCGCTGGGTGGCATGACGCGCGGCGCTTTTGACGAGGACCCGGAGGATTCCCTGGGCCGCATGCGCGCGCACATCCTGTCGTTCTGCCCCGACGCGGACGCGAAAGCCGTCGAACGCTTGCTCAAAGCGTAACCCGTCTCTTAAGACGCGCGTAACAAGCGCACGCCTTATTATAGCAATTTGTTTGCGGAAATGGAAGAGGCAAGCGCGCCGCGCATTCCGTTCGCGTCACGCTTTGCCGTTTCTCTCCAGCATTCGTTAAAAAAGGAAATCCTCTGGGGTTTCGTTGACAGGACGCCCCGGTGGTGCTATACTCTCAACCGGGGGTTAGCGTTTGCTAACCATTACTTCGGGCTATTTGTTAGTCTAAACTTATTCGCGTTAGTTAACACAAACATCAATAAGGGGGGGATTCTGATGCCGCTGACGATGGCGCGGGCCGGAGAGGTCAGCATCATCCGGAGGGTCACGGGGCGGGACGAGGTGCGCAGGCATCTGGCGGAACTGGGCTTTGTGGTGGGCGCGGAGGTAACGGTGGTCAACGAGATCGCGGGCAACATGATCCTGTCGGTCAAGGACAGCCGCGTCGCGCTGGACCGGGACATGGCGACACGCATCATGATCTAGGGAAATAAAACGCTCAGGGGGGAGGCGATCGATATGAAGACATTGCGGGACGCGAAGGTAGGCGAAACCGTCCGGGTGGTCAAGCTCTCCGGCGAAGGCGCGACGAAGCGAAGGATCATGGACATGGGGCTGACCAAGGGCGCGGAGGTGACGGTAAAAAAGCTGGCGCCGCTGGGAGACCCGATGGAACTGACCGTGCGCGGCTATGAACTGTCCGTGCGCAAGGCAGACGCGCAGATGATTCTGGTCGAAGGCCAGACCGCCTGAAGAAGCGAAGGAGGAAGCGACATGCCCTTGAAAATTGCGCTGGCCGGCAACCCGAACTCCGGCAAGACCACCATGTTCAACGACCTGACCGGCTCCGCCCAGTACGTGGGCAACTGGCCGGGAGTCACCGTGGAGCGAAAGGAGGGCCGGCTCAAGGGCAGGCAGGACGTGGTCATCCAGGACCTGCCGGGGGTGTACTCGCTCTCCCCCTACACGCTGGAGGAGGTCGTGACCCGAAACTATCTGGTGGGCGACAGGCCGGACGCGATACTGAACATCGTGGACGCCACCAACATTGAGCGCAACCTCTACCTCACCACCCAGCTGACCGAGCTGGGCATCCCGGTGGTGGTGGCCCTCAACATGATCGACGTGGTGCGCAAAACCGGCGACCAGATCGACCTGCCGAAGCTCAGCCGCGCGCTGGGCTGCGAGGTAGTGGAGACCTCGGCGCTCAAAGGTATCGGCTCCCAGGCCGCGGCGGGGAAGGCGGCGGAGCTGGCCGCGAAAGGCCGCAAAACCGAGCCGCCCCATGTGTTTGACGGCAGCGTGGAACACGCCATCGCCCACATTGAGGAAGCCACCCTCGGAATGGTCGACCCAGAGCGCGCCCGCTGGTACGCCATCAAGCTGTTCGAGCGGGACGAGAAGGTGCTTTCCCATCTGAACCTGCCCAAAGAGACTCTCGCCCACATCGAGCGGAACATCGCGTCCTGCGAGGAAGAGATGGAGGACGACGCGGAGTCCATCATCACCAATCAGCGCTACGCCTTCATCGCGAAGGTGGTCGCAGCCTCGGTGCGCAAAAAGCGCCGGGGCAAAGCCAGCGCATCCGACCGGATCGACCGGGTGGTGACCAACCGGGTGCTGGCGCTGCCCATCTTCGCGGTTGTCATGTTCCTCG
>CALGYL010000371.1 GCA_937934775.1 uncultured Clostridia bacterium
CCGCGCCCGCCGCCAGCAGGATGCCGATCAAAAGCATATCCCGGGCCGTCATGCCCTTCTTCTCCTGGGCCGCCACCGTGCGCTTCTCCATAACCTTACCGTTTTCCATGATGATCCTCTCCGCACTTGAATTTTGTACCCCCTCCGAACGTGCCCATCGGGGGAGTGCCGGGGTGTAGGAATCGTTGGCATGCAAGAGAGGACCGGATAAAAAACAGTCTGTCCTTATTGCAAGGACAGACTGATGTCTGCGGTACCACCTTCATTGACCCGTCGCGAAACGAGTCCTCTCTACCGAAAATGCCAACACATTTTCTGCCAGTAACGCCGGCACGCGTCTCGGATACTTGGCGTAAGCCGTTCCCCTTGCCCTCCGTGGTCCATTTGCCAGGCCGCTTAACGCAGGACTCTCACCAACGCCTGCTCTCTGTGGTTGCGCATCCATGGTTTAATTTCCACATCGTAGGTTTCTTATGAAGTTGACGACATTATAACACGGCCATTTTCTGCGTGTCAAGCGGTATTTTTGGATATTTCGGTCGATTTGAGCGGGCAAGGGCCGCTAAACCCGGAAAATTCGCCCGGCCTGGGCAAAATCATACGTCCCGATGCGGGCAAGTTCTCGCCGGAATTCGTCCGAACAGGCGAAATCGATCACCGCGCGCATCGCGGGCTCGTTCTCCCGGGCTTCGGGAATCACCAGGTCGTACCACTCCTTTTGGAGCGGTACGAAGGCGATGTCCGGCACTTGCCGCGCCACCGACTGGATGCCCACGCCCACATCGCCTTCGCCACCCGCCACCGCGATGGCCACCGCCGCGTGATTGGGCCGCTCGTCTGGATAGCCAAGGACCGAAGCGGGAGAGATGGCGCGCGCACGCAGTTTTTCGTCAATGAGGACACGGATGCCGCTGCCTTTCTCCCGGTTGACAAGCCGCACGCCCGGACGGGCCAGATCCTGCCAGCCGGTGAGGTTCAGCGGATTACCCTTCGCAGTGTATAGACCGGCGGTGCGCCCAAAGAGCCGCACCACCAGCGCCGGCATGCCCGGAAGCAGCCTTGCGACGTAGGGCAGGTTGTATTCCTGCGTCTTTTCGTCCCACAGGTGGCAGGTGGCGATGTCCGCCCGCCCGGCATACAGCGCGGCCAGCGCGTTGTAGCTGCCCTGATGGGAGCGGAGTACCTGCGGCATGCCGTGAAGCGCGCTCACATGGGCGGCGATCAGGTCCAGAGACGGGTCCTGACCGCACAGAATCATCGTGTTTTGCGTATGCGCGGAATCCGGAACCGGTGCGGCGCGCTTCGCTTCGCGCCCGCCCGCAAGCTTTTTGGTCACGTCCTCCCGACGGACGCGAAGCTGCTTACCGACTTTGACAGACGGAAAATCGCCGCGCTTGATCATCTCATAGACGGTGTTGCGCCTAACGCGCAGAAGGTCGGCAACCTCCTGTACGGTCATCAGTTCGCTGTCCATTCATCCTCCCCCTTTTACTACATTGTACCGGGCGGATTCGCCTGTGTAAAGCGTTTTCAGCGGGTAATCGTTATTCTCTGATGAAAATTACGCTCGTGGCCTTTGGACCGCTTGACAGCGGTGAAAGCGGCGGTTACAATGGACAAAACGATGACAAACAGTACAAAACAAAATGAAATGTCACGTTTCATCCCGCCATTATAATGCATTGAAGGAGGACTTCCATGAACCGAAAGTTTCGGATGCTGATCGCCCTCGTTGCCGCGCTGTGCCTTTTGAGCGGCACCGCCGCGCTGGCTGAATCCAAGGCCGAGTTGAATGTGTTTGCGGCCGCCAGCCTGACAGAGTCTTTGACCAAGATCGCCGATCTCTACAAGGCGGCGAATCCAAATGTTCAGCTAAACTTCAACTTTGATTCCAGCGGAACGCTTCAGACGCAGATTGAGTCCGGTGCGACGGCGGACCTGTTCATCTCTGCTGCGCAGAAGCAGATGAACGCGCTGGAAGACGGCGGTTACATTCTGGACGGCACCCGCAAGGATCTGCTGACGAACAAGGTCGTCCTGATCGTGCCCGAAGGTTCCGCGCTGGGCCTCAAGGGGTTTGAGGACGTGGCGGGTGACTCGGTCAAGCTGGTGGCGCTGGGCAACCAAGATGTGCCGGTCGGCCAGTATGCGCAGGATATCTTCACCACGCTTGGCAGTTGGGACAAGGTTTCCGCCAAGGCTTCGCTGGGCGCAAACGTCAAGGAAGTGCTCTCGCAGGTGGAGAGCGGCGCGGTGGACTGCGGCGTCGTCTACGCCACCGACGCGGCGACCGCCAAGGGCATTGCCGTGATTGCGGAAGCGCCAGAGGGAAGTCATAAACCGGTCGTTTACCCCGGTGCGGTGCTGAAGGCTTCGGCCAGCATAGGCGCCGCCAAGGCCTTTCTGGACTTTTTGACCACGCCGGACGCCGTTGCTGTTTTTGAGGCGGTCGGTTTCACGATGGCGCGCGCGTCTGCCGAAGCGACGGCCGCTCCTGAGGTGACCACCGCGCCGTAACCCGGAAAAAATTCGCGCCGCGCGCGGGCTCAATCGCCCTCGCGCGGCTTCGCTGTGCTATACTGTTCCGTGTGCGGGCAAAACACACATGCTTATGAATGGGAGGCGGCGCGGTGAACTGGTTTCCGCTCTTAAACTCTCTGCGCATCGCCGCCATTTCGACGGTGATCACGTTTTTTCTGGGAATCTTTGCGGCGCAGCGCATCACGGGCGCGCCGCGGTGGTTCAAAGGCGCGCTGGATACCCTGCTCACGCTGCCGCTGGTTTTACCGCCCACCGTCATCGGTTTCTTTATCCTGATGCTTTTAGGGCCCAAAGGCCCGGTGGGGTCTCTGATCAAGGCGTGGTTTGACTGGACGATCACCATGCGCTGGCAGGCGTCGGTCGTCGCGGTGACGATTATCACCTTCCCGCTGATGTACCGTACGGCCCGGGGCGCGTTTGACGCGTTTGACGAACGGCTGATTCAGGCGGGGCGAACGCTGGGGCTGAGCGATACGTTCCTTTTCTGGCGCGTTAAGCTCCCGGGCTGCCGGGACGGCATTCTTGCGGGCATGGTGCTGGCTTTCGCAAGGGGCTTGGGCGAGTACGGCGCGACCAGCATGGTATCGGGGTACATCGCAAACCGCACCGCAACCATCTCGACCTCGGTGGCCTACTTCTGGCAGATCGGCCAGGACGCGGAGGCTTATCGGTGGGTGGGGGTGAACTTGGTCATATCGCTTGTGGTAATGATGGCGGTGAACATGCTGGAAAAGCGCAGGGCGGCATAGAAAAGCAAAGCGGGGTGGCAGTTTGGCGCTGGAAGTGGACATCCGGAAGCGCTACCGGGACTTTCGCCTGGACGTACAGTTCGAAGCGGAGGGAAGGTATGCGCTGATGGGCGCGTCCGGGAGCGGCAAAAGCCTCACGCTGCAGGCACTCGCCGGCGTCATGACGCCGGACGAAGGGCGTATCGCGCTGGATGGTCAGGTGCTGTTCGATTCGGCGCGGGGCGTCAATCTGCCGCCGCAAAAGCGCGGGGTTGGCCTGATGTTTCAGCATTACGCGCTATTTCCCACCATGACGGTGATGGAGAACATCGCCTGCGGACTGCGCGCCAGGAAGCTTACGGATGCACGGGCGCGAACGGATGCGCTGGTTCACAAGCTGCATCTGCAGGGGCTCGAGAAACTGTACCCAGCCCAGCTTTCGGGCGGGCAGCAGCAGCGGGTGGCGCTGGCCAGAATCTTAGCGTCCGAACCCCGGATGATCCTTCTGGACGAGCCGTTTTCGGCGCTGGACAGCCACCTCAAGTGGCAGATGGAGCGCGAAGTGATCGAGGCGCTGGAAGGGTTTTCCGGCATCTCCCTGTTGGTCACCCATGATTTTCCCGAGGCATTCCGCCTGAGCGAACGCATGGCCGTGCTGGACGGAGGCCGGGTTTGCGCGTCGGATGAAAAGTGGAAGCTGTACGATCATCCGGGAACGCTTGCGGCGGCACGGATGACCGGCTGCCGGAACATTGCCCGGGCCGTGAAAACCGGCGTACACTGCCTGCGGGCCGTGGACTGGGGAATCGAACTGGTTACAGCGCGCCCGGTGCCCGACAACGTTCGGTATGTTGGCGTACGTGCGGAGGCGATCCGGGAGGCGGAACAGGGAACGGGCGTCAATGCCTTTTCATGGGACGCGGCGGATAGCGCCGAATCGCCCGCGGAGTGTGTGCTGACCGTTCTGCTGGGCGACGAACCGCTTCGTTGGGAAATGCCGCGCGAAAGCTATCTGCGCCTGAATGCATCAAGGCAGGGGCTTCTTCAGATTCCGCCGGAGTGCGCGCATCCTCTGACCGATTGACCATCGCAAAACGTTTTATAGACACGCCGCCTGAACATCGGGCGGCTTTTTTCTGAACTTTTTTCTTGGAGTAAGTCCAGACTATTGTGGTTTTAGTCAGATTATGCTAATATAACTAAAATAATCTGTTTTCTTGTCCTCTTGTGGTATGAACTTTTGATATCGTGCGGGCACCAGACTCAAAGGGGATGATTCGCGTGGACGGCAGAAAATACGCTTTTTCCTGGGCGTTATTGGGGAATACGGAAGCCGGCCGACCCAATCTGGGAGAAACGATCAACATCAAAGTTTACCGGTTGATGCAGTACACATTTCGAGACGTACTTGAGACGCAGTTGGGCACAGAAGCGGCGGATCGGCTGTTCCTGGATGCGGGAAAGCTCGCCGGAACGCATTTTTTCCAGAATGTTCTGGCGGAGGCCGGGGATTTTCAGGCGATGGTCGCGATGCTTCGGGATGCGTTCAGAGGACTGGGCGCCGGGTTGATCCGCATTGAAAACGCGGAGCCGCCTTATAACGAAATTACCTTGACAGTTGCCGAAGACGCGGACTGCTCGGGGTTGCCGGAACTGGAATATGAGTATTGCCGTTACGACGAAGGGTTTATTGCGGGCGTCTTGGAGAGCTTCACCGGCAGACCCTATGACGTTCAGGAGATTGATTGCTGGTGTACGGGCGACAGGGTCTGTCGCTTTCACGCGATAGCGCGGAATGCCAATGAGGACGAATAAATGAACGGCGATCAGAAATATGAAATCGCGATGCAATACCTGGTCGGTCTTCTGAGCGATTCCAAGGTGGCCGAGGCGCCGTCGGAGCTTACGGCGGATCCGGTGTTTCTGCAATTGGTTGGCGTGATCCGGACCATGCGCGAGAGCGCTCAGGCACTGAGCCAGGGCAACCTGAAACATGATATTGAGGGCAAAGGGTTTGCCGTCGGCGCGCTCAAGTCACTGCAGAGCGCGATGCGCCACCTGGTCTGGCAAAGCCAGGAGATTGCGGCTGGCGATTTCGGGCAAAAAGTCGAATTTATGGGCGAATTTTCCGATGCGTTCAATCGGATGGCGCTGGCGCTGGGCGAGCGAACGGAGGCACTCCGCCGTTCTGAATCCAAGTACCGCATGCTGTTTGAAAACGCGGCGGAGTCCATAGCGGTGGTCATGGACGACCGCGTGGTGCTTGCGAATCCCATTTTTGAGCGGCTGACCAGCACCAATGGAGTGCAATTGCTGGAAAGGTCTTTCCTGGAGCTGTTCGTCGCGCAGGATCGTGAGGTCGCGGGGAGCCTGTGTGATACGCTGCTGGACGGCAATCCGCAGGAAAACCAGGTTACGCTGCGGGTGTCGACGGTCGAGGGCACCGTTTGGCTGGAAGCCAAGGGCGTGCGGATTGACTGGTACGGCCAAAAGGCGCTGATTTTCTTCCTGATGGATGTGACCAAGCGCAAGCGCGCGGAGAGCGCGCTCTACGCCAGCGAGGAAAAGTACCGGCTGATGGCCGAAAACGCGCAGGACGTCATCTGGGTACTGGACCTGACCACGGGTTGCTTCACCTACATGAGCCCGTCCGTTTATTCGCTTCGCGGCATTTCCGCCGAAGAAGCTCTGCGGGAATACATCGCTGATTCAATGCCGGAGGAGTCATACAACCGGTTCAGCACCTATCTGAACGAGCGGATCCAGGAGTTTGAGAGCGATCCCTGCAGTGTGAAAAACGATGTGATCGAGGTGGATCAACACCGGCAGGACGGCAGCGACGTCTGCACGGAGGTCTCCATCAAGCTCCGTCTGAACGTATACGGCGGCCTTGAGGCGGTGGGCATCAGCCGCGATATCTCCAAACGCAAGTCCTCCGAGCGTCAGATTCTCTACATCAACCAGCACGATCCGCTGACGGACCTGCACAACCGGCGGTACTACAACGAACAGCTGGAGCTTTTAAACACCAAGGATGACCTGCCGCTGTCGATGGTGCTCATTGATGTCAACGGCATGAAGCTGATGAACGACGCTTTTGGTCACATGGTGGGCGACAAGCTGCTGGTCAGCTTCGCGCAGGTGCTGCGGACCAGCCTCCGCGCTTCCGATGTCGCGGCCCGCATCGGCGGCGACGAGTTTGTGCTGCTGCTGCCCCGCACCAATACCGAAGCCGCTGAACGCATTGTCGAGCGCATCAAGACAGCTCTGTCCAATAAATCCGTACAGGAGGTTTCGATCACGGCTTCCTTCGGCATTGCGACGAAACTGTTGATCGAAGAGGACATCAGCGAAATCTACCGCACGGCGGAGGACAACATGTACCGGGAGAAGCTGGTCGCCAGCCGCCAGATGAAGGCGGATCTGCTGCGCCAGATTCTGGCCAACCTGTACAAAAAGAGCGATGTGGAGCGCAGGCATTCGGAAACCGTCAGCCGACTGTGCATGGCCATCGGCCGGGAGATGCGGCTGGATTACGAGGACATTGAAAAGCTGGGCGCGGTGGGGTTATACCACGACATCGGCAAGGTGGCGCTGGACGAAGCGCTGATCAACAAGCCCGGCGAATTGGATTCAGAGGAGATGACCGAGCTCAGTAAGCACCCCGAGATCAGTTATCAGATTCTTCGCTCCTTTGCTGGCATGAGCGAGATTGCCGAATGCGTCCTTCTGCATCACCGGCGCGTGGATGGCGCAGGCTATCCGGATATGTCATCCGGCGAACTGCCTTTGCAGTCGAGAATCCTCAGCGTCGCGGAAGCCTATGACATGATGACCGGCCCATACCCGTTCCACCCGGCGCTCACGGTCGATCAGGCGATTGAGGAGCTTAAAGCCAATGCGGACAGCCAGTTTGACGGCGAGATCGTGCGTGTGTTTATTGAGCGCGTGCTGCAGGGAAACGCGGAGATTCGGCCGGTGGCATATACGAGCCATGAGGAAGTCTCCTGAACGAAGTGTGGAACAGCCCGGCTTGTGATCTGGAAGATCGCAGCCGGGCTGTATTTTTTCGAGTAATACCGTCTCACCGCGCTACTGCGCCGGATGATCAGGCAGCGCCTGAAGGAGCGCGGAAACCTGATCCAGCCAGTCGCCCTCGTACAGTTCAATCATGCCCTTGTCCACCGCGCCGGAAAGCTTTGGGTTGATGGGCAGACGAGCCACCGCCCGTACCCCGTGCCCGGCGGCGATCTCGTCCAGATGGCTCTCGCCAAAGGGGGAGAAACGCTTGCCGCAGTCGGGGCACTCGACAAAGGACATGTTTTCCACCAGCGCAAGAACCGGGATATTCATCATGCCCGCCATGCGGATGGCTTTTTCCACCACCATTTTAACCAGGTCCTGCGGCGTGGAGACGACGATCACGCCGTCCACCGGCAGCGACTGGAATACCGTCAACGGTACATCGCCGGTTCCCGGCGGCATGTCGATAAACAGAACGTCCAGATCGCCCCAGACGACGTCCGTCCAGAACTGCTTGACTGTCCCTGCAATGACCGGGCCGCGCCAGACCACCGGATCGTTGTCGTCGTCAATAAGCAGGTTCAAGCTCATGGTGCGAATGCCGGTTTTCGTGAACACCGGGAAGATGCCCATATCATTGCCGGTGGCTTTTTCGGTGAGGCCGAAGGCCTTGGGAATCGAAGGGCCGGTGATGTCGGCGTCCAGAATGCCCACCTTCAGGTTTTGACGCCGGGCGTTGACCGCCAGAAGCGACGTCACCAGCGATTTGCCGACGCCGCCCTTGCCGCTGACAACGGCGATCACGCGGCGGACGTGGCTGCCGGCGTTGCCCGGTTCCTGAAAGCTGACCGTTCGCTCGCCGCAGGCGGAGGAACAGGTGGAACAATCGTGGGTGCAGGATTCGCTCATTATGAATACCTCCCGTAATTTGAGATCAAAGGGAAATGACGCGGCCCGCCGCCAGGCGATTGATGCGGCCGGGCAGTTTCTGACTGAGCCGTTCGGTCGCGTCCTGACCGGTGCAATGCCCCGTATAGTATGCCGTTGGATGCGCCTTCAGCCGTTCCGCCAAGGCGGAAATTGTTTCCTCCGGGAGTTCTCCGGGCGTACCCGGGCCGGACAGATGGAACCCGCCCAGCGCTGCGTCCGGCGACCGGCCCGTAATTTCCAGGCAGCGATCCATGATTGACGCGATGCCGTGATGGGCGCAGCCTGCCAGCAGGAACAGCTTTTCACCTTCGCGGACGATCAGGTTCTGTTCGTGCAGAAGGCGGTCGGGGATCAGCGCGCCGTCCGACTCCTCCCGCAAAGTCCGGTTGGAGGGCGCGGCCGCCTGATCGATGCTTACACTGGAAAAGAGAGATAGAATCGTGGAAATTGAAAAATCACCATCCAGCAGCGTCACCTGCGGATGGCCGGCCAGCGCCTTGTCCAGACCGATGCAGCGCGCCGCTTTCCCCTCCGCCTGCGAATACAGCGGCCCGAACGCGGCGCGTTGCGCGTAAACGCGGGCCGCGGGATTTACGTTCAAGAACACGCCCAGCCCGCCGCCATGATCGTAATGCCCGTGGGAGAGCACCAGCATGTCCACATCCTTGATCGAAACGCCCAGCTTTTCCGCGTTTTCCAGAAACAGGTCGCCCTGGCCCACGTCCATCAGGATTTTCAGACCGCTCGTTTCCAAATACAGGCTCAGGCCGTGCTCACAGCCGAATTCTGGTGAGAACGATCCGTTTTCCACCAAAACCTTCACAAGCATACAAATCGACCTTTCAGAGATTCATCGGAACCATACGAACTGACAGATCGGCACCAGCCCGATCACCGCGAGACTCAGGACTGCCGCCACCCGCAGCCCCGCCAGCGTGGCGCTGATCACAAAACTTCGAGTTTCCACTCGCGACATGGAGGGAACCTGCGACCGGGATGCCTGGCCGTTTTCCGGATTGACGCCCGGCGCGCCCGGATCGCGGAGCCGCTCCATATCGGCGATCACGCGGCCGTCGTCTTCCTCCGGACGGAGGCGGTCAGGTGTCTCATGGTGATACAGGTGGCAGGCCGCCATGCGGCCGCCGCCGTCGACGGGCGTTGGGTCTACCTTGGAACAGATTTCCGTGCAGTTTGGGCAGCGGGTGTGGAATTTGCAGCCCGAAGGGGGATTGGCAGGAGAAGGGATCGAACCTTTCAGCAGGATGCGCTCCGTCTTGACGGTGGGATCGGGCAGGGGGACCGCGCTGAAGAGCGCGCGGGTGTGGGGGTGCGGCGGATTTTTGAACAGCTCCCGCTTTTCCGCGTACTCCACCATCGTGCCCAGGGACATGACGCCCACTGAATCCGCGATGTGTTCCACCACTGAAAGGCTGCGGGAGATGAACAGGCAGGCCATGCCAAACTGCTTCTGAAGATCGCTCAGAAGATTGATGATCCACGCCTGAATGGACACGTCCAACGCCGAAACCGTTTCGTCGCAGAGATGAAGTCCGGCTTCAGGGCCAGCGCGCGCGATGCGGATGCGTTGCCGCTGTCCGCCGGAGAATTCGTGCGGGTACCTGTCCTTGCGGTAGGGCGGCAGACCGCAGGAACGCGTGACGGTGGTGATGAAATATGCCGGCCAATATATTGAAAAGTATATCACCGGCGGTGTTCTCAGTCAATCGCCTTTAAAGCAGATGAGACACAAATGTAGAAGGTTAGCGTTTGGCTAGATAATGTACTAATTTGTTAATCTGATGAAGTGGGGGAATTGGCATGCGGCGCGACTGGAATAAAGATTACACGGAAACCACCGGCCCCGACGGGCGGAGGCGTTATATTTATACGGGAAACCTTTTCAATTGACCCCGGATACCAGACGTGTTTACACGCTTCGTGTAATGCGCATCTGGCGCTTGCCGCGTCGTTTCCGATTGCGACAGGGATTCTGGACGCGCCCGGTTCCCGCGTACTGTATTGCGGCTGAAAAAGACGCTGACGGTTGCGCTGGCGTTCTCCGCGTTTCTTTGCCTGCGAGATATTGTATTCTTTCTTGACGGCCGGCCGCGGAATATCTTCCGATGTTGCTTTCTGCTTGCGTTCGTCCGCTTTGTTCCTTCGCCTATCGCTTTGAGAAAGCGGCCGCCTGGAAATAGATTCCTTTCTCCCCGCAGGAACCGCCATCGTAAAGCGACATTTTCCGTTCCACCTGCATTTGAAGCGTCTCCTCCGGCAAGAATATGCATACATTCTGCCGGAGGTTTTGTATCGTGAAAGCAATCATCATGGCCGGCGGCGAAGGCTCGCGCCTGAGACCGCTCACCTGCGCCTGTCCCAAACCGATGGTCCCACTGATGGACCGGCCTGTCATGGCGTACGCACTGGAGCTGTTGAAAAAGCATGGAATTCTGGAGGTCGGCGTCACACTGCAATATCTGCCAGAGCGCGTTCAGGAGTTCTTCGGCGACGGCGCGGAGTACGGCGTTTCGCTGAACTATTTCATCGAGGATCAGCCGCTGGGCACCGCGGGCAGCGTGAAGATGGCGGAAAAATTTCTGGACCAGCCCTTTATCATCCTTTCGGGCGACGGGCTTACCGACTGCGACCTGACCCAGGCCATCGCGTTCCACAGGGAGCGGGGCGCGCTGGCCACGATGGTACTGAAAAAGGTGGAAAACCCGCTGGAATACGGCGTAGTCGTCGCTGACGCGCAGGGCAAGGTGCAGCGTTTTCTGGAAAAGCCGGGCTGGGGTGAGGTGTGCTCCGATACGGTCAATACCGGCATCTACATTCTGGAGCCGGAGGCGCTTCAATTCATCCCCTCCGGGAAACCCCATGATTTCGGGCGGGAGATGTTCCCCTCATTGGTGGAAAAAGGGCAGAAGGTGTACGGCCATGTGATGCGCGGCTACTGGTGCGACATCGGCGATGTGTCCGCGTATCTGAAGGCGCACGTGGACCTGATGGACGGCCGGGCGGCGGTGGATTCGCCCGCGAAACCGGGAACGGTGGTCCGGATGCCGGGCGCGCAGGTGGATCGCAGCGCGATTCTCGAAGGACCGTGCTTCATCGGCGAAGGCGCGAAGGTCTGCGCGGGCGCCCGCATCGGTGCCTATAGCGTGCTGGGCGCTGGCTGCGTTGTGGAGAAAAACGCATCCGTCAAGCGCGGCGTCGTCTGGCGCGGCGCGCGCGTCGGCGAAGGCGCGCAGGTGCGCGGCGCGGTGGTGCAAAACGGCGCGACGGTGGGGGAGCGCGCGTCCATCTTTGAGGAAGGGGTGCTGGGCGACCATTCGGAACTCGGCGAGGGCTGCGTTTTGATGCCGGCCGTCAAAGTGTGGCCCGGAAAGCAGGTAGTCTGTGGCGCGAAACTGGATCAGAATTTGGTTTGGGGAACGAAGGGCGCGGACCTTTTCGCGCCGGAGACACCTTCGCAGGCGGTTCGGCTGGCGCAGGGATTTGCGGCTGCGCTGAAATTGGGAAGCGTGGTGATCGGACGGGACAATTCGACCGAAGCGCTGGCGCAGGCCCGGGCGGCCTCCGCCGGGTTGATCGCGCAGGGCGCGCAGGTGATCGAATTGGGCCCTTCGACGCTGCCGCAGGTGTCCTATTCGGTCCGGTCGATGGATGCGGATGGGGCCATGTATGTGACCGAGAACTCGCTGACGCTTTTAACCGATGGCGGCGCGACGCCCACCGCGCAGCAGATGCGGTCGCTCTCCGGCGCACTGGCGAGAGAGGATTATCCGAGGCCCTACGCCGCGCGTCTCTTCGCGCCGGTGCTGGCAGGCGGGGGAGAGCGCGGCTATCTCGCCTCCATGACCAAGGGTGTGGAGATTGGCGGCATGCGGGCGCAGCTGTACGCGCCTGGGGAGCCGCTGCTCTCAATGGCGGAGCGGGCGCTTCTTAGGGCCGGTTGTCAGGTGCGCGCCGAATGGGAGGAGGAACTCATGGACCCGGAACCGGGGGAAATCGGCCTCTGGCTGGACGAAACGGGTGAAAGTATTCGCTTCCATGGCGAGAATGGGCCGCTTTCCGAGGCGGAAAATCAGCAGGTCCTGTGCTGGACGGCCCTGACGATGGGCGCTCGCCGCATTTTGATGCCGCCGGGCATGACGCGCAGCGTCGTAGAATACGCGGCCAGTCGTGGCGCGACGGTGGAGCGGGTGCCCAGCGACCGAGCAAAGTGGATGCGCGCGCTTTTTCAGGAGGACGAGCGGCTGCTCAGGCTCCATTTTGATGGAATCTTCGCGGCGCTTGAGACCCTGAACGCTTTGAAAAAGGCGGGGCTAACTGTTTCCGGCGTGGTGCGGTCGATGCCGCCGGTGTTCCGAAGCGACCGGGTGTTTTCTGTCGAGCTCAAGGACCGGGGCGCGCTTTTGAAACGCTTGGCCGAGAGCGTGCCCGGAGCCAGCCTGGCGGACGGCGTTACATTTGAGAACGAGCGCGGTTGGGCCTGGATCAGCGCGCCGGGAGAAAAAAAAGAATGCCGCGTACTGACCGAAGCCAGGAGCGCGGAATTCGCAAAGGAGCTATGCGATTTTTGTGCGGGCAACCTTGAAAAGCTGCTCAGGGACGCGCAGTCATGAAAACGGGGCGCGCACTCTTGGCTTGGGCTTTTCAAAGCGGAACGGAAGGTTGCACGGGTTTGATCTTCTGACGGGAATCTGCTGTAAGTGGGCACGCGATTCGG
>CALGYL010000372.1 GCA_937934775.1 uncultured Clostridia bacterium
ATTTGTCGGACGACATATCATCAGCGAGGTCCCCGCGGGGTGAGTTTTTTCCCTGGTACCGGGCAATCATCCAATCGTAAAAGGTCATCATATGTTCCGCTCCTATCTCCTGTGTGTAGCGGCGCATTTTATTTTTTCAAATTTGGTCCGATCCTGCGCATTTTATTTTTTCGAATTCATTCGCTCCGCTGCCTTCTCCGGCCCATGATTCCTCTTCTTTCGCGCCGTGAATGCATACGAAATGCGCGAATTGTTTGAAAAAGGTGAGAAATAGCACGATGTAAAACAGCCGGTTTTCTGCGTTGCATAGGCGCTCATTAACGCAAGAAAGACGCTCGCTAAGGCAGGAAAGGCGCTCACTAACGCAGGAAAGACGCTCGTTTATAACATCCAGTAGCTCACATATGACGGTAAGCCGCTCGTGCATAACGTCCAAGCGCTCATTCACGCGCTGAAGCTTTGCGTTGATCTGCCTAAGCTCTTCCAGAATCAAATCAGCCATTTCTGAATCCATACCCAAGCATCGTATTTCTTGTAAGCTTAGTAAGCTGCCGTTCAATATCGCGGATATCCTGGTCAGACCTCACATTCGGGTTGTTGACAGTGATGTTTATGGTCGGCGCAGCATGGTTATTCACCGTGTTCGAGGCGTTATTGTAGGTATTCAACACTCCGGTGAGCCTAGCCGGGGAGAAAGTTCCTTCCACGCGCTGCATACTCAGCGCCATTTCTTGCCTTTGCGCAATCGCTCCGGCCCCAAACACTTCCCCGACCGTTCGTTTAACGCTGGGGATGTTCTCACGGAGGCCTTTCACAAACCCCGCCACGGTGAATCCGCCAATCTCCGCGAATACCTTGGAGGGCGACGCAATGCCCATCTCATGGCGCGCCGCCTGAATAGCGGCCCTGGCCAGAGACTTATATTCCGCGAGAAGCGAATCGCGCTTTGCTTCCGCGCCGTTGATCAGCCCTTGGATGCTGTCTTTCCCTGCCTCTTTTAGCCCGATGCTCATGAGCGCGGTTTGTATGTCCACGCGGATTCTGCCCGTCTCGATACCTTCCGCCAGCCCGGACATCAGGTTAATACCGTAGCCCTTCCATACGGTCGAAGGCGAATGAATGCCCTGCGCGTCGGTAAGCGTCTTGTTTCCAGCGTTTACAGCGTCAAGAATCGCCGTATTCAGGTTATCCTTGCCCTCCGTGATCCCCGCGATCTCGCCGGTGATCAGCTGCTCGCCCACTGTCTTCCCGTCGCCAGTCAGATCGTATGCAGTAATCAGGCTCTTCAGCGTATCCCCGACCCCTGAAACGTCAAGCCCGGTAAGCGCGCCTGAGTTTATGGCCGTGGAGAAGTCCCCAAAGATACCCGAAAAGTCAGAAGTTTTGATCGTGTCCCCGATCTGCCCTTTCAGATCATCAACCGCGGTCATCGCCCAAGCGTTGTTCCCGGTGAAGTTCTTTTCACCGTTATTCAACGTTTCATAGATGCTGTCCAGCATCTTCTGCCCGGCATTCGCGACTTCCGGATTATCGCTTCCCACGTCGCCCATGGCCTGCGTCAGCCGCTCAACGAGGTTTTGCTTCTTCATGACCTCTTTAAGCTTCTCGGCCTGTTCAGGGTACTCCGTAGCAAGGCCGTCGATCATCTCAGAAAGCAGCTTCGAGTATTCCTCTTGCAGCTTCTTTTTCTGCTCTTCGTAGCCCTTGTTCTCCTGATCCATCTGGAATTCGATCGCCATGCGCGCCTCGATCGGGTGCTTCGACTTTCCGGCCTCATCCCATGATTTTTGCAAATCCGCCATGATCTCATCATGGCGGGTCTGCAACGCAGACTGCTTTTCTTCCGTCGTGGTCTGCAAGTATTTGACGCCTACCACGATATCTTCTTTGGTACCCACGCCCGCCTTGGTCGCGGTATAGCTCGCCTTAGCCGCCTGAAGGGCTGTATTCTGGGCCTCAAGGATGCTGTCGCCCACCGAGACGATCTTATCTCGCAGCTCTTCCAGCTTGTCAAGCTGGGCCTCCGTGGGCTTCGTTCCCTGCGAGGCCAAGGTCAGCACATAGCCGATATATGCCTGAGATTCGGCGTCCAGGCTTGTCTTCGTCGCATCGGTGGTAGACTTCAGTTCGGCGAGCCGGGCGTCATACGTTTTCTTGTCAATGATGCCGTTGGAAAGCTGCTGATCCAGCGTCGCCTTCTTCGCGTCAAACGCCGCTTGAATGGCGTCGAATACTGGCGCCACAACTTCTTCCGCCTTGCTCTGGTAGTCCTTTTTCTGTTTTTCAGTCTCAGCCTTCCCGTCCGTCAGCCATTGGACGATCTGGGTATTGAGGCTTTCGCTGTCGCTGGACAGCGCTATTTTTGCGTTCGCAAGCAGTTCCAGATTGTAGGTTGTAGACTGCGCGTTGCTGATGGCGGTATCAATGGCCTTCGTATCAACGCGCACCGTCTCGAAAGAGGCCTTGATCTTGCTCTCTCCGCTCAGGCTGTCCATGTATTCATTCAGGGCAATAACCCCGGTGGTAATCCCCGCCAAGCCCGCCGCGATCAGCGCAAGGGTTCCGCCTCCGCCCACCATGTTGCTGAGGAATCCAACGCCTTTGCCGATCTCACCAATTGACGAAACCAGTTTTCCAGAGACGATCAATACCGGGCCAAGGGCCGCGCCGACCGCCGCGACATTGACGATCGTGCTCCTGGTTTCAGGGGACAGCGCCGCGAAAGCGCGGGTAAGGTCGGTAACGCCGTCCGTGGCCCACTGAACAGCCGGCGCGAAGCTCTCTCCAACCTCGCTTCCGGCGTTGGCAAAGGCCACCCTCGCCGATTCGATCGATCCTTCAAGGCCATCAGTCATTGTCTCAAACGCCTTGTCGGTTGCGCCCGCCGAACTGCGCATGGCGGCCATCGCGCCGGTCATCTCTTTTTGTCCCTGCGCACTGGTCAGGGCGAGCACGGAATTCAGCGCTTCCACGCTGCCGAAAAGCTGAGCCATCTTCTCAGTGGAGCCGCCCGTCTTCGTGGTAACATCCGTCAAAAAGCCGATCAGGCCCTTGGACTGAAGCGCCATCGAAGAGAAGTCCAGCCCCAGTTCTTTGGCGAGCTTGCTCGCTTCGGTGGTCGGCTTGATGATGCCGCTGAACGCGCCCTTCATCCCGGTCACGGCTTCGGACGTGCCGATGCCCATCTTGGTCAGCACGGCGAGAGAGCCGAACAGCTCGTCGGTATGAACCTGCAACTGCGCGGCCAGCGGGATCACGTTGCCGATCGACGCCGCGATCTGGCCCAGCGTCGTTTTGCCGTAGTTCTGGGCGGTCAGCATTTCATCAGAAACCCGCTGCATGGCCGCCGATCCGGTTTCGCCGTAGGCGTTGAGCACGGTCGTCAGGCCATCCACGGCCACCGCCTGTTCCGCAAAACCGCCCACCGCCGCCTTGCCCGCGATGCGCATGTAATCCATCGCGTTCGCCGTGTC
Organism: uncultured Clostridia bacterium; assembly: GCA_937934775.1. Classification (GTDB taxonomy): domain Bacteria; phylum Bacillota; class Clostridia; order Christensenellales; family Aristaeellaceae; genus JAEZHK01. The sequence continues at coordinate 3,474 of CALGYL010000372.1, forward strand.
GCCGTTGGCGCTGATCAGGTCGTACATGCCCGCCGCCACTTCTCCGGGCATGACGTGCAGTTCGTCCCCCAGGGCGCGGGCGCTGTCTTTGATGCCGTCCAGGGACAGAATGGACATATCCGCCACGGTCGATATCTTCCGGGCGGCGGTATCCAGCGAAGCGGCAGAAGAGAAGGCCACGGTTCCTACCGCGGCGAGGGCTAGAGTCAGCGCGGACGCGTCGCGTCCAGTCTGCGACATAGCGCCGCCCAGCCCGGAGATGCGAGACGATACCGGAAGCGCCGAATTCCCCAGGTCTTTGATCGCGGCCAGGGCGGACTTCATCCCGCTGTTGAATCCTTTGCTATCCAAATCCAAATAGGAGATCACTTGCCCTGCGTCGATCATGCTTTTTCCCTCCGGTCATTTTTATACTTTCTTAGTCCACCTGATTTGCTGATAACGCGCTCAATCATCCGCATGCTCACGTGATAGCGCTTCGCTAGGTCGCGGGTACTTTCGCCATTCTTGAATTCAGTTCGAATTTGTTCTGCGCGCGCTCGTGCTCTTATAATAGAAATCTTCGGCATGTAGACCGGAACACCGCCGAACCTCGCAAACAGCTTCAGCGCCGCTTCCATACCGATGGTTTTGGCGATCTCTTGCCCAATGCCGGAAAGCATGTCCGGCGTTACATCCTTGAGAAGGTCTTCCATGCCATCACCTCTATCGCCAACTCGAAGGCCTGTTCATTTTAAGCTCCGGAACTTCGGTAAAGATTTTATCGAGTTCCGCTCTCATTTTGTCGATTGCGTCCGGCGCGTGAACGTCTATTACGATTCCGTCAGCGAGCTTGGCCACAACCGGTAGTTTCGACTTTGGAACGCCCAAAACATCGGCAAGCTCGCAAAGCCTCTCGCGGCAAATCTCAGCATCATACTCCATCGTTTAATCCTCCTAAAATGAATAAGGGAAGCCCGCGCCGCTGTGCGGGCGTCAGGCTTCCCAAATGCCGGGGCGACTGTTGAAAGCCGGTCTGAGCGATTCGACCGTGGAAGGAGCGCCGCCCCAGCCTCGCGGGCTTCATCAGGTTTGCAAGCCTTCGAGCTTTGCCTCGGTGGGCTTTCCCGGATCAAATTCGGTCAGCTCGTCGTTCCAGCGATTCAACGCCATATCAAGATCCATCTGATTGAATGCGTCTTTGTTGGCGTCCAGGTCTTTGGAGTTTCGGATCGCCTCGATGAGTTTGATCAGTCCGTCCAACCGCTTCCCCAGCTTGGAAAACTCGACCGCCGTGCCGAAGACCGCTTCAAGAAGATTGATCGACTCTACCGAATCATAGGAGACGGAAGCTAGCGCGCCTTCGAACGCCGCCCGTGCCATCAGGTCACGCCCGAAAGGCGCCATGATCTCACGCAGGAGGCCCTTTTCCATTCGCTTTCCGCTCAGCTCGATTGTGCGGATCGTGTTTGCAAAACGCGCCTGGTATTCGCCGGATACCTTGGCCCTTTCGATCGCTGCCAGCTGCCCCTGCCACCACGTCTTCACCTTTTGGACGGTGTATACCATTGCGTCGAAAGCGCGGGTTCGAGCTGCGGCCATTTCTGCCCTTTTTTGATTGATCAGTTCGGTTTTATACGTGCCCGTATACCGCGTGTCCTTGCTGATCGCGTCGATCGTCAGGCGGAAAGCCTTTTCGTTCTTCAGCCACAGGTCGTAGCTGTCGTTGATCTCCTGTTTCGGCGTCATCGTATCGATCCTTTCTTATCGTCCGGTTGGGTGTCTTTTCAGAATCCGCCGAACCTGTTCTTCGGTCAGGCCGTGCTTTCTGGCAAGGCCGCGCCGATTGTACCCATTGAATTCCGCCCGGATTTCCGCGTCCCGGTTTCGCCGCTCCACGCTTTGAAAGACGCTCTCCGGCTTCGCGATGTACATTTGCGAGCCGCCAAGCTCGCCCATGACTTCCAACGTGGCCGCTATTCCGATCTTCTCAACCAGGCCCCGAAGCGTATCGGGGAAGTCCTCGGCTCTGATCTCGGCTCGCGTCTTGGCTTGCATCGTCGCTTTCCTCCTCCACTGTATCAGTCGGCTTTTGTTCCCAATACCCCAACCAGTTCAATGAACCATGTGAAACGCGCTCAGATCGTCGTTCCATCCTTGAAGCTCCGGCTCTAAAACGTCCGCGCCGATTGTGGCGGCGTCTGTCCAGGGCTTATCAGATACTGAGACATAGAGCCTTGAAACGGCCTCCGCCAACGCCTTCAGCTTTTTGGAAAGCTCCGGTTGCCGCGCGGCGTCGCCCAGGATGGCCCCTATTCCTTCATCTATCTCCGCTTGAGAAATAGCGGCCTGGACAACGTGCGCGCTGCGATCCGCCATCATGCTGTGAACGCTCTCGATCGCGGCTTTATAATCGGAAAGCAGCGCCGCTTTCTCTTCCTCGTCAATGTCCGATAACCTGGTGACCACGGCCACTTCCTCTTCCCACGCCCGACGGGTTTCAACGTACCCGATATAGAGCGCCACGATTTCCTGTTTCAAGCCCATCAAAACGCCCTCCCACTCCAAAGCCTCATAAATGCCATTCTGGCGCGTTTTCGCATCATATGGCCATTCCATCGCATTTTGCCCGGTCGCCCGCGCTTGCCACTGTGCACACGTGTGTACAGGCATGTTTTATTGATCGGGCACTCTCCGCCCGGAAATTCCCAAAATGCAGCCTCCCCGCCAGCTGAAACTGGCGGGGAAGAAGTCCAGCGCGGTTCACCCTTACGACGCAAGGAACCCACGCTTTCCGGCAAGAAGGTTGAACACCATCCGCGCGCCGAACATCATGCCTTGTTCGAAGAATTCCAGTTCGGCAGCGCCTTGCATGTCAAGAGCCTTTGTCGTAATGTCCATAGCCGCATTCGAATTGTGGCCGATGTGCTGCATCACGCAATCGTCAAACTCCCGTTCGCGTGCGCGCCGTATCGCCGATGCCTCGCTATCCTCCCTGGATTCGCGCCCAACGCTTTGGGGAAGGTTCTCAATCCCGAATATCGTAAGCTCTTCGTTGAAGTTGAAACGCCTGGGGGCCATGGGCGCGGGCGTTTCCTTCTCAAGGAACATGGGCGCATCCTCGCCGTGAAGCCATGCCACGTTGATGTTATACCGCTCCTGAACATCTTTGGCCATCTCGTCGCTGAAAACCGTGTTCCCACTCTCCAGCGCCCTGACAAGGAGCCGTTCCCACCCAAGCTCTTTCGCCATGTCCCCCTGGCTTACGCCCATCGCCTCGCGCGCCGCCTGAAGCCGAACCCCCGCCGCCACATCGTATTCGCCCATCTCATACCCTCCCTTGTCTTCTGTAGCATCCATTTTCAAATAATTCGCGCCTCTCGCCCTACGCCTTCTCCTTGCTCAGCGCCCGATTGACCATCGCGTTCAGCGCGTTGATAATCTTGGTCGCCGTGTCCACATTCACCCACTGGAGCTTCGATACTCCGAACCGTTTCCGGACGAACCCTTCCAGCCTCTTTACGTCCAGCTCGCCAACCTCCTTCACCCAGCCCAGCTCCCGGCAAAGGTTGTACATCTTCCGCCGCTGGCCGTCCGTCATCATGCCCACCGGCGCGTCCTGCCCGGTCATGCGCTTGAGTGCCTCGATGACCTTGCCCGCCTGTAGGCTCGTCAGCGCCGCGATGCTCTCTGACCCCGTTACCCAGCGCACGTTGTCGTGCAGCGCGTCATCGTCCAGCCCGGCCACCCTCGCCAGCGCGAAGATCGCGCCCCGTTGCGCGCCGCTGATCTTCCTTTCCTGTTCCATTCCGTTGCCCTCCTAACGCCCGTCGCCCCGTTAAAACGCCCCGGTAACGCTTACCGGATCAACATCATTTCGGAAGCCTCCCGGATGACCTCGGCGGTGATCCGCGTCTCGCTCTGCCCGTTGAGCACCCTCAGTACCGCGTTCATTGTCCGATCTAGCAGCCGGAAGCATCCGAACCTTGAACCTGTCGCCCGGCTGACCAACTCGTTCAGTGCTTCCTCGTCAGCCTCTGCGCCGTAGCTCAGGATGTACTTCCGGGCCTCGTCGGCGCTCAGGCCGGACAGGCGGGCGTAGCAGTCCACCCGGTTCACCATGCGCTCAAGTTCCGGCTGCGCCAGAAGATCGCCAAGCCGTTCCTCCCCGGCGATGACCATTCCAACGTCCGCCTGATCCTTGATGTTGCGCAGCATCTCCATCTTCTTGAAGGTGTCCTTGCTCGCCAGCTTGTCCGCCTCGTCGATGATCAGGAGCCATTCCTTGTTCGTATTGAGGAAGTTCCGGATCGCCTTGACCATGCCGTAGATGTTTCCGCTGATCAGCGGTAGGCCCAGCGCGTCCGCGATCGCCTCCGCCAAGTCCCGAAGGCCCATGGCGTCGCTGCATTCCACGTAGGCCACGCGTTTATTGCTGGCGGCGTACCTCCGCAGGCTGTGCGTCTTGCCCACACCCGACCGCCCGACGATCACGCCCAACTGCCGAAGCTGGGAACACTGATCGCAGAGGCTGAGCACCGCCAGCGCGTCCCGGCAGGTGAGCGCCCCGCTGGGCTTGCGCACCTGCGGGCGGCTTACCCCGGCGTCGATCCTCATGCCCGTTTCACGCTCCAGGTAATCCGCCAGCTTTTCTTCCACATTGCGCGGGTCGCTGTCGTACTTGCCATTCAGGTACAGCGTTACCGTTGGCCGGGAGAGTCCGATGTCGTCCGCCACCGCCTGAATGCTCCCGCCCGTCTCTTTGATGTGCGCCTTGATCAACTCCGCCAGCCTGTTTTCCCTGCTCTCCCCGAAGCTTGTCGCCGCCTTTTCCATGCCGTTACCCTCCTCAAATTCCTTGGCCTATTTGGCCATGCGATTGTTAATCTCCATGCCGCGAGCCAAAAAGGCTTCGCTGGGCTTCCCGTTCGCCTTCCAGTCCAGCGTAGGTTCCTTGTCCTTCGCTTTCTTGAGCGCCGACTTCCGCCAGCGTTCGTCCTGCGGCAGCGCCACCACATCCGGCGTCTGTTCCTCGCCCGGCTCCAGCGCGCCGTAGATATTCCGCGCCTTGCGCCCAGTCCCACGCGCTTCGGCCAGCTTCTCGCGGGTGGAGCAGATCGGAAGAGCACACGTCTGAACTCCAGTCACTTAGGCATCTC
>CALGYL010000373.1 GCA_937934775.1 uncultured Clostridia bacterium
CAAACGGCCACTTCCCGGTTCTTCCGGAAAGTGGCTGTTTGTTGATGGTCTGAGGAGTCCGGCGCGAAAGCGCCGGACTCCTACGTCTATCGGGATATTGGTGTATTGCTTAGCGAAGTTCCTGCTCTATGTGGAGAATCTCCGCTTCGGTGTTGGCCTGAAGGAAGCCCAGCACCGTCTCCGCGATGGAATCCGCCTGGGCGGCATTCGCCGCGATGGCGACGATGCCCAGTTCGATCAGGCACAGTTGATCCTGCTCGCCCGTTTCCGCGGCGGACAGATTGAACTTGTTGCGCAGCCGGGACAGGAGCATTTTGACTTCGGAGCGCTTGTCCTTCAGTGAATGACACCAGGGCGCGTGCAGCCGCACCGTCAGCGCCAGAATAACCATGCCCATCCCTCCTGCCGCGCGCTCCAGCCGGGGCCAATTTGACACAGCGATGGAGCCGTGCGCCCGGTTCGGCGTACGAAGCGCAGGCCGTTATACTTTGATCGACAGATTCCGCCCGGTCATTGCGGATTTTGTGCCATCCTGCGCCGCGCCCTGCGCGCTATACGCGTTTTTAGCCGACCGCCCCGCGTCGGAAATCCGGACGGAGTCTGTGCCGTTCGCCTTGGCGCGGAACGGGTTCGATCCTTCGCTTTCCTGATCCTGTGATTTTTCCTGCAACCCGGCCTGGGTTTGGGTTCCTTTTATGGCTTCGCGCGCGTCCTCACCGTCAAAGGCGGTCCGCAGGGTGTCTCCGGTATTTCCCGCGGCGTTTTCCGAAGCCGGAGCATCGCTCCGGCCTTTGTTTCGCCGGTTTCCGGGAACACCGGGCACGTCCGCCGCGGACGAAGCGCCGATCATGCCCCGCAATATGGCAGAGGCTACAAGGTTCATAATGCGCCCCTCCGGTTTCCTATACAAAGCGGAGGATAATCTCCGCAGTTCTTTATATCGACGGGTCGCGTACGAAATTCAACAGCGCCCGAAAAAATTATCGGATACGCATCAGTATACCGCGCCGCCGCACGGCCATACCCCGTCGTGTCATTCGTTCGTTTCCGGCGGCCGGTGCGACGGAAACGCGTTTGGGCAACCAGTGCAGACACTGGTTGCCCAAACACTTCCGCCGGTCGGTACGCCGAACGGAAATTCCGGAGAATTTCAGGCGCACGCGGCTTTTTCATACGCATCGAATAATCTGCAAGGGGTTTGATATTTTTCGCGCTGAAACATCCGGAGGAAGTTTCGACGTTTCAGGATTCACTCTTTGCCGGGCCCAGGATCTGAGCCAGCACTTCCAGATGGCTGTCGTGCACGATGGCCATTACCTCGTCGCCCGCCGCCAGAACCGTATCGCCGCGGGGGATCGTCAGGTTGGCGTCGCGGATGACGGCCACCAGCACGCACTCCAGCGGCAGGTTGAGGTCCCGCAGTTTTACGCCGATGGCGGGGGATTCCTGGTCCACCTTGCGCTCGACCAGCGAAAACTGGCCGCGGTGCAGCTTGAGCAGCGTCATCATGTCGCCCATGGACATCTCCTCGGCCACCACGCGGGCCATCAGGTCCGCCTGATTGACGCCCAGGTCCACGCCCATGGACGGGTTGAACAGCCAGTTGTTGCGGGGGTTGTTGACGCGGGCCACCACGCGGCGGATGCCGAACTCGAACCGGGCCAGCGTGGAGATGACCAGGTTGGTCTCGTCCGCGCCGGTGACGGCGGCCAGCACGTCCATGTTCCGGATGCCGGCGGCTTCCAGCACCTTGGGGTCGGTGCCATTGCCCAGCACGATGGACTCCTCGGGCAGGTCGCGCTTGAGGGCGGACAGGCGGGCCTCCCGCTGCTCGATCACGGTTACCTTATGTCCTCTTTCCATAAGAAGCGATGCCAGATAATCTCCGACCTGGCCCGCGCCTACGATCATGACGTTCATTGCGCGCTCCTCCTTTTGCTCATTCCATGCCCAGCAGCCGCTTGAGGCGGCCGATGGACTGGGTGGCGACCGATACGTAGACCAGATCGCCCTTTTCGAAGGTGGTGCCCATGGTGGGGATGAAGGTCTTGTTGCCGCGGTCAATGGCGGAGACGATCGCTTCGCCCGACAGCATCAGCTCCCGCACCTGGCGGCCGATGAGCAGCGCCGGCACTTCGATTTCCACCAGATCCACATCGCCGCTGCCCAGGCTCAAAACGGTGTTGAGCGGTGAATAGTTGATCAGGTCCATGGCCCTGCGGATGCCCCAGGTGGTGGACGACAGCGTCAGAACGCCCAGGCGGCGGTAGATTTCGGCCTTCTGGCGGTCGTACATGCGGGCGACCACCTTGGGCACGCGGTAGGCTTCCCGCGCCAGCTGCGCGATGACCGCGTTGGACTCGTCGCTGGAGGTGACCGCCGCCACCGCGTCGGCGCGGTCAATGCGGGCCTTTAAAAGTACGTCCCGGTCAAAGCCGATGCCCTCGATGGTCTTGCCCTTGAAGGCGGGATTCAGATTTGCAAACGCGGCGGGATTGGAGTCGATCACGTAGATCTCGTGCCCGGCCTTGTCCAGCGCCTGCGCCAGACCCGAGCCGATGCGCCCGCAGCCCACGATGATGATTTTCATATGCGTTCCTCCCTCAATTGGTTATCGAGCGCCGTGTAAACAGGCGAATGATCGCTTTGCGGATTTCATCCAGGCCCAGTACCACAAGCGGCACGCAGATCAGGAATGCCCATTCCGCGAAGCCCAGCGGCGCGGTGCCGAACACCTTCTGCAGCGGCGGCAGGTACATGATCAGGCTGATCAGCGTGATCTCGGTGGCAACGCCGACCAGGATCAGCTTGTTGGAGGTCAGTCCCGCCGTAAAGGCCGAGAACCTGTCGGTGCGGCAGGCGAACACCACGCCGATCTGCGCGAAGACGATCGCGGCCAGCGTCATGGTGGTGGCCATCGCGTAGCCGGTGCCGGAGGCGGCCAGCGGCACGTTCGGCCAGCCCAGGCGGTTGTTCAGGAAGTAGTAGGCCAGCATGGCGATGGCGGATTCGATGATGCCATACCAAAGGAAGGCCTTGACCATCAGGCGCCGGTTCAGAAGCGGCTCCTTCTGGGAGCGGGGCGGCAGATCCATGATGCCCTTTTCGGGCAGATCCGCGCCCAGCGCGATCGCGGGCACCATGTCGGTGCCGAGGTCGATGGACAGGATCTGCATGATCGTCAGCGGCAGCGGGATCGCGCCGCGGGAGAACAGGTAGGCCACAAAGGGCACGGCCTCGGGCATGTTGGAGTTGAAGATGTAGACCACAAACTTGCGGATGTTGCGGTAGACCGCGCGGCCCTCTTCCACCGCATTGACGATGGAGGCGAAGTTGTCGTCGGTCAGGATCATGTCGGAAGCTTCCTTGGCTACGTC
>CALGYL010000374.1 GCA_937934775.1 uncultured Clostridia bacterium
ACCGTGGTGTCGTTCATGATGAATACGGAATTCCTGCGGTACGGCGCGCGTAGCGAGTAGAAAAGATCCATCACATCGTCGAAGGTGATGGCGGTCGCGCTGGCTGTGGTTACCCCAACCTCCGCGCCGCCCGTGGCGTTCAGAATGCCGGTGGGCTTGCCGGTGCCGTTGCCAATGAAGAAGGCTTCCTCCTCGGCCGCGCCGATGCGGCGGGAGAACTCCTTGGCGATGTAGCTGGCGACATTGAACACGCTGTCGTGCAAGAGCTCGTCCGACACCTTAATCATGGTGGCCAGCTTGTACGCACCGATGGAGATCATGCCGAAGGTATCGTCGCTCTCAGGGTACTGCGCTTCCTCGTCAATCCACGCCGCGTTGCCCTTGGAGGCAACCACCGGGATTTTCCGATCACCGGAGGAGGTGGTGATCACATGTGCCAGCTGGCGGAAGATGTTCTGCTCTTCCAGCGCTTCGACCAGTGTGCGCTCGTACTCGTCGGGCGCCAGATAGCCGCCGTGATCGTCCTGGCCGATCTTCAGCGCGTTCGTGATTTCGTAGGGCACCGCCTTATCGCGCATGACGCGCCAGAAGGCGCTCCGGTACTCGTCTGTGGCCTTTCCGGACTTTACGGTTCCGGTATCCGTAAGAGGCGCGCCGGTCAGCGGCTTCGAAGTGGGCGCGTTCAGTTCGCGGTCGATGATGGACTGACGCTCCAGCCGGTCGATCTCACGGCCCAGGCTGACCACGTCGACTTCCATCTTCTCATAGGTGGCATTGTCCTCGGCGGAGATCATGCCGTCGGTGCCGCGCTTGGTGTCCAGAAATGCCTTCGCGGTGTCCCACAGCTTTGCGCGCTTTTCGCGCAGGGCGAGAATCTGATTCATGTTATACCTCCTAATGATTGAGTAGCGACAGCCTGTGCTCCAGGTCTGCCGCTTTCACTCGGTTGTCGGGTTTGGGGATCCGGGTTTTCAGCTTGTCCAGCAGGCTGTTCGTAACCGCCCGGCGGGAGTATGTGAAGCTGTCCTCAAGCTTCACGGGCGCATCGCTCTCCTGCTGATACATGATCTCGTCGCAGAAGCCGAGTTCCAGCGCCATTTTGGGGTTCATCCATGTCTCTCCGTCCATGAGATGACTGAGCCTAACGCGTGAAAGCCCGGTTTTGATCTCGTAAGCGTTGATGATGGACTCCTTCACTTCGTCCAGAAGCTGAATGGCTTTTCGCATTTCCTCACTGTCGCCCATGGCAACCGTGAGGGGATTATGGATCATCATGATGCTCGTGGGCGACATGCAGACCTTCGTGCCCGCCATGGCGATGACGGATGCGGCAGACGCGGCAATGCCATCAATCTTCACGGTGACGTCGGAGGGGTAGTCCATGAGCATGGTGTAGATCTGCGATGCCGCAATGCAGTCGCCGCCCGGCGAGTTGATTCGAACGGTGATCGGCCCAGTGCCCGACAACAGTTCTGCCTTGAA
>CALGYL010000375.1 GCA_937934775.1 uncultured Clostridia bacterium
CATAAAATTTGCGCCCAACCCGACAGGGCTGAGCGCCTTTGTTGATGGTCTGAATGTCCGCATTTCGCGGACATTTTCTTTGTTGCGCAGGGCCCGGGGGGATCACCCGCCTGGCGGGTGGTCTTGCGGCGCGGTGCCCCGGACATGCGCACTCCGGCGTTTACATCTGCCGGTCGATGGCCAGAAGCGTCTGGATCAGCACGTTGACGCCCTTGCAGCAGGCCTCGGTGGGGGTGAACTCCAGCTCGCAGTGGCTGTGGCCGTCCACGGAGGGCACGAAGATCATGGCGGTGGGGATCACGTCCGCCACGTACTGGGCGTCGTGGCCGGGACCGCTGAACATGCGTTTGTTTGTGTAGCCGGCCTTTTGGGCGCTCTTTTCGATGATGTCGACCAGCTCGCGGGAGAAGGCGACGGACCTGCGGGACCAGGCCTCCTGATGGCTGGCCTTGCACCCGACAACTTCGGCGGGGATCTTTTCAATGATCGCGAGCACCTGGCGCAGGACGTCGGGGTTATAATGCCGAGCGTCGAGCGTGAACTTGACCTCGTCGGGAATGATGGTGTGGATGTTGGGGTGGGCGGAGATCTTACCGGTGGTGTAGACCAGCGCGGGGTCCAGCTCGTCCAGCTCGTCATGCAGGTACTGGATGGTCTTGACGGCGGCGTAGAGCGCATCCTTGCGGTACTTCATGGGCGTGGTGCCCGCGTGGTCGGCCTGGCCGATGAAGGTGAACTCGTAATTGACCATGCCGCAGACGCCCTCGACCACACCGATGTCGAAGCCCTCCGCCTCCAGTACCGGACCCTGCTCGATGTGCAGTTCAATCAGCGCCAGATGCTTCTTGGGCGACAGGCGGTTGGCCGCGTCCCCGACATAGCCGCTCTTTGCCAGCGCTTCGCCGAAGGTCAGGCCGGGCACGTCTTTCGCGACGGAAGCCAGCATCTTCTCCTTTTCGAACTTGCCGCAGACCACGCCGGAGGACATCATCGCGGGCTCGTACCTTGCGCCTTCCTCGTTGGTCCAGACGATGGCGGTCAGCGGGTGGCGGTGGGGCGCCCTTTCGCGGGCGATTGTCTCCAGCGCCTCCATTGCGGACAGGACGCCCAGCACACCGTCGTAATTGCCGCCTTTTTTCACCGAATCCAGGTGGGAACCCGTCAGGATGGCGGGCAGCGCCTCGGAGCCGGGCAGCGTGGCGTACAGATTGGCCATGTCGTCGGTCACGACGGTCGCGCCGATGGCCTCCATCCGCTTTTTAAACTCCGCCCGGGCGGCGAGCGCCTCGGGAGACAGCGAAAACCGCGTGACGCCGCCCTTTCCGGTGTCGCCAAACGTCCCAAAGGTCCTGATTTTGTCTTCCATCCTGGCCAGGCTGCACGATACCACGTCAATTCCCCCTTGTTGCTTATCATTAGATGCATTTTGCTTCCGCCGTCCGCTTTTTGACGCGTACCCCCTGCGCGATGGCCTCCACCGGGCAGACGGTGACGCACAGGTGGCAGCCGACGCACCTGCGGGCGTCGAGGATGGGCGCGCCGCGCTCATCCCGCCGGAGCGCCTGGTGGCCGGCGTCATCGCAGGAGACGCGGCAGCGCCCGCAGCCCACGCACCGGGCGCGGTCAAATTTCGGGTAACAGATGGTCTCCCGGTCCAGATCGTCCGCCGGGACGATGCGGGGCAGTGCCTGCCCCACCAGCTGTTTGACGCTGGCCATGCCCCGGGCGTCCAGATACAGCTCAAGGCCTGAAATCATGTCCGCAATGATCCGGTAGCCGTACTGCATGACGGCGGTGGTCACCTGAATGTTCTCGCACCCCATGGCGATGAATTCCGCCGCGTCCCGCCAGGTTTCGATGCCGCCCATGCCGCTGACGGGTGCGTTTTTCAGCCGCGCGTTCTGCTTCATCGACTGGATGAACCGGAGCGCGATGGGCTTGACCGCTTTTCCGGAGTAGCCGCCCACGCTGGTCACGCCCGCGACGTCCGGGCCGGAGGCAAAGGTGTCGAGGTTGACGTTCATGACGCTTTTGATGGTGTTGATGGCCGCGATGCCGCTGGCGCCGGCGTCCAGCGCGGCGATGGCGGGCGGCTCCATGTTGCCCAGGTTGGGCGTCATCTTGGCGAGAACCGGCAGACGGGTGCCGCGCCGCACCGCGCGGGTGAAGGCCGCGACCAGCTCCGGGTTCTGGCCCACGTCCGCGCCCAGGCCGTCCGCGGCCATGTGGGGGCAGGAGAAGTTGCATTCGATGATGTCCGCGCCCGCGCCGGTCATGAGCCGGGCCAGTTCCGTCCACTCCTCCTCGCTCCGGCCCATGATGGAGGCGATGATCACCTTTTCGGGGAACTCCGCCTTCAGCCGCCGGATGGCGGCGAGGTTTTCGCCGATGGGCTTTTCGGATATCTGCTCAATGTTTTTGAAGCCGAGAAACGGCGTGGTTTCCTTGCGGAGCGCGTCAAACCGGGGCGACACCTCGTCCGGGACGAAGAGGCCGATGGTCTTGAACGCCGCGCCCGCCCAGCCCATCCGGAACGCCCGGGCAATCATCTCGTAACCGCTCGCGACGATCGAGGAGGACAGAAAGAACGGGTTTTCGCACTTGACGCCGCAGAATTCGATGGAAAGGTCGGATTTTGGGGTCTCCTGACGGACGCCCGCAGTCCGCATCAGGATTTCGTCGATGGCGACGGCCCGGCCGGTGCGCTTTTTAAGGCAAGCGCCGATGCAGGGCCGCCCGGCGCAGGTTTTGCATGGCAGCGGGTTGGGCAGTTCCAGCGCCGCGCCCGCCGTGTTTTCAAACCGGACCGAGCGGATGGCCCTGGCCGCGTCGATGCCATACGGGCAGGCGGCGGAACAGGGCGCGCCATCGCACAGAAGGCAGCCGCCCGCTTCATCCCGGAGCGCGATCTGGCTGTAAATGCTTCGCACGTCCATCCCTCCTTGTCTTATCGCATGACCGGGGCGCGTTTGACAAACTGGCCGTAGCCGGGCTTGCCGACAAACGCGCCTTCGTCGTACACCAGCGTTCCGCGCACGAACGTCTTGACCGGATAGCCGCGGAAGGTCTTGCCCTCCCAGATGGTGTGGTCGTAGTCCGAGTGCATGTTCGAGACGGAGACGGTGAAGGTCTTCTCCGGGTCGTAGAGCACGATGTCCGCGTCCTTGCCCACCGTGAGGGAGCCTTTCTGCGTGCAGCCGAAGATCTTCGCCGGATTCGCGGCGCAAAGCTGCACGGCCCGGGGGAAGGTGATCTTCCCGTCGTTGGCGGCGGAGAGCATGTAGGGGTACAGGTTTTCCAGTCCCGCGCAGCCGTTGGGGATTTTGGTGAAGTCGTCCTTGCCCCAGTCCTTCTCGTAACGCATGAAGGGGCAGTGGTCGGTGGCGACGGTGTCGATGGAACCGTCCGCAACCGCCTTCCACAGGGCCGCCCGGCTTTCCTCGCCTTTGATGGGCGGTGAGCAGACGAAGTTGCGGCCGTCCGGGCGCTTGTAGACGTCGGAAGTGAACTCCAGGTACTGCGGGCAGGTCTCCACGAAGATCTTCGCGCCCGCCCGCTTGGCTTCGAGCGCGGCCTCCAGGCCCTCCCAGTCGGCCATGTGTACAATGTAGAGCGGGGCGTCCACGGACTTGGCCCAGTGGACGGCCCGCTTGTCGGCCTCGGCCTCGACGAACTCGGGCCGGGACAGGTAGTGGTACCAGGCGGAGGTCTTCCCCTCTTTCAGAAAGCGCTCGATGTTCATATCGATCACGTCGGGGTTCTCGGCGTGAATGTTGGTGATCGCGCCGACTTCCTTGGCGCGGAGCAGTACCTTGATGAAGGTACCGTCGTCCACCATCATGCCTTCCTTTTTATAGACCATGAAGCACTTGAAGCTGGTGATGCCGTAGGCGGCCGCCGCTTCAAATTCGTCCAGCAGCGCTCCGCCGTTGAGATCGGTGACGATACAGTGGAACGCGTAGTCCACGCAGGCCTCCGGGTCGCACAGCGCGCGCCGCTACTCGACGATTTCCAGAATGCCCATGCCCTTCCTCTGCATCGGGTAGTCAAACACCGTGGTCACGCCGCCGCAGGCAGCCGCCCGCGTACCGGAGAGATAGCTGTCCGCCGATACGGTGCCGCCAAAGGGCATCGCAAGGTGGGTATGGGCGTCGATCGCGCCGGGCAGCACGTACTTGCCCGCGGCGTCCACAACCGTGGCCGCCGGCAGATCGAGCGCATGCCCGATCAGCGCGATTTTGCCGTCCTTCACCGCGATGTCGCCGGGGAACATCTCCTCCGCCGTGACGATCGTGCCGTTTTTGATGAGAAGATCCATGCGAATGCCTCCTTGACGGCCTCCCCGCGGGGATTGCTCCGCAATCCCCGCGGACGGGTGGTTTTACGCTTGCCGCTGTGCCTTGTCCCATTTTCTTCCTGCGGGAATGGGGGGGATTAACCCCCTCGCGGGCGTCCGGGTTTACTCGGCGATCTTGTACACCAGGACGAGGCCGGAGCGCTGGAACACCTGCGCCACCTCGGTCAGGCCCATGCCGCCGGCGTTGGCCGCGATCAGGTTGGAAACCCAGGTCACGCCGAAGTCCACCTGGCCGGTGTAGACGGCCGTGGTCTCGGAGATGTCGCCGCCGCCGGGCACGATGGTGACGTTCAAGCCCAGATCCTTGTAGTAGCCCTTGTCCAGCGCCACGTAGTAGCCCATGAACTGCGCCTGCGGCAGCCACTTGAGCTGGATGGTGACGTCGGCCTTCTCGGGCGCGCCAAAAGTCGCGCCTTCCTTGGCGGCTTCCTCCCAATAGGAGGCGTCGCGGATGTCGTCCAGGGTCAGCGTCGCCAGCTTGTCGGCGGCCACCGCGTCGGACAGCTTGATGTAGGTCTTGGCGAGGTCCAGCGTCTGCTGCATGGCTTTTTCATCCATCTTGCCGTAGGCGGAGACGGCGGCGCCGGCGGTGTCGGTCTCCACCAGCTTCTTCACCTCGTCCGCCATGTAGGCCTGGTGGTCGCTGGACACGGAGGAGCCGTACTTGTAGACGATTTCGGCGGCTTCCTTCGGATTGGCGCAGGCGTAGGCCCAGCCCTTCATGGAGGCTGCGATGAACGCCTTGACGGTGTTGGGGTTGGCTTCGGCAAAGGTTTTGGTGGTGAAGATGTTGTCCTCCAGCATCGCGACGCCTTCGGTGTTCATGTCGATGAACTTGACCTTGTCGCCGTAGCCGTAGCCGCCCTGGTAGGCGTTTTTGACCAGGCCCAGCTCATTGTAGGTCATGGCGGAGGCCAGGAGGATGGAGTCGTCGTCAAAGCCGTCCATGTCGAAGGCCTGGCTGAGGTAGGTGGTGGGCTGGCCGTACTTGGACAGGAGCGCCTGAATTTCGTACTCGTTGCCCAGGCCCCAGTTGCCGACCTTGCCCTGCGCGGCGGCGTCCTTGACGATCTGCTCCGTGGTGGCGTCGGCGGCGTAGCCCGCGGCCAGCGCGGTCATGCCGGAAGTCGCGACGAGCATCATGACAATCATGACCACCGTCAGAAGGAGAGTGCCCTTTCTTCCATGCTTCATTTTCCGTGTCCTCCCTTTATTTGGATTTCTTGGGGGTTCTATTCTGTCCGAAAGTGGGCTACCTGCGCCCCTTCAGAAGAATATTCTCAAAGACGAGCAGCGCCGCGTACATCAGGATGCCGATGACGCAGGCCACCACGATGTATGCCCAGGCGGTGGCGTACTGGGCCAGCACGATGTTCTCCCGGATCTGGCGGCCGACGCCGATGATGTATTCGGCGAAGTATTCGCTGACCAGCGCGCTGATGACCGAGCCGGGTACGCTGACCCGAAGCGCCGTAAACACGTAGGGCACACTGTTGGGCAGGCGGAGCTTGTAGAAGATCTGCCATTTCGAGGCCGCGTAGGAGTGCATCAGGTCCAGGGAGAAGGGCTTCAGTTCGGTCAGGCCACGGTAGGCGTTGACGCTCATGGCCACGGTGGAGGTGATCATGACCACCAGGATTTTCGCGAACATGCTGCGAATGTTGGCGTTCTCGCTGAAGTCCTTCGTCAGGTTGTTCAGGATTGGCGCGATGGCGATGATGGGGATCGCGTTGAACGCGGAGGCGAGGGTCAGGCCGCCTTTGCCCCATTTGGTGAAGATGGCCGCGATGACGCCCAGAAGGTACCCGAAGAACGAACCCAGCGCCAGGCCGCCCAGCGCCACGATCACCGTGGCCTGCACATTGACCATGATGGCGGGAAAATTGTCCCGGATGATGGTCAGGATGCGCCCCGGCAGCGGCAAGGTGAAGGTGTCGGCCCCCAGAATCCTCTGCAAAAGCTCGGTTTGCCACATGACGACGATCAGAACGCCGAAAGCGACCGGGTAGAGCACCGTGGAAACCGATTCCCAGGAGAGCTTTCTGGTCTTCATGGCACAATCTCCCTCGGCTTGACCGGTATGGCGTTCCTGGGATTCCGGCGGTAGGGGGAGGCCCACTTCTCCAGCGCCGCCATCACCTGATAGCTCAGAATGCCGACGATGGCGCTCAGAAACACGATCTGCCAGAACACGTAGATGGTCATCGCGTGCTTCAGGGACTGGCTCATCATGCAGCCCAGGCCGCCGCCGCCCTGCAGCGTATCCACGAGGATCGAGGCGGTGATGGCCATCGGCGCCGCGATCTTGAGGCCCGTGAACAGGTAGGGGATGCAGTAAGGAATCAGGAGCTTGCGGTACACCTCGAAGCGGCTGGCAGCCAGCGAGTACATCAGCTCCCGTTTTTCGCGCTCCACCGCCTTGAAACCGGCCAGCGTGTTGGTGGCCACCGGGTAGAACGTCAGGATGGCGGCGATCACGATGCGGCTCTTGTCGATGGACTTGGTCAGCGCCAGCACGATCGGGGCCATGCCCAGGATCGGGATCATCTGGATGATCATCAGGTAGGGAAAGAGGGTCTTCTCCACCGCCTTGTAAAGGCTCATCAGAAGCGCCAGCAGGAAGCCGACCGCCGCGCCCAGCGTGAAACCGATCATGGCCCGCATCAGGGTGATCCCGGCGTTCGCCATCACGATTTCCAGGGCCGTCTGGGTGCCGTTGACTTTGTGCGTGTCAAACACCGAGAACAGAATCTGGTACAGGTGGGGCAGCACGTTCTCCGGCGTGCGCTTGATGCCCGCCACCACCGTCGCGCCGATCTCCCACACCACGATCAGACCCAGAACCCACACGGCGTTGACCATCTTGGGGGAGGAAAGCGACTTTCTCAGGGCCGTCAAGCGGTCACACCCCCTCAAAACTGCCGCGAACCTTCGCGACCAGCGCGCCGAAGGCGGGCGTGTCCCGGATCTCACGCCGCCTGGGGCGCGGGATGTCGATGTCGATCACGGCGGACACGCGGCCCGGGTGGGGCGACAGCACCACCACGCGGTCGGACAGGAACACCGCCTCCGCGATGTTGTGGGTGACAAAGACGATGGTCTTGTTGGTCTTGCTCCAGATGGTGAGCAGATCCTCGTTCAATTTCTCCTTGGTGAACTCGTCCAGCGCGGAGAAGGGTTCGTCCATCAGAAGAATCTCCGGCTTGATGGCGAGCGCTCTTGCGATGCCCACCCGCTGCTGCATGCCGCCCGAAAGCTGACCGGGGTACTTGCGGCCGAACTCATTGAGGCCCACCATCTCCAGCATTTCGGTGACGGTGGCGGTGCGGTGGGGCCGGGGCAGGCCCATCAATTCCATGGGCATGCAGACGTTTCGGCGCACGGTGCGCCAGTCGTAGAGCACCGGGCTCTGGAAAACGATGCCGAACTTCTTTTGAAGCCGGATTTCCCGGGGGCTCTGACCCCTGACGGAGATCGCGCCCTGGGTGGGCTTTTGCAGGTCCGCGATGGTGCGCAGCAGCGTCGTCTTGCCGCAGCCCGACGGCCCTACCAGCGACACGAACTCGCCCGCCTTGATGTCCAGGTTCACGTTGACCAGCGCGTCGATGGACTCGCCGCTGCCTGCGTCCGGGAAGCGCACCGACAGGTTTTCAATGTGAATCTCCACGTCGTCCTTCGCCTCGTAATTCACCTCGGGCTTCTTTCTGGCCAGCTGCATGAAATCTCCTCCCGATTCAGCCTGTTGGAAATGCGCAAAGGCGCGTTTTTTTCGCCGCGCGGGGTCCGGTTTGAAAAATTCAACGGCGCAAGGTTTTTACGCCTTACGCCATTGTAAGCCATCGTATGCGGTTGGGTTGTTCCGGTCAGCGGAGGGTTTCGTACAGTGAAACCACGTCTTCTTCGGTGACGTCGCGGAGTGTGTTGCCGGGGGAACCGCTGGCGACGGCTTCCCTTGCCATCTGCGGGATGGCGGCGCGGAATTCCGCCTCCGGGATGCCGTATCCCGAGAGCGTGGGGATTTCAAGCGCCTTTGTCAGCGCCTCGAGCGCGTGAATCAGCGCGCTTGCCGCCTCGGGATCGGGCGCGCCCTCCGGCGCGAGGCCGACTAGCCGGGCGAGAGCCGCAAACCGTTCCGGGCGGCCCTGAGCCGCGAACGAGAGGCAGTGGGCCAGCAGCATGGCGTTGGACAGCCCGTGGGGCACGTGGAATTTCGCGCCGATGGGGCGGCTCATGCCGTGCACCAAAGTGACGGAGGCGTTGGAGATGCATACGCCCGCCTCGTAGGCCGCGACGGCCATCTCCGATCGCGCGGCCCGGTCGCTTCCGTCCTGGAAGGCCCAGGGCAGGGCGGCGAGGATGCGGCGGACGGCGTCCGCCGCGTAGGGGTCGGTCAGCGGCGTGGCCTTCCTGGAGGTAAAGGCTTCCACCGCGTGGGTCAGCGCGTCCATTCCGGTATAGGCGGTGAGGGCGGGCGGCGCGGACAGGGTAAAGGCGGGGTCCACAATCGCGAGATCCGGCAACAGCGCGTCGCCCCGAAGAAGGAGCTTTGCGCCCTTCGCGCTGTCGGTGATCACGGTGAACCGGGTGGCCTCCGAGCCGGTGCCGGCTGTTGTGGGGATCAGCGCCATCTTCGGGAAATCGCCCACGATTTCCCGCCCCGCGTGGGAGACGACGCTGCCCGGCAGCACCACCCTTGCGGCGATGGCTTTCGCGGAGTCCAGCGGGCTTCCGCCGCCAATGCCAATCAGAAAATCGCAGCGCCCGTCCAGATAGGCCTTCGCGCCCGCGTCGATCATGGTATCGTCCGGTTCGCCGGGGATGTCCGTGAACACGGCCCAACCGAGGCCGTTTTTCTTCAGAAGCGCCGTCAGGCGGGCGAACGCGTCGCTTTGGACGACCACCTTGCCGGTCACGATCAGCGCCTTTTTGCCGAGTTTTGGGAAGTCTCCTTCCGCGGCCTCCAGCGCGCCTTCGCCCAGGAAGGTGCGGCCGGGAAGTTTGAGTGTATAGGCCATGCGCGCCTCCGTCAGCCGATCATTTTGTCCACTTCGGACAGGACCTGGTCCAGCTTCGCCAGTTCCTCCGCCAGCTGCGCCTCGGTAATGATCAGCGGCGGCGCAACCAGGATCATGTTCTCGTGGGTGTAGGTCATGAAGCCCTTGGCGAAGAGTTTGCCCAGGATGCCCTTCATCACGCCCTCGGGGTCGCGGCCGTAGGGCACCAGCGCCTCCCGGGTCTCTTTGTCCTTGACCAGCTCCACCGCGGCGAACAGGCCGATGGAGCGGACCTCGCCGACCGACGGATGGGCTTTTTGCATCGCTTCCAGCGTTTCCTTTAGAAGCGCGCCGGTCTTTTGGACATTTGCCAGAATGTTCGCTTCTTCGTAGTAGTTTACGCAGGCGACGCCGGCGGCGCAGGCCAGCGGGTGGCCGGAGTAGGTGAGGCCGCAGGAGAGCATGTGGTCGTCGAAGTATTCCGCGATTTCCTTGGACACCACCACGCCGCCCAGCGGGATGTAGCCGCAGGTGACGCCCTTGGCGAAGGTCACGATGTCCGGCTTGGCGTCAAAGTGCTCGAAGGCGAACATCTTGCCGGTGCGGCACCAGCCGGTCATGACCTCGTCCACGATCATCAGGATTCCGTACTTGTCGCACAGCGCCCGGACGCCCGGCAGGTAGCCCTTGGGCGGGATGATGACGCCGTTGGAGCCGGTGATGGTCTCCATCACGATCGCCGCGACGGCGGCGGGGTTCTCGTACTGGATCTGCTCGTCCAGCTTCGCCAGATAGTATTTCGTGGCCGCTTCCTCGGATTCAAACCGGACGGCCTCGCGGTAGACATAGGGATCAACGAACTTCACAAAGCCCGGAACGCCTGGCTCCAGCGCGAACCGCCGGGGCTCGCCGGTCAGGTTGCCCGCGCCGAAGGAGGAGCCGTGGTAGCTGCGGTAGCGGGAGAACACCTTGTTCCGGCCTGTGAACATCCTGGCGATCTTGACGGCGTTTTCGTTGGCGTCGGCGCCCGCGTTGGTGAAGAATACCTTGCCCATGTTGTCCGGCATCAGCGAGACGACCTTCTCGGCCAGCTTCGCACGGGGCTCCGCGCCGTAGGAGGGGGAGACGAAGCAGAATTTGTCTACCTGCTCCTTGATGGCGTCCCCGATGGCTTTGTTGCCAAAGCCCAGGTTCATGTTGACCAGCTGGGAGGACATGTCGGTGTAGCGCCTGCCTTCGGTATCCCAGAAGTAAATGCCCTCGCCCTTTTCGACGGGAATCGGGTTCAGATTGCCCTGCTTGCTCCAAGACTGCAAGTTATACTTTTTCAAAGTGCATTTGATCGCTTCACCGGTCATGGGCTCATCTCCTAAAATACGGCGCGGCAAAGGGGTTATGCCCCTTTGCCGCGCGCTTCATTGTACGACCTTGCAATGTAGTATAGACAGATCCTGCAAATCTGTCAATCGTCAGACGAAACAGAATTGCTTGTGCAGCCGCACACCCTGCTGGGTGAATGTTAAAGAATATCCCGAATCGTAAGCCCCGTCATCAGCATCAGCATGTCCTTTTGCTCAAGCGGGTCGAAACCGGTGATGGCCTTGATCTTCTTGAGCTGGTTGGTGACGGTGTTCCTGTGCACATAGCGGGTCTGCGCGATCCGGACCAGGTTGCCGTTGAGGTCCTGATAAGCGCGAAGCAGGCCCATCAGCTCTGTCCGGTTCTCCCGGTCATATTTCTCGAGGGAACCCACCGTCTCCTGATAGAAGGAGCGCAGTACGCCCTTGTCCTCCACCGCGCACAAAAGCTTGAAAAAGCCCAGCCGGTCGTAATAGACGACGGTTTCGTCCCTGCGCCGCGCCATCTGCATGGCGGAAAGCGATCGCTCAAAGTTCGCGGTCTGGTCATAGATGCCTTCCTGGTTGGAGCTGACGCCCACCCGGAGCGTAAGGTCCGTTAGTTCCGCCTTCGCAAGCGCCAGAAAATCCTGCAGGAAGGCGTCGATCTCCTCGGCGTCGTAGTTGACCAGCACCAGGATGCGCGTTTCCTTGTAGGAGAAGGACACGAACAGCTCGTGCAGGCGGCGGGCGGAGGCCTCCGCGATGCGGGAAAGCTCCATCTCCTGCCAGCCCTCGCCGTCCGCGCCCACGCACACAAACGTGAAGCGGCTGCCCCGCTGGTAGCCGTAGCGCTCCAGCTGCAGCGCCTGCGCCTCCACGTCGCCCACTTTGAAGAGGATGTTTTTGATGATGGAGGCGATGGTCTGCTCCGCGTGCTCGTTGCGCATGATGCGGTGGCAGAAATCGCGGGTCATGTCCACCATGCGGGTCTCCCACGGGATGGTGAACAGCGGCAGATTGACCTCGTCGCAATACGCGGCGAGTTCCGGCGGAATCTCCTTTGTGTAGGGGCCCAGGTTGACCACGAAGGCGCTGACGTTGCTGGAGGTTAGTTTCTTCGCAAAGTTCAATAGCCAGTCGCCGCCGCGGTTCATGATGCCGGCGGTAAAGACCAGCTCGCCGCCGTGCAGAAAGCCCGACACGGCCTCGTCCTCAATGATGTGCACCCACTGGACGAGGTTCGACATGCCGCCCTTCCCGGCCACCAGGTTCATGCCATACAAAAAGGTGGCGTTTTTATAGAGCTTGCGCACCATGATCGCCATCCGACCGCCCCCAAAAAATGGACGAGGGCGCCGCATGCGCGACGCCCTCGTCCCTCAAGATACTGCATTATAGCATAAGTGCCCGCGCCCGGCAAGGGGCCGGATGTTAGGAGGTTGCACAGCGGACGTTATGGAAGGCGCACAGTTTTGCCCGCTAGAGGATGCGCACATGGTACCGGCGCAGCCAGTAATCCACCTGCAAAAGGTAGGCGATGGTCTGCGGCGCGGTCATCAGCTGCCCATACCAGTTCTGCGCGGGCTCCGCCTGAAGGAGGCGCGCCGCCTCCTTCGGGTTTACGAGGGTCCAGAGCGGCGCGTTGGGGCTTGCGAGAATGTCCTTCAGCCGCTCCTTCACCAAAAGCGCGTAGGCTGGGTTGTGGGTCTTGGGATAGGGACTCTTCCGGCGCGTCAGCACCCTTTCCGGGAGGTATGCCGCCATCGCCTTCCGCAAAAGCCCCTTTTCGCAGCCGCCCAGCTCCTTCATCGGCCAGGGCGTCGCGTACAGGTATTCGGCGATCCGGTGGTCGCAGAAGGGCACGCGTACCTCGAGTCCGGAGTACATGCCCATCCGGTCCTTGCGGTCTAAAAGCGTCTGCATGAACCAGTCGAAGTTGAGCCGCGTCATCTCCCGCATGCGGCGTTCGCCCTGGTCGGTCTCCGGCAGAATGTGGGTTTCCGCGACCGTCCCGCGGTAGCGCTCGTCCACGTACCGGAACGGATCGCGGCCATTCAGCGCGTCCGGCTGAAGCAGCGAGGCGCGAAACGCCGTAGACTGCGCCCACGGGAAGCCGTTCCGGGCGAGGATGTCGGGATCGCGGTACCAGGGGTAGCCGCCGAAGATCTCGTCGGCGCACTCGCCGGACAGGGCCACCGTGATGTCCCTCCGCACCGCCCGACAAAAGAGCAGCAGCGAGCTGTCCACGTCGGCCATGCCGGGCAGGTCCCGAGCGTCCACCGCGTCGTAGAGGGCGTCCGCAAGTTCCTCGGTATCCAACTCGATGGTGTGGTGGCGGCTGCCCAGCGCCTGGGTCATCAGGCCGATGTACTCGTCGTCGCTGTTCGGCTGGAACCGGGTGGCGCGGAAGTATCGGTCGTTGTCCTTGTAGGTGACGGAGAAGGTCTGAAGCGCCTCGCCCCGTTCCCGCAGGTGCTCCGCCGCCACCGCCGACAGGATGCTGGAATCCAGCCCGCCCGACAGAAAGCAACCCACCGGCACGTCGGAGACCATCTGCCGCCGGATGGCGTCGGTCACCAGTTCCCGAACGGTCCGGATGGTGGTCATGAGGTCGTCGCCGTGGGCGTGGTCGGTCAGCTTCCAATAAGGCTCAAGCTTTAATTCCCCGTCCTGATACGTGCCCCGCCAGCCGGGCCGGACTTCCGAAACGCCCTCGAACACGCCGCAGCCAGGGGTGCGGCCGGGGCCAAGCAGCATCACCTCGCACACGCCGCCTGGGGCGAGTCGCGCCTCCATCCCCGGATAGGTCAGGAGGGTCTTCAGTTCCGATGAGAACAGAAATGTCTCCCCTGCCCGCGCATAAAAAAGCGGCTTGACGCCGATGCGGTCCCGGGCCAGAAACAGCCGCCCGGACTTCTCTTCGTAGACGCCAAAGGCGAAGATGCCGTTGAAGCGGTCGACGCAGGCCGCGCCCCACCGGGCGTAAGCGTTGAGCAGCACCTCCGTGTCCGAATGGCTTGTAAAGGCGTGGCCCAGCGCCTGAAGTTCCGTTCGAAGCTCGCCGGTATTGTACAGTTCGCCGTTGTAGACCAGTATGTAGGTCTCCCCCGCCCAGTTCAGCGTCATCGGCTGACGCCCGTTTTCAAGGTCCACCACCGAAAGCCGCCGGTGCAGAAGCGCGGCCCCCGCGCCCAGCCACAACCCCTCCTGATCCGGCCCGCGCTTTGTCATCGTCTCCAGCATCGGCCCGCAGGCGCTTACGTCCCCCCGGCCGATGATCCCCGCAATTCCGCACATAGTGCCGCCTCCCCCGCAACGCGCATGCTCCACTGTATGCGGGGCGGAATGCAAGGGTGCTCTCTCACGCGAAAAGCCGATCCGAGGCTTTTTGCGCGAGAGAATCAGGCGATGGAATCCCCCGATGGGACTTTCATCGCGGACACAGGGAATCCGGGCAATGAAAATCCGCAAAATGGCTTTTTATTGCGGAGTGGGTACTGCGCGGGTCTGAACCGCACGGATTTCCGGGCGGCTCGCTGACGGCGGAAACGAACGAAGGAGAACGACGGGATAAAAATGACCGGGCTGGCCCAAAACAAGACCCCCGCACCGGAGCTTCGTCGCAGCGCGGAGGCCTTTGGGGAACGCAAGATTCGGAAGTGCTGTCAGGCGTCCGGTTGGTCGTTTGGTCAGATGCCCGGTTGGTCGTTTGGCCAGGCGTCCGGGCAGGCGCCCGGACAAGCGGCCTGGAAGGCGGCGCCCTCCGGCGCGGGCTTCGCTTCGACCGGGTCGATCAGCAGTTCGAAAGCGATGAAATCGCTGCCGAAGAAGCACACCTGGCGCAATTCCCGGTAGCCCAGCTTGCGGTACAGGTGCAGCGCGGCGGGATTGTACACCGATGCCAGATGGCGCGTGGCGCGGAATCCCTGACGGACGGCCTCCTGGGAGATGCGCCGCATCATCTCCGCGCCAATGCCCTGGCCCTGCAGCTTCGGATCGACGCAAAGCCGGGCCAGGACGCAGTTGGGCACATCGGTCCATCCGGCGTCCAGTCCGTTTTCGAAATCCTCTTCCAGTAGGCTGATCGCCGCGATCACCTGTCCGTCCTCGGCCAGCACCCACAGTTCGCCCCTGGCGATGTCCTCGTCAATGAACTCCCGGGCGGGGTAGCTCTCGTCCCAATCGGTGGTGCCGTTTGCCCGGCCCACGCGCTTGGCTTCCTCGAACATATGGAAGATGGCGTCGGCATCCAGCGGCCGCGCGCGCGTAAAGGTGCGCATGCGAGCCCTCCCTTCAAAAATGGCCGATCCTTGCGGATCGGCCGGTAAACCTGCGCGATTATTCTTCGTAGATGAACTTGTAGAGCCGGGCCGCGTTGGCGGTAAAGTCCGTATCGTAGAGGGCCGCGCCGTTTTCCTTGCGGGTTTCGCTCTTGTAGGTGTTGGTCATGGGCATGAGGCCGGTGGAGATCTTGCCCACGCCGCTCTTGAGAACCGTCTGGGCCAGGGCGACGGAGCTGGGCAGGCTGACGTTGGTCTCGATGTAATCCCAGACCGAGGTGGCTAGTTGCATCAGCTGCGTGATGGACACGGAGCCGCGGAACTTCTGGATGGCGGCGTCGATGACTTTGCGCTGGCGCTCGGTGCGCTGCCAGTCGCTGTCGAGGTGACGGATGCGGGCGTAGGCAAGCGCCTGCAGGCCGTCCAACTGCACGTCGGCGCCGGACTGTTTCAGGTTGTAATCGCCGGCCAGCCACTTTTCCTTGCTCAGGTTCAGGATGCGCGCCTGTTCCTTGATGCTGCCGTTGATCTGCTCCAGCTCCTGCGCGGTGACATCCAGCTTGATGCCGCCCAAGGTGTCGACGATCTCCCTGAAGCCGCCAAAGTTGACCAGCACGTACTCCGAGATGTTCATCTTGAAGCACTCGTTGACTACCTTGATGGTCAACTCGGGGCCGCCGTAGTAGCTGGCGGAATTGATCTTCTTGCTGCCGTGGCCGGGGATGGGAACGACGGTGTCACGCATGATGGAGGTCAGCTTGATGCGCCCGTCGTTGGTGTTGATGGAGGCGATGATGATGGTATCCGTCCGGGACACCTTTTTGATGTTGCGGGTGTCGGAGCCCAGGAGCAGGATGTTGTGCCACTCCTCAGGCAGACCTTCGGTGATGGAGAGGTCGCTTACCTTCACCTTCTGGTCGCCTTCCAGCGGCGCGAGGTCGGGGTCGCTGTCAATCAGCTCGTCGATGGACTTGCTGCCGCTGCTGGTTCCCGGCTCGGGGGTGGCGGCGTCAGCATCGGACCACTGGTCGCTTGCGGCGGTGGCGGAGGGCGCAGCTGCCGTCACCACTTTGGTGCCGCCGCCACGGTTGTTGGTCAAGAGCACGATCAGCAAGACCACCAGGATCACCGCGACCATTAGAAACGCATAAAAGCGGCCGGTGATGTGCTTTTTCGGCTTGCGCCGGTTGTTGTTGGAAGAGTAACCCCTGTTGCTCACGGAAACAGCTCCTCGCTATGCAGTTGATGCACAAACCCTGTGCGTCCTCGTCCGGGATAAACGATATGGCGCGAAAACATCGCCCAAACGACGCGCTGCGCCAGCGTACCTGATTATAACGTATTACATCACAAAATGCAAATTAGTTAACGTAAAAAATGCTGCGTTGAAATCCCCTTTTGGGTCTTTCAACGCGGGCAATGAAAACCCGCCTGAGAGGCTTTCATCGCGAGCTTACGATCCCCCCGCCGAGGCACTCGTCCCCGAGATAAAAAACGGTGGACTGGCCGGGGGTAACGGCGCGCTGGGGCTGATCGAACTGGACGAAGATCCGTGGGCCGTCCACCCGGATGCAGGCGTCCTGGAGCGGCTGGCGGTGCCGGAGCCGGGCCTTGACCGGGAGCCACTCGCCCAGCGCGGCGGGGGAAGCGCCCGAAACCCAGGTTGCGTCCTCAAGGACCGTTTCGCCGGAGAACAAAAGCGGGGAATCCGCCCGTTGATCGACCACCAGCACGTTGTTCGGGAGGTCCTTTTCCACCACATACCAGCGCCCGCCGTCGCCGCCGACGCCCAAACCGCGGCGCTGACCGGGGGTGTAGTACATCAGCCCCTCGTGGCGGCCGACCACCCGGCCGTCAAGCGCGCGGATTTCGCCGGGCTGGGCGGGCAGGTAGTTCATCAAAAACTGGCGGAAGTTGCGCTCGCCGATGAAGCAGACGCCGGTGGAGTCCTTTTTTGCGGAGGTTTTGAGCCCCGCCTCCCGGGCAATTTCCCGGATCTGGGCCTTGTTCAGATTGCCCACGGGGAACAGCGCCTTCGAAAGCTGCGCCTGACCAAGCATATAGAGGAAATAGGTCTGGTCCTTGTTCGGATCGCGGCTCAGGAGCAGGCGGGCGCGGCCGTCCAGAATGTCGGTGTTTGCGAAATGGCCGGTGGCCAGTTTGTCCGCGCCCAGCTTTTCGGCAAAGTCCTTCAGCGCGCTGAACTTGATCTCCCGGTTGCACAAAACGTCCGGATTGGGCGTGCGGCCCTTTTTATACTCGTCCAGAAAGTGAGCGAAGACCCGGTCCATGTATTCCTTTTGAAAATTGACGGCGTAGTAGGGGATGCCGATCCTGTCGCAGACGGAGCGCACGTCCGCCCAGTCCCGTTCGGCGGTGCAGACGCCCAGATCATCCTGTTCGGCCCAATTGTTCATGAATACGCCGATCACCTCGTGCCCGGCGCGCTGTAACAGGAGCGCCGCGACGGAGGAATCGACGCCCCCCGACATGCCCACAACGATGCGCATACGGCCTCCCGGCTACCGGCCATCCCCGGCGGATTCTAAAAAGGAACGGGCGAAGTCGCGGGCCGCCTCCAAATGGGCGGCTTTGGGGCCACCGCGGCCAAAAAGATTTTTCAGCGGCGCGAAATACGTCTTCTCCATCACCACGATTCCGCGGGATTCCAGCACGGAGCGCATCTGCCGGAGCGCGTCGCCTTTTGTTCGGCCGCACTGGAACAGCGCGGCGCGGCGCACGCGGGCGGGGCCGAGGGATTCGAGGAACGTCAGCGTCACCTTGTCGGCCCGGGCGCCCTCGCAGCCCAGGAACATCAGGTCCACATTTTCGGGCATGTATGCCGGCAGCAGCGGTTCCGGCTGGCATTTTGCCTCGGAGGCGATCACCTCCGCCACCACCTCCGCCGATCCGCGCTGGCTCATGTAGTAGACCTTGCACCGCATAAACACACCCCGCTCTCAGAAGACCAGTCTGGCCCTCATGATAGCGGGGTCATGTAATATCCACAAGACAGAGGTTGTAATTTCACGCAATCTTCATAAAATACACGAGGTGACGCATAGAAGTGGCGCGAATCCGGTCGAATCCGACCAGGAATCGGCGGGGGCCGTCCTTTTCGGATTGATCCCGCCGAACCGCGCGCCGAGAAAGTGGCATCAGTTGAATTCGTTGTAGATGGCGCGGACGGCCTTCTCAAATTCCTCGATGTCTACGCCCACGATGATGTTCAGCTCGCTGGAGCCCTGATCGATCATGCGCACGTTGACGTTGGCCCGGGCCAGCGCGCCGAAC
Source organism: uncultured Clostridia bacterium (assembly GCA_937934775.1). Lineage (GTDB taxonomy): Bacteria > Bacillota > Clostridia > Christensenellales > Aristaeellaceae > JAEZHK01. The sequence continues at coordinate 18,266 of CALGYL010000375.1, forward strand.
AACTTTGCGGCGGTGCCCGTCTGGCGTACCATGCCGCGTCCGACGGTTGCGATCAGCGCGAGGCCGCCGGTCAGCTCAATGGAATCCGGATGGCAGGTCTCCTCGATGCGTTCGATCACCTGGTCGCGCCGGCCCAGAAGTTCGCTGTCGGCCAGAATCACGCACATGGTGTCAATGCCGGTGGGCAGGTGCTCAAAGGACATGCCGAAATCTTCAATGGACTGCAGCACGCGGCGGCCAAAGCCGATCTCGCTGTTCATCATCGCCTTTTCAATGGAGAGCAGCGTGAAATTCTTGTGGCCCGCGATGCCGGTGATGGTGTTTGAAGCCGGGCAATCCTCTGCCCGCACGACGATCATGGTGCCGGGATGCTCGGGGTGGAAGGTGTTTCGGATGTTGGTGGGGATGCCCGCCTTGCGCACGGGGAAGATGCTGTCCTCGTGCAGCACCGTCGCGCCCATGTAGGAGAGCTCCCGCAGTTCCCGGTAGGTGAGGCGGTCGATGGGCTTGGGGTTTTCGATGATGCGCGGGTCGGCCATCAGGAAGCCGGACACGTCCGTCCAGTTCTCGTACAGATCCGCGCCCGCCGCCCGGGCCACCACCGCGCCGGAGATGTCCGATCCGCCGCGGGAAAAGGTCTTGATTTCGCCGTTGGGCAGGGAGCCGTAAAAGCCGGGGACGACCGCGTTTTCGTGCTTTTCCAGGCGCTCAGCCAACAGCTGGTTGGACCATTCCGCGGCGAAATGGCCCTGGCGGTCAAATTTCAGAACCTCCGCCGGGTCGATGAAATCCCAGCCCATCAGGCGGGAGAGAATCTGCCCGGAGAAGTATTCGCCGCGGCTGGCGGCATAATCGGGGCTGGAGACGGCGATCATCTGACAGGCCTCGTCCAGAAGGGGCGCTATGTCAAAGTCGAGGCCCAGATCCCGGACGATGCCGGTGAAGCGCTCGGCGATTTTATCAAACACCTGCGTATACAGTTCCTTGCGCTGCGCCAGCTTGTAGCACTGGTAGAGCATGTCGGTAATTTTGACATCGTCCGGAAAACGTTTGCCGGGCGCGGAGGGAACCACATACTGCCTGGAAGGATCGCTCAGCAGGATGTCCCTAACCCGCCGGAAAGCGCTCGCGTCGGCCAGCGACGTGCCGCCGAACTTTGCCACCTTGATGCCCATTCGCACTCCCCCAAACGCCGTAATTGCTGAACATTATACGAAGCGCGCCGCAACCCGTCAAGGGGCTTTCTGTTTCTTATTCTATGAGTTTCGGCTTTAAAAATCCGTGGCGGGCGGGATGGACCCTGCAAGAAGCGCCGCCGCCAGGTGAACTTTAGCCCAAAGGCCGCTTGCGCTGAGACACCCGGCTCCGATTTCTCCTCCCGTCTCCAGGCTTTCAAACCAGGTAAGCGTATGGTATAATTTTTCCATCATCCGGAGCAGCGCCTTTTTTTCGGCAGGAACGGGGGAGTTGTCCATGAAAACATGCGGCGCGTGCAGCCGGGAGATTCCCGACATCGCGAAATTCTACCCCTACTGCGGCGTCCCGGTCAAAGCCGCGGCCTCCAACTTCAAGGTTCCCGTCGTCAATGAACGGCCACGGGAATTTTCCAAAAACACCATGCATCTGCGGATTGCCGTCTATGCGGACAACGAGCTGGCGGGCGTTCTCAACAACGGCGACAGGACGAGGCTTTCCCTGCCCCTCGGAGTGCACCGGATCGGCTTTGATTCCAAAGCGTACGGTTCGTTCGCGGAATATGCGTGAAATACCCCGACCTACGAGGAGATCACCCTGACTGAGGACGTCTCGGAGGTCACCATCGCCATCTCCTTCCGTCCGTGGACGCTGATCCCCGGCGAACTCCAAGTGGAGCGGGTCTGGTATTCCCGGCGCGGTTTGTAGTCGGTGGGATCCCGCCGTTCCTCCTTCCATCCGTTTCCGGCGGCGCGTACGCCGGAAACGCGTTTGGCCCGCCAGTTTGAAAACTGGCGGGCCAAACATTTTTATATGTCAGCGGGCCGCACGGAAATCCGTGAGGATTTCAGGTCCGCGAGGAGGTACCCCGCGCGGGAAAGCCGTTTCGCGGCTTTCCCGCGCCTGCGTTGAAGCATCCGAAGGGGGGGCAACGCTTTAGTTATTAAGGATTTCCAGCGTCACCTTAAGCTTCAAGGTCTCGTAGCTGTTGGCGGTGTTGTTGTACTGTTCGTTGTTATTGTTGCCGCCATTGTTTCCAAAGCCGCCGAAGTTTCCAAAGTAGTCGTTGAAGTTGCCGCTGCCGTCCTGGTTCTGGGCGTACTGGTTGGAGCTGACGAACTGCGTGGGGTTCGAGTAGCGGACGACGGTCACTTCCACGGTGTCGCCGGCCTTGTACTTGTCCAACTCGCTGGTCAGTTCGCGCAGGGAGTTCACGCGGGTGCCGTTAACGGCGGTGATGAAGTCATACTGCATCATGCCGGCCTTTTCGGCAGGGCTGCCGTTGGAGACGGAGTAGACCACGACGCTGGCCGGCGGGTAGTTATTCATCGCCTCGTCCGGGCCGGTGAAGTCGGTGACGGTGATGCCCATCTGCGGGCGGATGACCTTGCCATCCTTGATCAGCGCCTGCGCGATCGGGTAAGCGGTGTCGATCGGGATCGCGAAGCCCAGGCCTTCAAAGGACACGTTGGAGAACTGGCTGCCCGCGTACTTCAGGGTGTTGATACCGATCAAACGACCGCTGACGTCGAACAGGCCGCCTCCGGAGTTGCCGGAGTTGATCGGGGCGTCGTGCTGGATGTACTTGATGTCGCGGGTGGTATTGTCGCCGTCGACTTCGCGCTCAAGCGCGGAGACGATGCCGCTGGTCACGGTGTTGGCCAGCACTTCGCCGCCGGGGTTGCCGATGGCGATGGCGGTTTCGCCGACCACCAGGTCCTTGGAGGAGCCCAGGTCAACGGGCACCAGATCTGTCGCCAGCTTCTCGTCGGTAACTTTCAGAACCGCCAGGTCCGTGGAGCTGTCGGCGCCGACCAGCGTGGCGTCCGCCTTGTCGCCGGAGGGCATCAGGATCTGGAAGCTGGAGCCTTCCTCGATCACGTGGTTGTTGGTCAGGATGTAGCCGCCCTCGGCGATGACCACGCCGGAACCCTGGGCGATCATGTCTTCAGAAGTCTTGCGGGTCTGCGGATCCCAGTTCTCGATGTTGGAGATCACGCCTACCACCGACTTGGCCGTCTTCTGGGCCACGGAAATGGCGGGGTTGGT
>CALGYL010000376.1 GCA_937934775.1 uncultured Clostridia bacterium
GGCATGGCGGAATAGGAAATATAACGCGCCTAATAAAAGAGGCGGCCCGCGCTGATCGCGCCGGGCCGCCTCTTTAATCTATTTAAACCCCTTCCCGTTTCATGAGACCGTGCATGCGGCAGAATCATCGCTCCGGAATCTCCATCCCATCGTATCCGACCATGACCGGCACCATCAGTCCCTGCGCGTCGTAGAACGCCTGCATTTTCTCATGGGTCAGCGTATGCTTGTGATTGATGTGGGTGATGTATACGCGAGAGGTTTCCCCCAGCGTGCCCTGCGCAAGCAGCCGCCTGACTACCGCCAGAACGCCCGGACAGCCCATGTGGCCGTCCGTCCGCTCGTCCTGGAAGAAGGGCGAATCGCCGAAGGTTCCCTCCATCACCAGCGTATCGAGCTTCACGCCCTTCAGAAACTCAAACGTTTCCTCAAAAAAATAGCCGGTGTCGCAGGCGTACAGAAGCTTTTTTCCGCCCTCCAACGCGATCAGGTAGTTGACCGAATGCTCATCCTCGCCATAGCCCCTGTGGTTGCCCTTGAGCGGCGTGACATCCAGTCCGCTCGCCGTGAACGGCTGATAATAATCGACCGGGATCAGGCGGTAGCAGGGTTCGTACAGCAGCGCCGCGTAGCCGTAGGGCGCGCAGGCCCGCCGAAGCCATTCGCAGCCCGCACGGGACACATACACATTCACCGGCGTCTCCGCGCCGCACACCGACATCGCCCGAAGGTCCAGTTCGGTAAACGTCAGATGATCCTCGTGGGTGTGGGTGATCAGAAGGTCCGTCACCGTGGTCAGATCGTTGCCCAGGACGACGGACTGATAGAACTGATCCGGGCCGAAATCGATCTGCACCGCCGCGCTGACGCGAAAGCAGCTGCGGGAGCGCACGTCCTTTCCCCCGGTCCTGCGGGCCCCTTCGCAGACGGCGCAACGGCACATGGGGCTTGGGATGGCCTCCGCGGCACCGCTGCCGATCATGCGCATGGTGGAGCTGCTCATGGATTTACCCCCTTACAGCGTATCCGCGGCAGATTCCTCGGGGTGGGCGGCCTGACGCCGCCAATCCAGCCAGAAATACCATGCCACCGCCAGAAGAATCATCGCGCCGCCGATCAGCGTGAACCGCCCCGGCGCTTCGCCCATGATTAAAAACACCAACAGCGGCCCGGTGATCACCTCGGCCAGCATGCCGATGGAGACGGTGGTGGCGCTCAGGCTCTTGAGCGCGTAACTGGCCAGCGAATGGCCCATCAGCGTACACAGGACGGCCAGCCCGAAGGCCGCGGACAAAGCGGACGGCGCCATGCCCTCCGCGGGCAGGCGCGCGATCAAGCCGGTGAAGAGAAGCGCCAGAAAAGCCGCGCCGTACAAGGTCAGCGTGTAGGCGAAATTGTCCACCTTTCTGCGAACAAAGCGACCGCACAGGAAGTACCCCGCCTGTGCAAACGCCGCGCCCAGCGCGAACAGGTTGCCGGAGAGTCTGGTATCGCTCCAACCCATATTGCACACCACAACGCCCGCAAAAGCGGCCGCCATCGCGGCAAAGCCTGCCGGAGAGATTCTCTCTTTGAAGAGAAATAGCGCGCCCAGCGCTGTCAGGAAAAGATAGGTGCTCCAGATTGCGGCGGCGGCCAGCGCGTCGGTATATTTCAGCGCGTACACCCAGCAGGCAAAATGCGCCGCCAGCAGTACACCTGAAACCAGCGAGAGCAGAAACTCCCGCCGGGGCATCCGGATTTTGAGCGGCTGCCGGCGTAAAAGCGCATACAGAACCATGAGAAGAATTGAAAACCCCAGCCGGAACGCGTTGATCCAGATGGGGTGCATTCCCTCGCCCAGCGCATATTTATTCAGCACCGACGAAAAGGAGGTGCCCAGCATCGCCACGCCCAAGGCGAGCTTGCCTTTTAACTCACCGGAGAGACCCTGCTTTTCCAAGCGTGAACGGCTCAAGGCGCGACCTACTCTCAGCGATGCTTGTCTTTATGGGAGATGGTGGCATTGTATCCCCCGACCGTTAAATATACAATCATTCCGCAATATTTCCCGAGGAGAAATTCATCCCGCCCACGCGGGCCGCTAAGGTAATACCGCACAAACGAGGTGGTTCGATGGGGCGCAGGTTTTTTGTCAGATGCAAGAACAGATATCGAAGGTTTACTGGCGGTAAATCAAGATGTTTGCAAGCGGCAGATGGCGGAAAATCAGCCGTCAGTGCGCCGCCGTATTGTGCGATATTGCCCTAACGCTTGTGGTCCTTGCCTTCCTCCCGCCCATGGTGACCGTGCTTTTCCTTGTGGCCGTCTCCACATTCGCCGTGACCATGATGACCGTGGTGGTCGTGATGGTCCTCGGCCCAGCCGGCGCTCGCCTTCTCCAAAATTGCGCGCAGCTGCTCTTTTTCTTCTTCCGTCAGCGCGTCCAGCGTCCCTTCGCCGTGGCGAATGCCGCGGGAAACCGCGCGCAGTTTGACAGCCAGCAGATCGTCCAGCGAGGGCGCTTCTTTCTGCGAACCGTCCTGCGTATCCCCCTGCGCCTGCGTGGAAAGCGCCTCTTCCGTCGGGTCCTTGCGCTGCTTGTGCTTCTTTCCGTCCGGCAGAACGCCTGTCTGCGCGAAGGCCTCGCCCACATGGCAGCGGGGCGCAGCCAGATCACACTTCTTACGGCATCCCGGGCAGGTTCCCGTGATTTTTTCCATGGCATTACCCTCCCGCTTGATTCCATCCCCAATGCGATTTGTTAATTGTATTCGTAACCAATACCACGGAAATCGAAAGTGTCTCGTCGGCTTTCTCCAAATCTTAACACGTTGTGGCAGCGCGGTTCCCATCCTTTGCTTTTACGAAGATTTCATCGCGTTCCGTGGACAATGGTGTCGTTCTGCTGTACAATGAATTGCCTGGAGCCGCACGGCGGCCCGGCAGAACAGAAATCACCCGCAGGCGCGGGCAACCGGGAGCATGAAATGCTGAATCAATTTTCAAGAACGGAACTGGTCTTCGGCAAGGAGGCCATGGAAACGCTCCGAAAAAGCCGCGTGGCCGTCTTCGGCATCGGCGGCGTGGGCGGCTATGCCGTGGAGGCGCTGGCCCGCAGCGGGATCGGCGCGCTGGACCTGATCGACGACGACAGAATCTGTCTGACCAACCTCAACCGCCAGATCATCGCCACCCACAAAACCATCGGACGCCACAAGGTGGACGTAGCGGAGGAACGGGTGCATGATATCTGCCCGGAGACAACCGTTTATCAGCACGCGTGCTTTTTCATGCCGGACACCGCGGACCAGTTTGATTTTACCCAGTACGACTATGTGATTGATGCGATTGATACCGTCAAAGGCAAGCTGGAGATTATCATGCGGGCCAAAGCGGCGAACGTTCCGGTGATTTCCTGCATGGGCGCGGGCAATAAGATTGATCCGACGATGTTCCGGGTGGCGGACATCTATGATACCAAGGTCTGCCCGCTGGCCAGGGTCATGCGGACGGAATTGAAGAAGCGCGGTGTTGACGGCCTGAAGGTGGTCTATTCTGAAGAGCCCCCCATCCGGCCCAAGGAGGATATGGCGATCTCCTGCCGGGTGCACTGCGTCTGCCCGCCGGGCACCGCGAGAAAGTGCACCGTCCGGCGGGACATCCCCGGTTCCACCGCGTTCGTGCCTTCGGTGGCGGGGCTGATCCTCGCGGGCGAGGTGATCAGGGACCTGACAGGGTGCATAAGGCACGGCGGAAAGCGCTGACCGGCGAGCCGGTTCTCCAATGCACTAAATCATGGGGGGTAGCCCACTGACGATCAGCAAAGTCTCGTTCCGCTTCATTCGCTTCCGGCGACCAGTGCGCCGGAAGCGTGTTTCTACGAACAGTGCGCACACTGGTCGTAGAAACAGTACCAACAGTCAGTGCGCCGCCCGGAAATCCGTCAGGATTTCAGGCGCACGAAGCGCTTATTCCATCGCATCACAAAACCTACGGATTTTTTGATGCTCAGAGGGCAGCCCGCCGACACTTTATCGGCGGGCTGCCCGAAGGTTAATAAGCGCTGGATGATTCAGCGCGCCTCGATCTCCGAATCCTTGGGCACATAGTCGGTCATGGTGCCGTCGAAATAGCTGGCGTAGGCGGCCATGTCGAAGTAGCCGGTGCCGGTCAGGCCGAAGAGAATGACCTTCGCCTCCCCCGTCTCGCGGCATTTGATCGCCTCGTCGACAGCGCAGCGGATGGCGTGGGAGGATTCGGGTGCGGGCAGGATGGTCTCAAGTCTGGCGAATTTCACCGCCGCGTCAAAGACCTGGGTCTGCTCGTAGGAGACCGCCTCCATGTAGCCGTCGTGATACAGCTTGGACAGCAGCGGGGACATGCCGTGGTACCTCAGGCCGCCCGCATGGTTGGCCGAAGGGATGAATTCCGCGCCCAGGGTGTACATTTTGGCCATCGGCGTGATCTTGCCGGTATCGCAGAAATCGTATTCGAACCTGCCGCGGGTGAGCGACGGGCAGGAGGAGGGCTCCACGGCGATATAGCGCGTATCCGGCCGCTTACCTGTCAGGGTGTCCCGCATGAAGGGCGCGATCAGGCCGCCCAAATTGCTGCCGCCGCCCGCGCAGCCGATGACGATGTCCGGATACTCGTCGAAATCCTTCAGCGCTTCATAGCTCTCCAGGCCGATCACCGACTGGTGCAAGAGCACCTGATTGAGCACCGAGCCCAGTACGTAGCGGCAACCGGGGGTGGTCACGGCCTTTTCCACGGCCTCGGAAATCGCGCAGCCCAGACTGCCGGTGGTGTTCGGGTCCCTGACGAGGATCGCGCGGCCCGCGTTTGTGGTATCGCTGGGGCTTGCGATGACCTTCGCGCCGAAGGTGCGCATCACGTCCTTGCGGTAGGGCTTCTGGTTATAGGAACCCTTGACCATGTAGACGGTCAGGTCCAGCCCAAACGCCGCGCAGGCTTCGGACAGCGCCGTGCCCCACTGGCCCGCGCCGGTCTCGGTTGTGAGCGATGTCATGCCCTGCGCCTTGGCGTAATAGGCCTGCGCCAGCGCGGAGTTGAGCTTATGGCTGCCGGAGGTGTTGTTGCCCTCGAACTTGTAATAAATGCGGGCGGGGGTCTGGAGTTCCTGCTCCAGGCGGTAGGCGCGCACCATCGGCGACGGGCGGTAAATCCTATACATATCCAGAATCGGCTGGGGAATCGCAAATTCCGCGGTATCGTTGTCCAGTTCCTGGCGGATCAACTCGTCGCAGAACACCGGCTGAAGGTCTTCAAACGTCACGGGCTGCCGGGTGCCGGGATTGATCAGCGGCTCCGGCTTGTCCTTCATGTCGGCGCGCAGGTTGTACCAGGTCTTGGGCAGTTTCTCCTCCGGAAGATAGTAACGATAGGGAATGTTCTTCATGGGTTCGTCCTCCTTCTGCAAAATGTGCCGGTTGCGGGCAATAAAAAACAGTCTGCCCCAATCATCATGGGACAGACTTGCGTCTGCGGTACCACCCGTGTTGCCGATCAAATCGGCCGCTCGCTTTCGCATACCAGCATATGCGCTTCGATGATAACGGATGAAGCTCCCGTCGGATACTAACAGCCGCAGCCGCTCGCTCCGCCCTCAGCGGTCCATTCTACGCGTATCCTCGTACCGCACTCGCACCAACGGCGGCTCTCTGAGAATCAGATCTCGCGTATACTAATCCGCATCACAGGTTTATGGGTAGATTATAGCATCGCGCGGCGCTCTGTCAAGCTGTGCGCTTAGAATTTACAAAATTCGGCGAGCCGGCGCCGCGAATCGGACCGTCGGCAATCCTTGCCGTTCCTTCCGATTGTCCCGGTGGCCGACGCGCCAGAAACGTATTCTGCCATAAGCGTGTCTATTTCTTCCAGACAACCTTCGACATGGCATTTCCGCCGGATAGAAAAGGCTCGCTACCCGCCTTTGAACTCCTCGTCGAAGGGATGGAGCACGCCGCCCTTTTTATAACCGATGACGGTTTCCAGATTGACATCATGACAGGAGCGGAAGATGTTCATCTCCACGTTGGGGTTGGTTTTGGACATTTGCGCGATCAGCGCTTTGACCTCGGCGCGCTTCCCGCCGCCGCCGTCGCCCAGCGCGCAGTTCTCGGTGAACCGGCAGGCGCAGTTGAGAAACGTCAGGTGGTTCAGTTGCCGCCAGGCGATGATGTCGTGCTCCCGCACCATGTACATGGGCCGGATCAGCTCCATGCCCGGGTAGTTGGTGCTCCTGAGCCGGGGCATCATGGTCTTCATCTCGCCGCCGTAGAGCATGCTCAGGAGCACCGTCTCTATCACATCGTCAAAATGATGGCCCAGCGCGATTTTATTGGCGCCCAGCGCCTGCGCGTTTTTGTAAAGGTGGCCCCGGCGCATCCGGGCGCACATGTAGCAGGGATTCTGGTCCATCGAGGCCACCGCGTCGAAGATGTCGGTTTCGAAAATGTGGATGGGCAGGCCCATCAGTTCCGCGTTTTCCTCGATCAGGCGGCGGTTGAGCGGATGATAGCCGGGGTCCATCACAAGAAACGACAGTTCAAACGGGACGGTGCCGTGGCGCTGAATCTCCTGAAGGCATTTGGCCATCAGAAACGAATCCTTACCGCCCGAAATGCAGGCGGCCACGTGATCGCCGGGCTGCAAAAGCCGGTACTGGCTGAGCGCGCGGGTGAAAGAGCGCCAGATGCTCTTGCGATAGGTTGTGATGATGCTGCGTTCAATTTTCTCACAATTGTCCATTCAGGCCCTCCAGTTCGGCGGCGCATTCCGGGAGCACGCGCAGGAACCGATCAATTTCATCCCCGGTGGTCCGGTGGCTGAGGCTGACGCGCACGGTGTTCATGGCGCGCTTTCGGTCGCCGGTCATCGCAAACACTGGGCGCGAAGGCGAAGCGGGCGCGCAGCAGGCGGACTTTGAGGACACGCAGATGCCCCGGTCGGATAAAAGCGCGATCAGATCCCTCGCGCGGACACCTGAAACGCTGAAATTCAGAATGAAGGGCGACGCCGCCAAGGGGCTGTTGAGGGTGACAAAGCGCATCTCGCCCAGCGCCTCCCGCAACCGGAGGTTCAAACGCTTTACAACGTCCAGCCGCTCATCAAGGCATTCCAGCGCGTCCTCCAGCGCCTGCTCCATTGAGACCGTCAGCGCCAGCGCGGGCGTGCCGCCGCGGTAGGGCGAAGCGCCGGCGCCGCCGTGCCATAGCGGTGTCAACCGCAGGCCGCCCCGCGCCATCAGCGCGCCGCTGCCGGGAATGCCGTAAAACTTGTGGGGGGAAAGCGTGAAAAGGTCCACGCCCGCAAGGTCCAGCCGCAATTTGCCCGTCATCTGGGTGGCGTCCACGTGCAGGCGGCAGTTGGGGAAACCCGTCAGCGCCTCCCGCACGGTCTGAACCGGCTGGACGACGCCCGCCTCGCTGTCCACGGCGCACAGGGAGAGCAGAATCGTGTCCGGGCGCAGCATGCTCTTCAAGTGCTCCACATCCACGCGGCCGTCGGGCAGCACCCGGACAAAATCCAGCTCGAAGCCCTCCGCCTTGAGCGCGGTCATCGGCCCGGTCACCGACGCGTGCTCCATCGGGCTTGTGATCAAGTGCCGTCCGCGGCTCTGGTAGGCGCGGGATACGCCCAGGATCGCCAGATTGTTGGCCTCGGTCGCACCGGAGGTCACAACGACCTCCTCCGGCTCCGCGCCCAGCATTCCCGCAATTCGCTCCATAGCCAGATCCAGCCGCCGCCGCGCCTGAACGCCCAGCGCGTGCCCGGAATTGGGGTTTGCGCCATAATCCCGCGCGGCCGACACAAACGCGGTCAGCGCGCCTTCCGAGACCGGGGTATCCGCCGCGTAGTCCAAGTAGATCATTGAATTACTCCCATAGGAAATTGGCCGCACTCGATTGTAGTACAACAAGCGGGATTCGTCAAGCCGCCCGCACGTCTCGCCCACGCCCTCTACAGGGAGAGCGCGTAATAATCCATGACGGACGTGGTTTCAAATCCGCAGGACTCATACAGGCGCAACGCGTTATGATTCCGGGTTTCCACCTGCAGCATGACCTTCTCCGCGCCCTCCGCCTTCAGGCGCTCCACCCCGGCGATAAGAACCGCGCGTCCCAATCCTCTCCCCCGGAACTCCGGGAGCACGCCCAGGCCGTAGATGCCGCCAAGGCTGCTGAGCAACTGCAGATGCACCTTACCGATGACCTGCCCAGCCGCTTCCGCCAGGTAGATGGTCATGCCCCGCTTTTCCTCTTCCTCAGGCATCAGAAGCGCCTTCTCTTCCCCGTCGTCCGCGCGCTCCTCCCCGAAGTAGATCGGGTTCTGTCGCGCCACTTCCGGGGCGTCCGCGTTTGTCGCCTTCCGGAAGACGACGTCCAGATCCGGCCAACGGGAGAGATCGGCATCCTGCCGCAGGGCCATCTCGTATTCCGAATGATGGTGCTGCGCGCCCGTCTTACGAATGAAATCGCGCCCGGCTTCCGAACGCCCGTCGCTGAGCAGCAGCGCGCTTCGGATGTTCCTGCGCCGCCACTCCGCCTGCGCAAGTCCGGACAGCGCCCGGAACACGCCCTGCCGCCGGTAGTCCGGATGCACCATGCCCATGGCCTCCGGCGGCGCGCCCGGACCCCCAAAGCATCCGACGCCCAGGTAGCCGATGAGCTGATCGCCGTCAAAGGCCATCAGCTCGTTGACATCCCAGTTTACGCCCTGCGCGCTTTTCACCTCGGCGGCGCTCAGTTTGTAATCCAGCTCCAGCTTGAACGCCGTGCCGTCCGCCCGGACGCAGATTTCCTCCAGCGCGAAAATCACCCGCGCGTCCTCCCGGTTCAGCGTCCCCTTCAGTCGAAACCAAGGCTTCCGCGGCCTCATGCGTTTCACTCCTCGCGCTATGTCGCCGGGTGTTCGCGCAGATCTTGCGCATTATGGCGGCACGCCGTCGATCATCCCGGCAGTTTTCTATTGTATCATATTTTCCACATCGCCACAAACCCGAAAACGGGCCTCCGCGTGCCGCTGGCATCCCTTGACAAAACCCGACGAATTGTATATAATAGCGCGGACGGTTGAACCGCCGCAATTGTACCATGAAGGTACTGGGCGCCTGTGAACGGGTGCCGGTAGCTTCTTATTTTTTGGTTTGTTTTATGAGAGGGGCGACTTGCATGCATATGGCAGACGCGCTGGTATCCCCCGCTGTCGGCGGCACGATGATCGCGGTAAGCGGCGCAGCCATCGCCTATTCCATTTGGAAAGAGCGGAAGAACAATCAACTGGACGAGCGGAAGGTCCCTGTCATGGGCGTCATGAGCGCGTTCGTGTTCGCGGCGCAGATGATCAACTTCACCATTCCCGGCACCGGCTCAAGCGGCCACATCGGCGGCGGCATCCTGCTGGCGGCGCTGCTGGGCGGCGGACCCGCGCTGTTGTGCCTGACCGCGGTGCTGGTGATCCAATGCCTCCTGTTCGCGGACGGCGGCCTTCTGGCGTTGGGCTGCAACATCTTCAACATGGGCGTGATACCCTGCCTTCTGGCGTATCCGCTCCTCTACAAGCCCCTCAGCGGGAAAGGGATGAACGCCAAGCGCATCACCCTCGCCTCGGTCCTTGCGGTCGTCATCGGGCTTCAGTTGGGCGCGTTCTCGGTGGTGCTGGAGACCAAGATGTCCGGCATTACGATGCTTCCCTTCGGCACGTTCCTGCTTCTGATGCAGCCGATCCACCTGGCGATCGGCATCGTGGAGGGACTGGTCACGGCGGCGGTGCTGGTCTACGTGGGCCACGCGCGGCCCGAGCTGCTGGAGAGCGCCCGGACGGCGCAGCCGATCGACAGGCAGATATCGCTGAAGCGGGTACTGGCGGTGCTGGGCGTCATGGCGCTCCTCGTGGGCGGCGGCCTTTCACTGTTCGCGTCGTCCTATCCCGACGGGCTTGAGTGGTCGGTGGACGGCGTGCTGAAAAGGGGCGAAACCGCCTCCATTCAGGACGACGGCGAGCCCCGTGGCATTAAGGCGCAGGGCGCTGTGTATGATGCCTTCGCCGGGGTTCAGCAGGCGACTTCGGTGATGCCCGACTACGCGTTCAAGGATTCTGAAAACGCGGCGGGCACATCGGTGGCGGGCGTTGTGGGCAGCGGCGTGACGCTGCTGGTGGCGCTCGGCGCGGGCGCGCTGATCGCGAAGACGCGTCGCAGACGCGCCTGATTCGCGAAAGCTCCCCGTTCTCACGCAAAGCGCAGGCCCGCGAAAGCGAGGCTGCGCTTTGCCGCTTCCGGACTATCCCGTTAAACGGTACAGAGAATCAATTTCTGTGACAGGAGAAGGCATGCGAAATTCGTCCGACGCGCTTCGCGGGATGCTCGAGCTGGAGGAACTGGCCTCCGGCGACAGCGCCATTCACCGCCTGCACCCGCTGGCAAAACTGATGGTGACCGCCGTTTTCGTAGTCGCGGTCGTGTCGGTGGAGCGGCTGGATTATGCCGCGCTGAGCTTCTATTTTTTCTTCCCTGCGCTCATCGTCGCATTCTCCGGTCTGCCCGCGGGCGCGCTTTTGCGAAGGGTACTGCCCGCTTTGCCGCTTGTTTTGCTGGCGGGCCTGTCCAACGTGATCCTGGAGCCGTCCGCCTTCCTTCGGCTGGGTCCGGTCGTCGTTTCCAAGGGCTTTGTTTCGCTGGTGGTTTTAACGGAAAAGGCGGCGCTGACGGTGCTGGCGGTTCTCCTTCTGATGGCGACCACCAGCGCGCCAAAACTGTTTTCCGGTCTTCGCGCCATCGGCGTGCCAAAAATTCTCCTCACTGTCCTGATGCTCAGCGCCCGTTACCTGACGCTGCTGGCTGGAGAGGCCGGACGGATGATGCGCGCCTACCGGCTGCGCGCTCCGGCGGCGAAAGGCGTCCGAATGCGGGACATGGGCTCCTTTGCGGGGCAGTTGCTGCTTCGCAGCGTCGACCGGGCCGAACGCGTCTACCGGGCGATGAAGCTCCGGGGCTACAGCGGGGACTTTCCCGCCTCCGGCGCGGGCGCGATGAACACCTCCAGCGCCCTGTATGCGCTCTGCGTGAGCGCCGCAATCCTGTTCTTCCGCTTTTTTACCTTAACGAACCTTCTGAATCGATGGATATGACGGAGAAATTGCCCAATGCCAATGATTGAAGCTTTGGACCTGACGTACCACTATCCGGACGGAACCCCCGCGCTGCGGGGCGTCAGTTTCCGTCTGGAGGATCACAAAAAGTATGCGCTGGTAGGCCCGAACGGCGCGGGAAAATCGACGCTCCTGTCGCTCCTGTGCGCGCTGGAACTGCCGCGAAGCGGAAGCCTGACCGTCTGCGGCCTGCCGCTCACCCGCGCCAACATGGACGCGATCCGGGGCCGGGTCGGCATGGTGTTTCAGAACCCGGACGACCAGCTGTTCATGCCCACGGTCTACGACGACGTGGCTTTTGGGCTGAAAAACCGTGGCGCCGACGCGCGGGAGGCGGACGCGCGCGTAACGGAGATCCTCCGAACCATGGGCATCGAGCATCTGAAGGACCGCCCGCCCTACCGGCTCTCCGGCGGCGAAAAGCGCGCCGTGGCGCTTTCGACGGCGCTGGTCATGCGGCCGGAGGTGCTCCTGATGGACGAACCCACGGCGTTCCTTGACCCCCGGGCCAAGCATGGCCTCATCAAGACGCTGAAGGCGCTGGAGATGGGCATGCTGATCGCGACTCATGACCTCCGGTTCGCCGGGGCGCTGGCCGATGGAATCCTGATCCTGAAGGACGGACAGGTGCTGGCCGCGGGCGGCCCCTCGCTCCTAAAGGACGAAGCACTCATGAAGGAGGCGCTGCTCAATGACGACTGAACACGTGCCGTGTTCGCTTCGGGAATTCTTCTCGGCACACCCAAAAATCGCGCTGGCCTTTTCGGGCGGCACGGACTCCTCCTACCTTCTCTACGCCGCCCTCGCCTGCGGCGGCGACGTGCGGCCCTATTACGTCAGCACGCAGTTCCAACCTTCCTTTGAGCTGGAGGACGCCCAGAGGCTATGCCGGGAGCTGGGCGCGGAACTGACCGTGCTGCGCCACGATGTGCTGCAGTACCCGGATGTCGCGCAAAATCCCGAAAACCGCTGCTATCACTGCAAGAACGCACTGTTCGGCCTGCTTCTTGAAACCGCCCGGAGCGACGGCTATCCCGCGCTGATGGACGGAACCAACGCCTCCGACGACGCGTCCGACCGGCCCGGCATGCGCGCCCTGCGCGAAAAAGGCGTTCTGTCGCCGCTCCAAACGTGCGGGGTGACCAAGGATCAGATCCGCGCCCTCTCCAAGGCGGCCGGACTCTTCACCTGGGACAAGCCCGCCTACGCCTGCCTGGCCACCCGCGTTCCCGCCGGGACGGTCATCGACGCTGAGGTGCTTCAAAAGATCGAGCGCGCGGAGTGCGCGCTGTTCCAAATGGGCTTTTCGGACTTCCGGGTGCGCGTCCTGGGCAGAACCGCGAAGCTTCAACTGCCCGAATCGCAATTTCAGAAGGCCGCGGCGGGCGCCGAGGGCATCCGCGCGGCCCTAGAGGCCGATTTTTCCGATATTCTGCTGGACTTGAAACCGAGGGGGTAAACAAAATGGACAGGCAGGAAATGCTCCGCGCGCTCTACGGTGTGCGAAACGGCGAACTGACGCCCGAGGAGATGCTGACGCGGCTGAAACTGCAGCCCTTTGAGGATCTTGGCTATGCAAAAATCGACCATCACCGGGCGCTGCGCCAGGGCGCGGGCGAGGTGATCTTCGGGCAAGGCAAGACGCCGGAGCAGGTGGCGGGCATCGCGGAGCATCTGATCGCGGAGGGCGCCATCAACATCCTGATCACCCGCCTGTCTCCTGAAGCCGCTGGATTTGTTGCAAACCGGGTGCCGCTGGAATATGACCCGGTCTCCCGCCTGGCCATCGCCGCAAAGACCGGCCAGGCGCTGGTGGGATCGATTGTGGTGGCGTCGGGCGGCACCAGCGACCAGCCGGTCTGCGAGGAAGCGGCCCGCACCGCGGAGGCGCTGGGCAGCCGCGTAAACCGGCTCTACGACGTGGGCGTCGCCGGGCTGCACAGGCTTTTATCCCATCTGGAAGAACTGACGCAGGCCCGGGTGGTCGTCGCGGTGGCCGGCATGGAGGGCGCGCTGCCCAGCGTGATCGGCGGGCTTGTGGACTGCCCGGTCATCGCCGTGCCCACCAGCGTGGGCTACGGGGCGAACCTGGGCGGGCTTTCGGCGCTGCTTTCGATGCTCAATTCCTGTGCCAGCGGCGTCAGCGTGGTCAACATCGACAACGGCTTCGGGGCCGGGTTTCTGGCAAACAGAATCAACCGGATGGAGGGAATCGCATGAGGACACTGTATCTGGAATGTGCGATGGGCGCGGCCGGCGATATGCTGATGGCGGCACTCGTCGAACTGCTCCCCGATCCGGATGCGTTCGTCGACCGGATGAACCGGCTGAATATCCCCGGCGTCCGCGTAGCGCGGCTCAAGGAAACCAAATGCGGCATCTCCGGCACACGCATGGAGGTGAAGGTGCTGGGCGAAGAGGAAGAAAGCCTGGACTTTCACGGACATGCGCACAATCATGACCATGAGCATGCGCACGACCATGACCACGGCCACGAGCACGGCCATGAGCACGAACACGAACACAGCCATGAGCATGAACACGAACACAGCCATGAGCATGAGCACGCGCACGAACAGGATCATGCGCACAGCCATTCCGCACTGACTGACATTGCCCAGCTGATTGACGGTCTTCCGGTTTCGGCTTTCGTCAAGACGAACGCGACCGCCGTTTACCGGCTGCTGGCGCAGGCCGAGTCCGTCGTTCACGGACGCCCGGTGGAACAGGTGCATCTGCACGAGGTGGGCGCGATGGACGCGGTGGCGGACATCGTGGGCGTCTGTCTAATGATTGAAGCCCTCGCGCCCGGCCGGATCGTCGCCTCGCCCATCCACGTGGGCAGCGGCCAGGTACGCTGTGCCCATGGCATCCTGCCGGTGCCCGCCCCGGCCACGGCGCACATCCTGAAGGGACTGCCCATCTACGGCGGCGCGGTACGGGGAGAACTTTGCACCCCCACCGGCGCGGCGCTGCTCAGGCACTTCGCCGCCGGATTCGGCCCGATGCCCACGATGCGCGTCGATTCCATCGGCTACGGCATGGGCAAGAAAGATTTCGAGGCGGCCAACTGCGTCCGGGCGATGCTGGGCGAATCCGGCGAAATCTCCGGGCCCAACGACGAGATCTGCGAACTCAGCTGCAATCTGGATGACATGACGGGCGAATGCGTCGGCAACGCGCAGCAGGCGCTGCTTTCCTTGGGCGCGCTGGACGCATACATCGTCCCGGTCCAGATGAAAAAGAGCCGCCCCGGCCAGATCCTCGTCTGCCTGTGCGGACCGGAAGATTCAGACACACTGGCCCAGGCCATGCTAAGACACACCACAACCTTCGGCGTCCGCCGAAGCGTCTGTTCACGGTATATGCTGAACCGCCGCTGGGAGACGGTCGACACCGCCTACGGGCCCATCCGCAGGAAAACCGGCGAAGGCTACGGCGTGGTCAAATCCAAGTGGGAGTATGAGGACGTGGCGGAGGCCGCGAAGAAGGCGGGAATTCCCATTCTCGAAGCATACCGGGAACTGAACAAGCAGTAGGCGGTCGCGGTTCCTGCCGGTCCGGCGAATCGCCGCGTTCAGGCATCCCACATCCCCCGCGCAACTCCCGAAAGCGGACCTGCTTTTCGTGTTCCGCGGACGACCGCGCTCGTTCCGCCGCCCCGGCGGGCCGCGCCGCTAAAAATCGCCCGGCACGGCACGATCAGCGCCAGCGCGGACAGCGCCCATGCGGCGGGGTTCACCGCGCAGACCGCGAGAAAGCCCAACTGCGCCGTTCCGAACATCGCGCACAGAAGCCGCGCCACGAGATCATATACCGACGCCACCACCGCCCGCTGCGGAAGACCGATGCCCTGAAGCACGTTTTTCAAAAGGACGTTCAGGCACTGCAGCGGCATGAACAGTGCGCACCACAGCATGTATCGCCGCGCAAGGTCGGTCAAATCGGGCGCCGCGCGGCCAATCAGGAGCGGCACGAAGGCCCGGCTCCCCGCCACAATCAGAAGCATCGCGGGCACCAGAAAGCTCACCAGCAGAAGATACAGCCGCTTCACACCGATCCGGATCCTGTCCGGCCGGTTCGCGCCAAAATTCTGGCCGCTGAACACCTCGATCACGCCGCCCAGCATCATCGCGGGCATCACTGCCAGGGACAGAAGCCTGTCGGACGCCGCGACGGCGGTCACCGCCGAACTGCCCAGCGAATTCACCGCAAACTGGAACGCCGTGGAGCCCGCGGAGGCCAGAAGGTTGGTCAGTCCGATCGGCGCGCCCAGAAGAAGCATCTTTCGCATCATCTCCGGGCGCACGCCAAACCGAAGCAGCCGGAAGATCGCCGGATGTCCGCGCACAAGCCGCCTCAGACACAATCCGCTGGCGATGGCGTGTGCGATGAGGGACGCGCACGCCGCGCCCCCTGCACCCATGCGCAGTCCGGCGATCAGAACGACATCCAGCGCCAGGTGCATAGCCGCCCCCAGCATCTGATAGCGAAAAGGCGTCCGGGTATCCCCCTCCGCCCGCAGGATTCCCCAGAGTGCCATGCTGAGCAGCGGAACGGGCATGCCCATCAAGACGACGCGCAGGTAGTCGCGGGCCTCTGGCGCGATGTCCCCCGGCGTACCCGCGAGCGCGATCAACTGGTCCGTCAGCGCGGCGGAAGGGACCGCTACCAGGAGCGCCATGCCCCCGGTCAGGAGCAGCGCCGCAGCGGAGAAGCGGTCGGCCCCGTCCCGGTCGCCCGCGCCGACGTGCAGCGCGATGGGGATCAGGAATCCGTTGCAGAAGCCCATCAGAAATCCCGTAGCCAGAAACGCCACCGGCGCGGCGGCGGCAATGCCCGCAAACGCACTGATCCCCGCCGCCCGGCTGACGATCAAGCTGTCCACCAGATTGGAAAGCTGCATCAGGACGCTTCCCACCAGCATCGGCGCGCAGAATGAGAGCATTCTGCGCAGCGGAGGCCCGCTGGTCATGTCAATCCGCACGCGCATCACCTCCCTTGATGGTATTGTCCGGGTGGTGATTAAAAGACCTGTGCGGACGCCATCGGCGAAGTTGACGGGCCCGCGCCGCTGCGCTATACTTACATCAGGCGGCCGCGGCTTGCAAGGCCGCCCGCTTTTTATCCGGTGACCGCGTTGTTCATAAATTGCTTTGGATCAAGGAGGCAACATTGATGGGCTATCCAGACATTCGTCATATCCCGAACAACCCTTTACTCGCCGGCATGGCGTACATCCATCCGGGGATTGTCTACTCCACCGCCACCGGAACCGACATTACGCTGACGCTTCTCCTGCCCTGGGGCGCCAAGGAGCGCAGAGACCGCCTGCCGCTGATTGTCTTCGTTCAGGGCAGCGCGTGGACGTTCCCCGATCTCAATTATGAACTGGGTCAGATGGCGTATTACGCCCAGAACGGCTATGCCGTGGCCATGCTGACCCATCGAAACAGCCTGGACGGCCACCCGTTCCCGGCGTATCTTCAGGATGTCAAGACCGCCATCCGCTTCCTTCGCAGCCATGCGGAGGAGTACTGCGTCGATCCGGAACGGGTGTGCTTCTGGGGTACCTCCTCCGGCGGGAACACCGCGCTGCTCGTCGGGCTGACCGGCGACGATCCCGCCTACAAAACGGCGGAATACGCGGAGGAATCCGACGCCGTACGCCTGGTGGTGGAGTGCTTCGGCCCGACAGACCTGATGAAGATGCTCTCCGGACACGCGCCGTGGGAAGCCGCCCACGAGGAAATCTTCTCGGCCCTGACCCGCGGCCGCGATGCAGCCGAGGTCTTCCGGGAGATGAGCCCGGTCAACCACCTCAAGAAAGGAACGGAGTACCCACCTTTTCTTCTGATCCATGGTGACGCGGACGAACTGGTGCCCTATGACCAGATGGTGCTGATGTACCACGCGCTGTATGACCAGGGCGCGGACGTCCGTGCCGTCTGCGTGGACGGTGCGCCGCACGAGGACAGTTTCTGGAGCCGGGAACTGTACGACATCATCCTGAACTACATCCGGGAGAAGTTGTAATCCGTACAACCCTCCCCACCGACCGTATCCACGAAAAAGCGCCGCGCAGGCGGCCCGCCGGGAGGAACGACGATGAAACGGATTCTGGTGCTCAACCTCGGTTCCACCAGCTTTAAATTCAAACTCTATGAAATGGGCAGGGAGGAAACGCTCCTCGCAACCGGCGGCGTGGAGAGCATCGGCGCAAGCGGCAGCTATGCGGTCCGCGCGGGGGCGCTGGCGGAAAAGGCGTCCTGCGCCTGCCCAACCCACGCGGACGCGCTGGAGCTTTGCATGGCGGCGCTCGGACGGCTTCGGGTCCCGGTGAACATGTCGACGCTGGACGCGGTCGGCTACAAGGCGGTGCACGGCGGCAGCATCTCCGGCTCGCGCCTGGTGGACGAAGCCCTGATGGCGGAAATGGAGCGGATGATCCCCTTCGCCCCCGCCCACAACCCGGTGTATCTTTCGATGATGCGCAGCGTCCGCGAGAAATACCCGGCGCTTTCCCAGATTGCCTGCTTTGAGACCACCTTCCACGCCACCATCCCGCTGGAGCGGGCGGTGTACGGCGTGCCCTACGAGTGGGTTGAACAGTACGGCCTCCGGAAATACGGCTTCCACGGCTCCAGCCACAGCTACATCGCCTGGCGGATGGCGCAGGAAACGCCCGAGGCGCGGCGCATCATCAGCGCGCACCTAGGCGGATCCAGTTCGCTGTGCGCGATCCTGGACGGACGCAGCATCGCCAATTCGATGGGCGCGACGCTGCAGAGCGGCGTGTTCCACAACAACCGCGTGGGTGACATGGAGGCGTTCTGCCTCCCGACGCTGATTGAGAAACTGGGAGGACTGGACGCGGCGCAGGAAGCGCTGTCAAAGCGCGGCGGTTTTCTGGGTTTGTCCGGCGTCAGCAATGACCTGCGGCTCGTCGAGGAGGCCGCAAGCGCCGGAAATACGCAGGCAGAACTGGCCATCGCCGCGTTTGCCGACGCGGTGGTCGGCTACATCGGCATGTACACGGCCTTTCTGGGCGGCCTGGACGCGCTGGTGTTCACCGGCGGCATCGGTCTGAACGCCGCGCCGCTTCGCGCGCGCGTCACATCGAAGCTGGGCTTTTTAAGCGCCGCGCTGGACGAGGCAAAAAACAAGCCCGGCTACGAGGGCAAAATCAGCGCGCTGGAAAGCGGCGTCGTCATCTGGTCGATGGAGACGAACGAGGAACTGATGGTCGCGCGCGGCTGCGCGCGCCTGATGGACGCGTAGCAAGCATTCAAAATAAAAGCGCAGCGTTCCAAAGCCGGAAAGCTGCGCTTTTTAGCTGTCATGGGCGCATCGGGAATTATGCCCGCTTTCCCACCCGCATCGGGCAGACCGCGCGGCAGACGTTGCAGTCCACCGTATCGAAGCCCCGGACATTTTTGCCGTAGGCATGCATGCGGCACAGCTTCTGCCGCACATGTCCGCCTTCAATCGCCTGCGCCGGGCAGCTTTTCATACATAGCTGGCAGTTGGGCGGGCACAGGTTTTCTGTGGGCGGATCGGCCGGAAACGGGCAATCGGTCAAAATCGCGCCCAGCGTCAGTCGGTTTCCGTACCGCTCGTTGATGAGCAGCGTGCTTTTCCCCAACGCGCCCAACCCGGCCAGCACGGCGGCGTGTTTCATTGAAATCAGCCCGCGCCCCTCCATCTCCGCCGGGTCCCAGAATTCATAAGGCCCGTCCGAGGGCATGGGTACCGCACAGCAGCCGGACAGATTCTCAACCTCCCGCGCTCCTTGAAGCGCGATCGCGTCCACCCTGGGGCATACGTCATAGTTGAAATGGCCGTAGATCAGCCGGGGTGGCACATTCAGTAGGCCCAGCGGGAGCGCCACACCAAAGACAATCACCGTTTTGCATCCGTTCAGGATGTCCGTCGGCTTGAAACCGTCCGGCGCTCCGCCAAACTGCTGCGCCTCGGCAAATCCGCAAACATCGGCGCCCAAGCCCAGGATAAACCCGCGAATCGCCTCTTTCATCCATTCACCCTCCTCCGTCCGGCTCTTTATGGCCCATTGTACCGCACGCCCAACAAGGGATCAAGCGCTTTTCTCCGTTCATCGGGAGGTTTTCGCCGTGCCTGCCAAGACCATGGCTTATAACCGCTCCATTTCTTTACGCCCGTCATCTGGGATGGTTTCATCCTGCCTCCGCTGCCTGAAACGCGTATTTCAAACCGGCAGTCCCCCTTCGATTCTCCCGCAAATCCCGCTGGAAAACGCGCTGGTTCGATGGTATAATGGGACAACGCGTCATTACGCAGCGGGAGGGAATTTCGAATGATTCTGCGCGTTCAGAAAAGCGACCTGCAAAAATGCCTGGAAGTAATTCGGCCAAGCTTCGGCACCGTCGCGGAAGAGCTAGGCTTTACGGAAGAGAGTTGCCCCAGCCACACCGCCTTCATGCCGCTGGAACGGCTGGAACGGGACTTTGACTTCGGCAACCCGATGTACGCTTACGTCAAGGATGGCCGCTTCATCGGCTTCGTCGCGCTCCGGCCAAAAGACGACGGCATCTGCGAGATGAAACAGCTTTGCGTGCTCCCGGAATACCGGCATCTGGGGATCGGCAGGGAACTGGTGGCGCACACAAAACGGATCGCTTGGGAGGAGTTCCATCGCGGCAAAATGACCATCGGCATTATCGATGAGGGCGCGGTCCTGAAGGCATGGTACGCGGGGCTCGGCTTCATTCAGACCGGCACCCAGCGGTTCGAACACCTGCCCTTCACGGTGGGCTTTATGGAGATGCCGCTGCCGTAGGGGCAATCAGCGCATGCCGGGCGGATATTGTTCCTGACGAAAGAAGCAACCGGGAGGATGGCCCATGGGAATGCTGTTTCTGACCGCCCTGGGGATCGCCTTCTCCGGGGCGATCATGCCCGGCCCTGTACTGACTTATACGATCCGCCAATCCCTGACCAGCGGCCCCAAGGCGGGTTTCCTCATCATGACCGGCCACGCCATTCTGGAAATCGCCCTCATCGCGCTGATCTTTCTGGGGTTTGATGTACTACTGCAGTCCAGCGCCGCGCAGACCGCCATCGGGATTGTCGGCGGGCTTTTATTAACCTACCTGGGCGGCGACATGATCCACAGCGCCATCCGCAACAAGATCCAGATTCAGGTGGAGGGCGAGGGCGGCGCATCCAAACGCATGGTGCTCTCCGGCTTTCTCCTCAGCGCCTCAAACCCGTATTTTCTGCTTTGGTGGGCGATCATCGGCCTGGGGTTCCTGCTGGGGGCGTACAAATCCTTCGGCGTCGCCGGGGTTGTGGTCTTCTATTTGGGGCACATTCTGGCCGATTTCATCTGGTATGGCGCAATCTCCACCATCATTGGAAAGACACGCCGGTTTATCAACCAGCGCGTCTACAGGGTCATTGTGATTGTCCTCGGATGCATGCTTGTGTACTTTGGCGGCAGCTTCGTCTATCAGGCCGTCCGCAGCCTGATGTAGCGACCGGGCCGCCCTTAACGCCGTTACCCATCCGGCGCAAGATCCGGGGTAAAATGATTGGCCTAGGAGAGCACACAGGATCAATCCGAATCGTCTCTGGCCCGGACGAACGCCTCCACGCACGCGTCCACATCCTGCCGGGATGTCCGCCAACAGGAAACGCTGATCCGGATCACCGGCTCTCCCCGCCATTCTGCGCCGCCGCACCACAGTTCTCCGCCCTCCTGAATGCACTTCAGGGTGGCGGCTGTTTTTTCGGGGCTGTCGCAGCGGACGAGCACCTGATTGAACACCACATCGTTAACCACTTTAAACCCGCGCCCGGAAAGCCTTTCGGCAAAATACTGCGCGTTGTGGCACAATTCCTCGACCAGCGCGCCGACGCCCGACTTGCCCAAATACTTCATCGTCGCCCAAAGCTCCACGCCCCGGGCGCGGCGGGACATTTCCGGTGTATACAGCATGGCGTCTCTATGCTGGCTGTACTGGATGTAGGAGCCGGAGGCCTGCATCGCCTGAACCAGCGCCTGCCGGCGCCTGCACAAAACAATCCCGCAGTCGTAGGGGACGTTCAATGTCTTGTGCGCGTCCGCCGACCAGGAGTCCGCGCCTTCAAAGCCCGCGATCAGGTGCCGCTTCTCGCCGGATGCCGCGGCCCACAGGCCGAAGGCCCCGTCGATGTGTATCCATGCGCCCGCCCGGTTCGCCATACCGCACAGCGTATCCAAGGGATCAAACGCGCCGCCATTGACATTGCCCGCCTGCGCGATCAGGAGGGTGTTTTCGTCCAGCGCGGGCAGCCGCTCCGGCAGGATACGACCCTGTTCGTCGACGCCTGCCCAGATCAGCTGGTTCTTTCCAATGCCCATAAGCGACAGCGCCTTGATCACCGACGAGTGTGCCTGCTCGCCCAAAACGACGCGAAGCGGCGGCGCGCCGAAGAGTCCGTCCTGATGCACATCCCAATTCTGTTTGAGCAGCAGTGCGTTGCGGGCCGCCGCGAGCGCGCACAGGGTCGCGGTGGAGGAACCGCTCACAAGCCCCGCCGCGGTTTCGGCAGGCAGCCCCAACAGATCCACAATCCACTTTTCGCAGACTTCCTCCAGTATGGCCGCGATGGGCGACATGACGAACAAGGCGCTGTTCTGATCCCACGCATCGCTCAGCCACTTCGCGGCGATCGCCACGGGGAAGTTCCCCCCGTTGACAAAGCCGAAGTACCTGCCGCCGCTCTGGGAAACAGCCGCCCTCGAACCGGTTTCGTGCAGTGTT
This sequence comes from uncultured Clostridia bacterium, assembly GCA_937934775.1. GTDB lineage: Bacteria > Bacillota > Clostridia > Christensenellales > Aristaeellaceae > JAEZHK01. The sequence goes on from CALGYL010000376.1 coordinate 21,942, forward strand.
CTCAATATCGCGGACGGATCCGAGGGACCTTCCGGCATCGGTTCGTCCAGCGCCTCCAGCGCCGCGATGGACTCCGCGTCCGGGATTACGCGGCCAGCGTCCAGGCTGTCCATGTATTCAAACGCATAGTCCTTCGCCTGCCCGTACAGTGCCTTGGACGACAGCTGCCTGTGGATGTCCTCCTTCAGGTCGTCAAAATTCATTGTAGCCACCCTTTCAGCGGTATTGTTTTACCATATCTCCGGCCGTTCTTCCCAGACAAGATCGCGGCTTACGGGTCGCACGCTTTGTTTGACGGACTGCTGAACGGCGCTTCCTTCTGCTTCGGGTTCCGCTTCCCGGATGTGATCTAGCCCCATTTCAAAGATTTCCTTGATGTGGTCGTCGGCCAGCGAATAGAAGACGACCTTCCCCGCCCGCCGGTTCTTCACCAGATTCGCCTCCCTCAGGGCGCGCAGCTGGTGGGATATGGCGGATTTTGTCATATTGAGAAGCGACGCCAGGTCGCACACACACAGCTCGCTTGCGTCCAGCGCGCAGACGATCTTCGCTCGTGTACTGTCGCCGAGGATCTTGAAAAAATCCGAAAGATCGATCAGTTCGTTCTCGTCGGGCATCTTCGACCTGACGAAACTGACCGCGCGCTCGTGCAGTACGTCGCAGTCGCACAGGAGGTCTTCCCGCTTCATATCGTCTCCTCCAGTCAGTGCCAGTCGGCGCGTCCGTCTCCGCATTCGGCAGGAGATTGCGCCGGTCCATCCGCTGGCCTATTGTACCATAAAACCATCCGCTTGAAAACCGATGGAACGCGGGCGCCACACCGCCTGAACGCAACGCGCGCGCCTGCATATTAAGTGTTGGACACGCCAGTAAAATCAGTTGACAGTTGTCTACTTACTCAACTATAATGATTCCAACGATTGAACATTCATTCAATTGTTGCCGGACCAACGAAAAAAATCCATTATCAAGTGGAGGCAGCGCCATGAAGAAGGTATTCAAGCTGGAAGGTCTGGGTTGCGCGAACTGTGCGGCAAAAATTGAGAAAGCGGTAAGCAAACTGGAAGGGGTTTCCTCAGCTTCCGTCAACTTCATGACGACCAAAATGGTCATCGAAGCGGACGACGCAAAGATGGAACAGATCGAGAAATCCGCGCAGGAGATTGTCCGGAAATTTGAGCCGGCCGTTGTCGTTCGGAACGCGTGACGCGGTAGGTCAATCCAGCTTAACTCAGCCGCCCGGAGATTCTGGAGATTTTGGGTTCACGCGGTTCTCCCCTTTCGCATTAAGAATCCGCAAGAATTTTCGATGCGATGAGGCCGTCGACAGTGCCGGCGGCCTCATCGCATTTCATGCGCGGTCTCTTTATTCCTCCATCACCAGGCAGTCGGACAGGATTTCCGGCTGATATTCCATGCTGTCCGCTTGGGTAATCTGGCGGATCACCCTGCAGGGCACACCCGCGGCGACGGTATTGGCCGGGATATCCCGGGTCACGACGCTTCCCGCTCCGATCACGCAGCCATCCCCTATGGCGACGCCGCCGCACACGGTGACGCCCGCGCCCAGCCAAACATCGTTCCCGATGGTCACAGGGCGGGCGTAGCAAAGGTGCTTCGGTGTGCCGTCCGGGCCCAACATCTGCCGCCGCTCAGCGGCGATCAGCGGGTGCCCCGGCGTCACGATGGTCACGTTGGGGCCGAAGCTGACGTTGTCGCCGATCGTCACCTTCGCGTCGTCCTGCACAGTGAGGTTGTAATTGGCAAAGAAGTTGTCGCCAATCTCGGTATGGATCCCGTAGTGGAAGAAGATGGGCCCTTGCATGAAACAGCGCGCCCCCTTGCGGCCGAGAATCTGCGTCAGAAGCTCTTCCCGCTTTTCCGTCTCATCCTCCAACGTGCGGCTGTACAGACTGCTGAGATTGTGCGAACGCAACTTGATCGCCCGCAGCCCGCTGTCGCCCGGGCAAAACAAAACGCCCTTGAATATCCGTTCCTCTTCCGTCATGCGTACCGCCCCCGTCTTCTTATTGATTCTCCACTAAGGCAATACCGCACAATTCGGCGGCGCGCTGACGGCTGATTTTCCGCCATCTGCCGCTTGCAAACATCTTGTTTTACCGCCAGTAAACCTTCGATATTTGCTCTTGCATCTGACAAAATATCCGCGCCCCATCACACCACCTCATTTGTGCGGTATTACCCTAGGACTGTTCCGCGCTTGCCCGCGCGCGTTTTGCGTATACCCTGTTCAGACGTTCCGCCATGACGAACATGCCAGCGGCAAAAACTAATAAAAAGAATGGGTAAACCCCGACCGTGAAGCGCTCCGCGATCCATCCGAACAGGAGCGGCATGAACGTAGCGCCCGTATAGGCGGTTGCCATCTGCATGCCCATAATGGTCTGGGAGTTCTCCTTGCCAAAGTTGTCCGGCGTTTCGTGCAGGAGGCTCGGAAAAATCGGCGCGCAACCGAGGCCCGTCAGCGCAAGCCCTACCGGAACCGTGCCATTCCCAAACGGAAACAGGATGAAGACAATTCCAAAGGCGGCGACCGCCTGCCCCAGACGCACCATGCGCCGGTCTCCAAGCCGCCCGGACACAAAGCCGCTGGCAAACCGCCCCGCGGTGATCCCCAGGTAGAAAATCGACGCCAGCTTCGCGGCAGCCTCCGCGCCAAACCCTTTGTAGAGCACCATGTAGCTGCTGGCCCAGAGCCCGGCGGTCGTCTCCATGGCGCAATAGCAGAAAAACGTAAGCAGCACCGGTTTCACGCCCGGCAACTTCAGCATGTCCGGCATGCTGCGCTTTTCACGGCACTCCGGCGCTGTTTCGGACTCGGATTGCCGGACCTTCCAAAGGGGCAGTGTGAATACTAGGCCAATCACCAGCGCGATCTGAATCAAGCCGATCGCCTGATATCCGGAATTCCATCGGAGTCCGTTGGTAAGGCACTGCCCCATGATCAGCGGCCCGAGCGCCGCGCCGACGCCCCAGAAGCAGTGGAGCCAGTTCATATGCCGCGACTTGTAGTGAAGCGCCACAAAGTTGTTCAGCGCCGCGTCGACGCTTCCGGCGCCAAGCCCGTAGGGAATCGCGCAGAGGCACAGCTGCCAGAACGCGTGGGAAAATGAGAACCCTACAAGCGCGGCCGCCGTCAAGGCGACGCTTGCCGCGGTCACGATGCCGGTGCCGAACTTTCGAATCACCTTCTCGCTGAAAAGGCTGGAGACGATCGTTCCGCCCGCGATGACCATGGCGATAATCCCGGCATAAGAAACAGAGACGTTCAGTTCTTTGTACATGGACGGCCAGGCGGAACCCAGAATCGCGTCCGGCAGGCCCAGGCTGATGAAGGCGACGTAGATCACGACGAGCAGAATCGAAAGCATACAGGCGCTCCTTGTCAGGGATCATTCAGGCATGCTATAATAATACGCCACGCACACGCGAAATGATATCGACATTCGCGGAATATCTATAACAATCGTCCATCACCGAGTGAAAGGATTGCCCGAATGATTCAAATTGAGCTGAAGAGCGACCATTCGGAGCTCGTCCCCAACAATTTTCAGTATTTTCCCGTCCACGCACGGACTTGCCGCCTATCCGGCTATCCGGGCCTGGGGTTTGTCAGCCACTGGCACGACGATTTTGAATTTGTCGTCATCCTGCGGGGGCGCATGCTCTTTAGCGTCAACGGCGAGAAGCGCATTCTCGGCGGCGGGCGGGGGATTTTTGTCAATTCCAGGCAGATGCATCAGGGATCATCCATCGAGGGCGAGGACTGCGAATTTCTGTGCATCGTCTTTCCACCGTCGCTTCTCTACGCCACGCCGCGGATGCGGGAAGCGTACGTTCAGCCCATGAGCGACAATCCCTCCTTCCCGTCAATCGAGCTGGACCCTTCCGGACGCTGGGGCTGCGAAATGATCGAAACCCTGAAGGGCCTATACGCCCAATGCGAGGACGCGGGCGATGGTTTCGATCTGGGCGTCATGAGTGCCGTCTTCGCGCTGGGCTTCTCCCTGTTTCGGCAGATGGAAAACCAATGCATCGGCCAGACCGCGCCCGCCGGAAAGCACCTGAACCTCCTTCGGGAGATGCTCGGGTTTGTGCAAAAAAATTACCGGGACAGGATCGCTCTTGGCGATATCGCGGCGGCCGGCAATGTGTGCAGGAGCAGTTGCTGCGACATCTTCCGGCAAATTCTTCACGTTTCCCCCATCGCCTACCTGACGGATTACCGGATTGAAAAAAGCATGGAGCTGCTGAACGACCCGAATGTGCCCGTCACAGAGATCGCGCTTCAATGCGGCTTTGGCAGCCCCAGCTATTTCTCGGAGGTGTTCCGCGCCAAAATGGGGCGTACCCCTTCCGAGTACCGAAATTCCGGGATCCCGCTCCGCCTCCGGAACCATCCGGAGTCTCTTTCGGAAATTCATTGCGCGCCGCAAGCATAAACGGAAACGCGGAGGACTTCCTGCTGCTGGGCAGGGATTCCTCCGCGTTTCTGAGCATCAAAAACCCGTTGGTATTATGCTTTGGAAGAAGCGCTTCGTGCGCTTGAAATCCTCATGGATCAGCGACTCAAACGTATCGGTACCTGTCGAAAGACGCGCCCAGCCCACATTTCATCCCCCGTGCGGAAGATCGCGCGGAGAAGCGTCCCCCGCACCCGCCTTCAGGGTCTTCCATGCACCTGGTTCAGCGCGCGGCTCATGGCGGCTCTGACCGTCGCGTCCGTCTCTTCCTTCAGGCGCGCGTCGAGAAACGCGCTGGACTTCGAATCTTTCAATACCCCGAGCGCCAGAGCTGCCGCTTCGCGTATGGTCGCGTTCGCGTCGCGTAAAAGACCCGTCAGGCTGTTGAATGCCGGCTCACCGCCCGCCTCCCCCAGCCCTTTGATGGCGGCCAAACGGATCGAGATGTCCTTGTCACTCAGGTATTTCACCAACAGATCAGACTTCTTCTTGGCAGCCAGTTCTTCAATTTTCGTAGTCTTGTTCCCAAACACACCAATTCCTCCTCGCGTATACTCCCGGGCAAACGAAGCCCTGCTTCGCATGAGAATCCATTAAAGCACCCGAGTGCCCTTGGCCCCGTGCCCTCCACCCGGGATGCTCTTCTGGCTTCAGCGTCCGTTGAAGCACGCTGAAGCATGGCGAGTGAACTTGGGCGTCACACAGGCTTCCAGACTCTATTTCCCATCGGCTAAATCATCCTGGCCGTTCTTCAGCGCCGCTTCGAGCGCGGTGCGGGCGGCCTCCATCTGTTCCAGGTCTTTGCCACGCAGCGCCTTTTCCGCTGCCTTGACCGGCTCCGAGAGCGCGTCCTTGGGCGCTCGGAAGAGCGGGCGCTTCTTCCCCGAATTGGCCTGCTGCCGGGCCGCGTCGGCCTTCATGATCAGGCTTTGCAACTCCCGCCGCACTTCGGTTTCCCGGCGGAACTTGCCATCCTCCGCCGCGTACTGCTTCGCGTCCTGCATGGCCCGCTGGATGTCCTCATCGGACATGTTCGAGGAGGACTCAATGGTGATCTCCTGTGCCTTGCCGGTGGCCAGATCCTTCGCGCCCACATGGACGATACCGTTGGCATCGATGGAGAAGGTAACCTCGATCTGCGGCACACCCGCCATCGCCCGTTGGATGCCCTTGAGCTTAAATTTGCCCAGTGTCTTATTCTGGCTGGCGCGGGGCCGCTCTCCCTGAAGCACGTGGATCTCCACGGCCGGCTGGTATGGGGCCGCGGTGGTGAACACCTGGCTCTTGGAAATCGGGATGGTGGTATTTCGCTCGATGATGTGGGTGCACACGTCGCCCACCGTCTCGATGCCCAGCGACAGCGGCGTCACGTCCAAAAGGAGCAGCCCTGTAACCTCGCCGATCATCACGCCGCCCTGCAGCGCCGCTCCCACCGCCACGCATTCATCCGGGTTGATGCCTTTGAAGTCGGGTTTCCCGGTGAGAGCATGCACTTTCCCCTGCACGGCGGGGATGCGGGTGGAACCGCCCACCAGCAGTACCTTGCCGATGTCGCTGCTCGTGATGTGGGCGTCCTCCATCGCCTGTCGGACGGGGCCCGCGGTGGCCTCCACCAGGTGGGCGGTCAGCTCATTGAACTTCGCCCGGGTAATCGTGGCGTTCAGATGCAGCGGCGTCCCGCCGGATTCCGACAGGTAGGGCAGCGTGACCGTTGCCACTTCCGTGTTGGACAGTTCCTTCTTGGCTTGCTCCGCGGCCTCTTTCAGCCGCTGCACGGCGGCCAGGTTTCCACTCAAATCTACTTTGTTTTCCCGCTTGAACTCCGAAGCCAGCCAGTCCGCCAGACATTTGTCAAAGTCATCGCCACCCAGGCGGTTGTTGCCTGCCGTAGCCTTGACCTCGATGACGCCGTCCTTGATGTCCAATATGGACACGTCGAAGGTGCCGCCGCCCAGGTCGAAGACCAGAACCTTCTGGCTCTCCTCCTTGTCGACGCCGTAGGCCATCGCCGCCGCGGTGGGCTCGTTGATGATCCGTCGCACCTCAAGGCCCGCGACGGTGCCCGCATCCTTGGTGGCCTGCCGCTGGGCATCGGTAAAGTAGGCGGGAACGGTGATGACCGCCTCGGTGACCTCTTCCCCAAGATAGCTCTCCGCATCCTTTTTCAGCTTGCCCAGGATCATCGCGGAGATTTCAGGCGGGGTAAACGACCTGCCGTCAATCTTCACCTTGTAATCGGAGCCCATCTCCCGTTTGATGGAACTGATGGTGCGCCCCGCGTTGGTCGCCGCCTGCCGGAGCGCCACCTGTCCCACCAGCCGCTCTCCGCTTTGCAGGAAGGCCACGACCGACGGCGTGGTGCGTCCGCCCTCCGCATTGGGGATGATGACGGGTTTTCCACCCTCCATCACCGCCACGCAGGAATTGGTTGTACCCAGATCGATGCCGATGATTTTGCCCATTTTACAGTCCTCCAAAGTGTTTCAGGCCGCCGGTCCGTTTGACTCCGGCGTTCCGTCCAAATCGTTCCCGGCGTCCACGCTCCGGGAATGTTCTCATCCGAAACCAGTTCACAAGCTGGTTGCGGGATCAATCCTTCAAGGCCGAGACCGTACCAAAATCCGCCAACGGATCAGGCGCTTTCAGGCGAATTCCTCGCGCTGATAAGTCATTGAGCGAATTCCCAGCGACCGGCGTCAGCAGCAGCGGCAGCAAAAGCAGCAAATGAGCTGCGCCAGCAGCATCTTCAGAAAGCTGCCGCCCAGATTCCCCATGTCGTATCCGCGGCTTTGCCCCGCCTCGCGATAGGTAGAACCGCCCTGCTGAATCTGGCTAAGAATATTCCGGTATTCCGCGTTGTCAGGCTCCAGCCGAACCGCTTCCTGCGCGCACTTGAGCGCCGTTACACGGTTGCCCGCGCCGAAGCTTGCGACGGCGCAGAGCGAATACCACTCGGCGGAACGCGTGCCGCTTCGCGAAAGGATATTGAGCGCTTCCTGATATCTGCGCGCCTGGATCAGCATGCGCGCCTGCTGGAACTCCGGCGAGCCGTATTGACGCTGCCGCGCGTATCCAAAAATGTCGCCAAAGATGTCCTCGAATCCGCCGAAGTCAAACCCGCCGAAGGGGTCGCTGCCACGGTATGTTCCGCCGCCTTGGGTGTCGCCGCCAGGCTGCTGCTGGGGCCTGGGGCCGTAGCTGCCGTCTGTACGCTCATAGGATGCGCCGCCGGTCTTTCCGGACTTGATCTGCTCATAGGCTGCGTTGATCTCCCGCATCTTCTGCTCAGCGGTTTTATCGCCGGGGTTCAGATCCGGGTGGTACTTTTTTGCCAGCTTTCGGTAGGCTTTGGTGACCTCTTCTTCCGATGCGGAAGGCTCCACGCCCAACACCTTGTAGGGATCCATATCATGCTTCCCCTTTTATTCCCCGCACGCGGTATTTCTGCCAGACGCCGGCGTACAAGTGATTTTCCAAAATATTCCTGTCTCGCACGATGGGAAGTTTTTCAAACGCAGCGGTGCATTCGCCCATGACCAGCGTGAGCATGGGGGTGTAGTCCGCCTCCATCAGCGCGACCAGCGGATTGTAACGCTGCTTTTTTATATCCGCCTTTAGGTCGTTAACCGCGTCCAGCAGGTAGACAAAGCGCCCGAGGGCCGCGCCCAAGCCGTAGAGCAGCGGAGCGTAATCGTCTTCCCGCCAGGCAAACAGTGCGCCCATCAGTTCCCCGAAGCGGTTTGCCGGCAGATCCGGGTTCAGTTCGCCCGCCTTCTCCATTTCGCTCAGGTGCTTAAGCGACCGCTCTATGGCCTCCGCCTGAAGGGGATGCGCCGCGCGAATGTCGGGTAGAAATTTGAAAAGCGCCCGGCTCTTCGCCAGCGCGGCAGGGTTATGGTCATCGTTCCAGTCATCCAGGCACTGGTAATAAGCCAGAATCGCATTCATGTCCGCCGCGTACGCTGTAGCCTCCGTTTCAAGGATTGGCCTCCATTTCAGCGGATTTGCCACACAGTGCAGCGTACCGCCGGACTCCGGGAGCGTATAGACCGAGGAGAGCAGCAAGGTTAAAAACGTCATGTCGCTGGACAGGTGCGCCCGGCCCGCGCTGCCGTACCGTATCCCCAGTTGGTGGCACAGTCCGCAGTAATACGCCTTATAGCGCTCTTTTTCCGCCTGTGGCAGCGCCTTTTCGTTTATGGTGATGTATCCGAACATTGCCCGCTCACTTTCTCCTTTAAGAATCCGCGTTTGACAAGCTCCAGTCGCGCCGCAAACCGTGACCGGCGCTCCTGATAGGCCGTCGGTTCAAAGAAAATCTGCGCAAAGGCTTCCCCGGTCAGTGGCAGTAGCACACCCAGCATGTCCTCAAAGTCCTGTTCGCAGCGGATGTCCAGCGCGCTCGTGTCCACCAGGCGGCGCAATTCTTTGATGCTGACCCCAAACGGTTCGTCGCCGTCTTGCCGTTCCAGAAAGACGGAGTTGATCCGAATATCTGAAAACAGGTTTTGAATGAGTCCGCCAGCATCCATATCGGCGGCAATTATATAAATATTGTCCAGAATGTCCAGAAGCATCTGGAACAAATCCCCGCCACTGTTTTTCAGACTTTTCTCAACATTTTTTGCGAGCGTCTCCTGATAGTCCGCTAATAGATAGTCCAGCATGTCCTGCTTGCTCGCAAAATATTGATAGAAGCTGCCTCTCGAAATCTCAGCCGATCGGACAATCCGATTGATGGAGGCCTCGGCGAACGGCACGCGCGCAAGCTCTGCCCGTGCGGCGCTCATCAGCCGCACCCGCTTTACCTCCGGTAGGTTGAAAAAAGTCTGGGTTGGCACACTGCGCCTCCAAACGTAAGAAATATGACAAGTTGTCATTTTCAATTATACAAGGCCAGGACCGCGGGGTCAACCGGACAGGGTCATTCGTTGAAAAAACTCCACAGTTCCTCCATCTTTCAGCATAT
>CALGYL010000377.1 GCA_937934775.1 uncultured Clostridia bacterium
CTGCGCCCAGCAGTTCATTGTAAGTGGCGAAGATGTAGTCCGGCAGCGTCAGGACGCCGTCTCCTCCTGCGCTGCCGGTGTAGGGAATTCGCTCAAGACCTCGGTGGTCTGGGTCTGCACGGCCAGTAGAGCCAACACGACGTCGTGCGTCAGCCGGTCCACGGGGTAGTGGTCGTACACGTCGTCCGGGCTGAACTGATTGCCAAACACCAGGCAGAACCACTTCACCAGGACATCGAGCGCCGCTGTCACGGAGGGCTGATTGCCACAGTCTTTCGCTTGCTTGGAAGCCTTTCCCGCCACGGCGTCAGCCGCAACCGCGGAAAGCTGGGCGTACATGTCCCAGGCAGGGCCCATCTCCCGTAGTGCGCGCCCGGAGATGAAGTCCACAGAATACCTCTTTTCACCCAAGGTACAGGTGATCATGGTTGATCTCCTTTCGTTGGTTGGAATCAGGTGCCTGAAGTGACCACCGGCGTATACACGCTGGTCAGGAAGGCAGCCGCCTTCTCTGGGGTGAACCCGTTCTGGCCCTCGTCAGCAATCGCCTGGTAGCGCTTGTCGAAGGTCCGTTTGATGAACGTCCATTCCAGCTTGCCGGTCTGGCGCGTCAGCGTAGTGCCTTCCTTTGTATGGTATTGCTCGGTCATCGGTGCGGCGCGGCCCTTGAAGAGCCACACATAGCGGTAGGTTCCATCCGCTTTTTCGCTCTTGAACCCGAGCGCGAAGTAGCCGGGGGTGTCACCGGCGGCGCGGATCAGGACGCCATTGTCATCGATGATGTTGCTTAAGATCATCTCCTGGATGAGCAGCGGAATGTCCGCCATCTCCATGGTGAGCTTGATCTCCGGGTCGGGGTATACGACATCAAACTCCTGATATCGATAGGTAAGGCACTACTTTTGCGTTGACGGCGTTTCCGCCTTTATCGGTCAACGTAGTCAGTCGGCCTTTTCCCCCGATTCACACCGTACGTGCGGCTTTCACCGCATACGGCGTTCCATCTATGCTGTCTTACACACTCCGTAATCGTTTCCTGAGTTCTTCGATTTTCTTACGCGCTTTCGCATCCATTTGCGAGATGTCGGCATTGGGGTTGTTGACCAGCGAATAGCATTCCGAGTCGAGCGACACAAGATTGTTTACGCGATTTATGTCCTTGAGCGGCAGCTTCGGGTTGATCCGATGCGCACAGGGGTAGCGGTCGATCAGCCGTTTCCCACAGACGCGGCATTTGAGCCTGTCACGTTTCAAGGCATACGCCCGGTTCATGTAGTAGTCAAAGTGGTTTCTGGGGTCTACCTGTCCGGTGATCAGCGTTTCCGGCGGCCCGATGGACAGTTCGTCCAGTCTGGCGTTCTGACGCTTTTTCTTCGTCCGTTCAAAGTAGAGCTGTCGGCCTTCCTCCGTATAGGGCGTCTCCTTCCGGTTATGGTAGAGTTGTTTCTCCCATTTGCAGAAGGCGAGGCAGGTGATCCCTACCCACAGGTCCTTATACGGTATCGCGACAATCTTGGCGTTGTACTGGCTGTGAACGCTCGGCAGTGTCGAGGTCATCCTGGCGGATATCCAACGCGCTCGGTATTTCTTCAACCACCGTTTGGCCATCTTTTGTAGGCGCTGGGCATAGCGTTTCATTGCTACGCACACCCATGTGGCGGCGGAATAGTAGTTGATCAGTCCGCGAATCTGGCTGTTGATCAGATGGATTCGTTGGACGACGATCTCCTTGCTGACGTTTTTCGGTATCGCCTTGATACCATCCTCGATTTCCTGAACCTTGCGTTCCAGTCGTTTCCTACTGGGAATGGTTCGTGGAATGTATCCCTTCCTGCTCTTTCCGCGGACTACTTTGTATTCGTAGCCGAGGAATTGGATGTACCGTTTCCGAACATCGGTGATCAGCGTCTTCTCTTGGGAGAGTGCCAGCTTCATTTCGTTTTGCAGAAACGCACCGATTTGGCCTTTCCAAAATTCAGCATGCTCACGGCTGTCCGTGATGACAACGAAATCGTCGGCATAGCGCACCAATACTCCGGGAATCAGATTGCTTCTGCATCGCAGAGCGTGCAGACGGTTCTCATGATCCGTATATTCGTGGCGCGTTTTCTTCTCGATCCACTGCTTGGCGACCCATTGGTCCAGGATATCCAGATAAACATTCGCAAGCAGAGGGGAGAGAATGCCGCCCTGCGGCGTGCCTTCTTCGTTGACCTCGCATTCGTCCATGATTCCGGCCTTCAGCATCGCCTTCACAATCAGCAACAACCGTTTGTCCTTCACGCCCATATGATACAGGCGTTTCAGCAAAATGTTATGATCGATCCGGTCGAAGCACTTGGAAATATCGCCTTCCACAATCCAATGGTTGCCCGTCTGGTGTACCGTCCCCGTGATGCGTTCCAGCGCCATCTTCGTATCGCGCATGGGCCTGAATCCGTAGGAATGCTCATAGAATTGAGCCTCCATCACCGGTTCGAGCACAATGCGGATACATTCCTGGACGATTCTGTCGCGTATCGTTGGGATACCCAGTGGGCGCTTTTCCTTCTTGCCCGGCTTATCGATATACTTTCTGCGCACCATGCGCGGTTCGTAATGTCGAAAGGCGGACTGAATGTCCCGGATCACCCATTCGTGACGCTTTTGAAGGTATTCACGGATGGTCTTTCCGTCCACGCCCGGGGTATTGGCACCCTTATTGGCCTTGATGTTATGGATTGCGGTTACGATGGTAGCCTCGGCTGACATGATTTCGATGAGGCCCCGAATGGAAGGGCGTTCACCTTTGTCCATGGCCGCTTTGGCCGTTCGGTAGAGTTCATCCAGTGTTGCGCGTAAATCTGTCTCGGAATTCGGGTAGTTGAATTGTTGTGCCATACGAACCACCTCCTTTCGGAATGGTCGATGGTATCGTCAGGTTCGCCTACGGCTTCCTCAACAAATTACGGTTGTGCAGATTTTCTGCACAGACTATGCCCCTTCGCTCCACGGCCATTACACCGCTTCATCGCTACTACGGGCTGCTGCCCCGCAAATTCGCAGGCCATTTCCTGCCTGCTGGGACGAGTGCATTTCCTCTTTGCCTTGCGGCAGTCCCTTTGCGGTTCCTTTGTCCCCTGCGCTTTCGCTTTACTTCCAGCTTTAGCCCTATCCTTTTGCCCGATTGCCGCGGTCGGCTGGTGTGATCTTCTGCCGACCGCCTTTCACCTGTGCGGTGTCGGTTGGTTTCACGACGACATATGTCCCCAACGGCAATACCCTCTCCCGGAGGGCGAGCATCTTCGTTTCGACGCCCTTACGCTTACGAGCTTTTAAGTCGGATATTCGTCCGCCTGCTTTGCAGGCATCCTGGGCATGGCTGTACTGGCCTCCCGCGGTACTTGCCACCATCTCAGATCGCGTTCCCGCTCTTCACCGAGCTTCATACGCCCATCCAATGCGGACAGACGCATGTCGGAGTATCAGAGACTTTGTCACCCCTCACACGGGGTCAGACGGGAATCTCACCCGTCCATTCGGCGCAGAGTTCGGATTCTACAAGTAGAATCCGGCCTGTTTTATTGCGCATTTCTGCGCAGATTGTCAGGCAACAAAGCGCACATCATCCGCGTACTGCACTTCAGGATCAGCGTTCTCAGGCGCGATCTGCGCATCAATCGCGCCCGCAAAGTCCTGCAACGTGCCGTAGCTGACGCCCGTTTCGGTGTCGGAAACCAGCGGCGCGATAACGACGCTCTTGAGACCCACCGTGCTGGCCACGGCGGGGGAAGCGGTATTGGGCATGGTTTTATCCTCCTATGAATTATG
>CALGYL010000378.1 GCA_937934775.1 uncultured Clostridia bacterium
AAGGACCCAGGCCGATGCCTTCCAGGCGCTTTTGCACCACAGACAGCGCGGCCATTTTTTCCGCTACGAACAGGACCGTCTTGCCCTGAGCCACGGCGTTGGCGATCATGTTGGTGATGGTCTGGCTTTTTCCCGTGCCGGGCGGGCCGTGAAGCACAAAGCTGACGCCCTCCGAAGCGGCTTCAATGGCCTTCAGCTGAGACCCGTCCGCAGGGATCGGCAGCAGCGCGCCGCCTTCCTTCACCCGGAATTGATCCATGTTGACGGGCGAAAACGCCAGCCGCCCGTCGAACAGGCTCTTGACCACCTTGTTTTTGAGCAGGTCGTCTCTGCGGTTTTTCAGGTCGTTCCACATTACGAACTGCGCGAAGGAAAAAATGCCCAAAAAGGCGCTCTCCACCACATCCCATCGCGGCATGTGCATCACATGGTGGCGCATGATGGACAGGATCGCCCGGATATCCAGCCCTTTTTCATCCAGGGGCAGAGGATCGAGCCCCGTCACCTGGATGCCGAAGTCCTGCTTCAAGAATTCAAGCAGGGTGATGTTCATCTGGGGTTCGTCGTCCCTCAGTCGGATGATATAGCCCGCCTGGGCGGATTTGCGCACAAGCTCCACCGGCAGCAGGACGATGGGAGCGTACCGGGGTTTTGCGCTGCCCGGTGACTCAAACCATTTCAGCGCGCCCAGAGCGAGGTACAGCGTATTCGCGCCGTTTTCCTCCAAGGACACACGGCTGCTGCGGTACAACTGCACAACGCATTTCTGCACTTCCCCGTCCGCATAGGGGATGCGCAGGTTCCGGCTGGTAAAATCCAGCGCCAGCGCTTTTGCCACAGCCGGGGCGCCGGCCACATTTTCATACAGAGCGGTTTCGTCAAGTGGCATTCCCCACTCGGAGGATTTGGGCAGTAGCCGGAAATCCTCTCCGCTGGCCATAGCGTCCTCCAATTGATCCAGCCGCTCCACCAAGACCGGCAGCAAGCTCCTGGTCAGGCGCAGATTGATCAATGCATTGCGCTTGCTCAGATCCAATAGCCTTCTCTGCCACTGATCCAGTTTGGTTTGCGTGGCGTCCGGCTGAAGCGACTCCATCCGGAACGTCGTGTCCATATGTTCCGGTTGGGGCGTGAGGTGATCCTCGTCCCGCTCCTCATGCTGGATTCTGTAGCCGCTTTCGGACCATACGCGCTGCGGTAGCGGACGGATACCGGCCGCCCGTGCGCGCTGGACATCTACCAGGTACTGAAACGGCACTGTGTTCAAGGTGTGTTTGGCGGCCTGTTCGGCCTCCTCGAATTCCACCGCCTTTCCGCTGCAGGCGCAGGTGGTTTCGGTGAGGACGATTGCGTTGATCCCCTGGGCGATTCGCTTGGTGAGCAGCGAGGGGTCGTCCTGCACCGTCTCCGGAAAGGACTGTTCCTCCAGCCATGCGCCCACAAAGGAATGCCCGTTCACCACCACAAGAATGGGGTGGAGACCCGCCGCTTCCAGGCAGGACGCAAACAGCAGCGTCAGATCCAGGCAGGTCCCCAGGTGATCCCGCAGTATGACATCAGGCGTGCGGATGCGTTGGCCCAAGCGCTCAAAGCTGACGGGAGGAACGGCGTAGGTGATGTTCAGCTGCTGAATCGCTCCGTAGATCGCGGCGACCTGCATCCGCACCCTATTGGCGTCCTGGCTTTGGTAGGCATTCAGTGCCGGCGATCCCGTCCATTTCCCCAGCAGCGCGGACGCGCTCAGCAGTATCTTGGGAATGTCCGGATGATTTGGCGCGACAAAACAGGCCAAAAGCTCCGGCATGAAATGAAATCCATAGCATTCATCAAAGGCCAGTACCGCGATCTCCGCTTCCGTGCTGGCCAACTCTCGACCCTGCCAGGTACAACGGATTTCGATCCGGCCGAGCACCCGTTCATTCAGCGTGGCAAGATAGGCGTCATCCAACTTGACCGCAAGGCCATTCACTACGGCCTCGCCGCCTGCGGGAAGTGAAACCAGCACCGGTTGCCCTGTAAAGGCGAATGTGGGCCGAAAAGAAAGGTTGATTTCCGCATTCTCATATGACACCTGCGAATTGTTGATGATCCGCAACTCGGCAATCAGGGGGATCTTGTTTTGCTGCATGGCGTAGTTGGCTACGGGACTGATTTGCGCTTCAACGCGTACGCCCTCCACGCCAAAATCCTGCGTAGTGACTATCGTTTCCATTGCGCTTCCTACTTTCTTTTGTAACCCTCTCGTTTGCTCCCCGGATTCGCCGCAAGCGAGGTATGAAACAGGTGCTCGGAAGTTCAACATCCGCCTGATGAAGCAGGATTACAACCGTTCGTGCAGAAAGAAATCGTTTTGAGGCCAGTAGCTTCGAGCATTAACCTCGTTTTTTCCTTGCCCAATATCTATTATAGTTCAAGATTTTACCATAAGTCAACTTAGAATCGTGCCTATCAGCTCCAAAATGCGCACTTCAGATATTTTCAGTGCCCGGACCGCGCCCACTCGATTCGACGAGCGCCCCCATCAGAGTCTGTCTTTAGGTTACTCTTTCCCTACAATGTTACTCATGTGCAGCAGAAATTCTCAATAAAAATCGGAGTCCCCCGTCTTTACAGTAAGATCAAAAGGAAACTGGCTCCAGTATAATGGACATTCCAATAAAAAGTGTCCATTATACTGGAGCCAGCTCATTTTGATACAATGGACGAATCGGCCAGGGGTATCCAAAAACCAATCAGGAATGTATAAGGCGTATCAGTTTTCTGGATTAAGGTGAACTTATGTTTGTAGCTATGTAGATAGAGGCCTCGAAAGCGCCGTGTAGACGCCTTCGAGGCCTGATGATACTAACTCATTTGTCTTTCGTGATGGTGAACTCCGGCGCTGCTTCACCCGGAGCTGGCGTAATCGCACTTTCGGCGACCGAGGGAGCATCGTCATATTCGATCCACTTCAGGTATTCCACCGCCTTCGCAGGGTCGGCCTTCGATGGATCAATGGGCAGCTTGAACAGCGCGTTCACGCCCTTGTAGTCCGCCCGGGGCGAAATCTCCCCTGTCTCATCGCTGTAATCGAAGGCGTCCTTGCTGAAGCTCTCCGTGTCGCTGACGCAGAGGTACAGGCCCTTGTCGGCGAACATCGCCACGTCGTTGCATTCCACGATCCGGTAGGTCACGCCATCCTTCGCGATTTCGCTGTACCCGCCGTTCATCGTGTTGATGTTCACCATCCAGGGCTTGAGTCCCTTGACCAACGGCGACATGTACAGCGCGGTTGATTCCTCCGTCGTGACACTCCCGCCGTCCGCGCGCCGGATCGCCACGACCGCGTAGCTGCGCTCCGGAAGCACGCCCTCTCCCGTGAAGGGCAGATCGCTGAGATCCTTGCCGCTGACCAGTCCCATGAGCGTAAGGGCGTAATCGCCGGAGGTTTGGGTTTTATTAATCACGAGCGTATCCTTGCTCTCAAACGCGGCGCTGAGCGCGTTGTCGCCGACGCTCTTCGCCACTTCCCCGGGCTTCAGAAGATTCAGCGCCGCGAGCGCGCTGCCCGCGAGAATCGCGACGAGCACCGCCGCGACGGCGATGGTTTTGATGGATATCCTGGCTGCCTTGTTCATTTCCTCTTCCTCCTTCTTGATCCATTGGTACGTGACCCGCTCTACCAGCCGGGCATGCGGCGTCTTGTCACTTTTCAACGCTCTGCGGAGAAGAACTTCCAGATCGCTATCTCGCATAATGAGCCGCCTCCAATTCCTTACCGATCCGCTTCCGCGCCTTGAAGAGCCTGCTCTTCACCGTGCCCTGCGGCAGCTTAAGCGCATCCGCAATTTCTAGAACGCCCATATCCAGCTCGTAGTACAGGGTGACGGGGATCCTCAATCTGTCCGGCAACGCGGCGACCGCCTCGCGAACCAACCGGGTTTCCTCTAGGGACAGATACGCCTCCGCCGGATCGCCGTCCCCGGAGACGGTATCGTCCAGCGGCGCTTCGGGCGCGAGGCGCCTTCTCCGGGCGAACCTGCGCTTTCTGCTCCTCCAGAGGTTCGACGCGATGGCGAGCATCAATCCTGTCGGATTTACCTCTTGGCACAGCTTCTCCCGCCGATGGAACGCTTCCAGGAACGTATCCTGAAACAGGTCATCTGCGTCCTGCCGGTTCCAGGTCAGGCTGCGGCAAAACTTGTACACCGGATCGCCGCATCGTTCCATCAGCCTGGCGCATGCCTCACGCGCGGTCCCGTCCATTGGCTTGGATTCGTTCGTACTGTCCACTCGCTTCACCTTTCAAATGCCCCGTCTGCCTATAGATCGTCGCGAGGCGACAATCGGTTCACTTTGTTGTGGAAGTTTATAGAAAAAACTCATTGCCGGGCGATTCCAGTGCGGGAGAGAGAAAGGCGACACCACACAAATACCGGTGCGGTATTGCACGAATGGTTTCCGCATGCCCCGCTCCCAGCAATGCCGGTTGGACGTTCCTAAAACTGTTCATCCAAGCCAGTGAATGGCGCTGGGATACCTGATTCATTCGCAGATGGCACTGCCTATTGGCTTATCTACTTGCTTATCAGCTGCCTATCTGCTACAATAAACCCTCCATTATAACACCAGACTTTATCGATGTGCTATTCTGGACAAATGGAGGTGAATGCCCTGTGCGTATCTATCGAACCACACAAGTTGCCAAGGCAACCGGCATCCATCCAAACACCGTGCGCCTGTATGAGGAACTTGGTCTGATTCCCAAAATAGAGCGGCAGAGAAACGGCTATCGTGTGTTCACGGATTACCATATCGAGCAGATTCGCTTGGCCCGGATGGCTCTGAAAGTCGAAGCCCTGCAGAATGGACTACGAAAGCAGGCGATTCGGATTATTAAAACGGCGGCCATGCTAAATCTGGACGAGGCGCTTGACCTGACAAGAGATTATCTGCGGAATATCCGCAAAGAACAAGACAATGCGCTCGAAGCCATCGAGCAGGCGGAGGCAATTCTCAAAGACGCGCGTCCGCAATCTCTCTTATTCATGAAGCGTAAAGAGGTTTCCGAGCACCTGCAAATCTCCATGGATACGCTGCGCAACTGGGAACTGAACGGGCTGCTCGTAGTGAAAAGAAGAGAAAACGGCTACCGGGTCTACACGGAGGAGGATATCCGGCGCCTGAAAATCATCCGTTCCCTCCGCTGCGCCAATTACTCGCTTGAGGCGATCCTCAGGATGCTGAACGCATTATCGCAAAACGCAAACGCGAACATAAGGCACATCCTCAATACACCGGATCAGGAGGCGGACATTCTGTCCGTCTGCGACAGGCTGCTCACCTCGCTCAAAGAGGCGGAAATAAACGCGGAAGGCATGCTCCGCCAGATCAAAAAAATGAAAGAAATCTAGAGCCTCCATTATTCCACCAACCTTGCAAAGGGTGCTATCCTTTCTGTACCAAGCAAAGGGAGGGTGGATCATGGAGACAGCCATCAGCGTTGACGGACTCAACAAATCGTTTGGCAACCTCCGCGCCGTCGAGAATGTGAGTTTCTCGGTGGCAGGCGGGGAGGTCTTCGGCCTCTTGGGCGCAAACGGCGCGGGCAAAACAACGACCATCGAGTGTATTCTGGGTACAAAGCAAGCGGACAGCGGAAAGGTATCCATTCTGGGCATGCATCCGTTGAAGGACCGCAAAAAGGTGTTTCAGGATGTTGGCGTTCAGTTTCAGGAAAGCGCGTATCAGGACAAGATCACGGTTCGGGAGTTGTGCGAGGTCACGCAGTCTCTGTACGTAAGATCTGCAGACTACCGGGAACTGCTCGGGCAGTTCGGACTGTCGGATAAGGAAAAAAGTGCGGTATCCGAGCTCTCCGGCGGTCAGCGGCAGCGGCTGTTCATCACGCTGGCGCTGATTCCGAACCCCAGGGCCGTCTTTCTGGACGAACTGACCACCGGGCTTGACGCCCGGGCGCGGCGGGAGGTCTGGAAATGCCTATCCGACATGAAGCGGAGGGGCCTCGCCATTTTGCTGACCTCCCATTTCATGGACGAGGTGGAAGCGCTGTGCGACCACATCCTGATTCTGAAAAGCGGCCGGGCCATGTTTTCCGGGACGGTTCAGGAGGCGGTCGCCGCGAGCCCGCACGATCGGTTTGAGGACGCCTACCTTTGGTTTACGGGCGAGGAGTATATGATTCATGAAGACATTTAGCACGATGCTGAAAACGGAGCTCAAGCTTTCTTTGCGCGGAATGGACATGCTGATTTTCGCCCTCATCATGCCGATGGTGGTGACCGTCATCCTCGGAATCATCTACGGAGGCAAGCCCGCCTACGACGGCGCGCCGTACACCTTTCTGGCGCAGTCCTTTGGCGCGGTTTCCACCATCGCCATCTGCGCGGGCGGCGTCATGGGTCTGCCGCTGGTGGTGTCCGATTACCGGCACAAGAAGATATTGAAGCGCCTGAAGGTGACGCCCATCGCCCCTTCGATGATTCTCGCCGTGCAGGTCGCGATTTACGCGCTGTACTCGGTCGTGTCCCTTCTTCTCGTGTTCGGGACCGCGTATCTCTTTTTCGGGTTCCGGATGGAGGGATCATGGGCGCTTTTCCTGGGCGGGTATCTTCTGGTCATGGCCGCGATGTTCTCCATTGGCATGATGGTGGGCGGGATCGCGCCCAACACGAAGATCGCGGGCGTCGTCGCGTCGCTTCTGTACTTTCCCATGCTCATCTTCTCGGGCGCGACACTGCCCTACGAGGTGATGCCTCGCGCCCTGCAGAGTGTCGCGGACGTCATGCCCTTGACGCAGGGAATCAAGCTTCTGAAGGCGGCAGCCCTCGGGCTGCCCGCCAATGAATCCCTGATCCCGGTTGTGATCCTCGCCGTGCTCACCGTCGTGTGCGCAGGCATTTCCGTGCGGTTCTTCCGCTGGGAGTAGCGCCGCGCAAATGCGCAAGATTCATGAAAACCGCGCATGGCCAATATGGTAGAATTCTTTGAGGGGGAGGTGCCGTTTGATGGACCGGATTGAAGTAGTAAAAGAGGCGATCGCGTTTATCGAGCGGCACCTTGCGGAGCGGCTTGAGCTCAAGACGATCGCGGAAGCCGTTCATTATTCGAAGTATCACCTTTATCACATCTTTTCTGATGCGGTGGGAATGAGCCTGCACGACTATGTCCTCCGGCGCAAGCTTATGGAAGCAGCGAATTGCACCCAATATAGCTGAATCGGTGCGTCTGCCATTTTGTCAGAGGGCTTACGCCTTGATCCTCGTAGTTTCTCAGTGCGGTTCGCGCGTTGACGAATGCGCCATCGCGTCCATCTGTTGAAAACGCATAATCACGCCCGCCTTTTTCCTCCTCCAGGGCGTACAGGCGCAGGCAGTCCAGAAGGTCCTGTCGGCCCAAATCGAAGGGCACCCAGTTGGTGCTCGCTACAACCCCTTCGTAGATGAACCCGCTCCCATCCCGGTGCAAAGAAGCGATCCGATCCGGCCCGTACTGATACGAGATGTTCAGAAACACAATGCCGCCGGTTTTTAAAAACGCCCGGGCGCCGTCCATGACGATCCTGCGGAAGCCGAACCCGTCGTCCCAATCGCTGGACGGAGGGTTTGACAGGATGAAATCGACATGCCCGCGCAGAGCCCTGACTGCCTTACGATCCGCTTCGTCGAAAGGCGCATACGAGTCGGCCTCGAAGAATGCAGCCTTTCCCGTAACTCCGTTTCCCGCCGCGTTTCGACTCGCGGTCTTCACGTTTTCTTGAGAGATCTCCAGGCCGTACACTATCTGCACGGCGGGAATCCGGGCCGCGAGAATGGCCTGGCAGCCGATGCCGCTGCCCCAGTCCATTCCCACGCCGTGAATCGAGGCTTGATTCTCCGCAATCGCGTTCAGCAGGATATGGCTCGCCGGTGTCAGAGCGAATGTACCCGCCGGATGGGAAAACACCAGAGGGCCGAGTCCGCCGGTGGATTCCCCGTCAAGGATGGTTTCATCCGAGCCTGTTCTGATTTCGCGTATCATCCTGTCACCCCTACGGCACTGTACGGAAAGCTCTCGGCTTTTATAGGTATGCGCTAGTCTAGCATGACCTTAACGACGTGTCAACGCCGCTCCCCTAAAGTTTATGGATTTGATCTGAGTTTCTCCATCGGGTAATGGCCTTCATCATCCAGCGCCTTTTTGCCGCCTATATAGCGATAACTCATTTTCCTGTAAAACTCGCAGGCAGTTATGGACGCCGGCACCTCGACCCGGTCCGCCCTGAGAAAATACTCGTCCCCTTCCAACGTTTGGACAATACTCCTCCCAATTCCTTTGCCGTGGTATTCGGGCAAGACGAATATCGTCAACAGGACGCTTTCCGTTTCGCTCCCCAAATATCCTGCGATCGAACCGGTCCCGACAATTGTGTCTCCTTCGCAGGCGACGTACATATGAGCGAAAGACGCAATGTTCAATATCCTTTCGGCGTTATAGCTATTCGCCAGCTGTTCCATTTCTTCGGCGGGGTAGTCCTTGATATTCACTTCCATGAAATTCCGGCATACAAGTTCTGAGACTTCTTTTGCGTCCTTCGCCTCGAACCTTCGAATTAGCACCCCAGATCACCACCAAATTCACTGTGATGCAATCATTATAGTCAGCACGGACCGAAACATCAAGCCCTACCGATTTGCCTTCTCAGGGCAAATGCGCTCGCTTTCTGCTCCTTCAGAGGTTTGCCGCGATGGTCAGCATCAGCCCGGTCGGATTTGCTTCTAGGCACAGTTTCTCCCGCCGATGGGACGCTTCCAGAAAGGTATCTTGAAACAGGTCGTCCGCGTCCTACGGGCTTCAGATCAGGCTACGACAAACTTATACATCGGATCGCCACATCGTTCTATCAGCCTGGTGCATGCTTCGCATGCGGTCGGATGCCAGCGGAGGACTCTCTGCAGGATACGTTTCTCAAGATCTGGCGCAACATTGGCCGCTTCGAAGGGCGAAACGGATGCTCGATCAGGACTTGGATCATGTGCCTCTCGATCAAAACGTGAAAGGATTATCAGCAGATAGCGTGGCTGAGGCATACGGATCTGAGTCAATCCATTGAAGACCTCCCTTGGCCAGCCATGACGTAAGTGAGACGTCGCGCGCCCTCTATCTGGACGTGATGAGGCTTCCAGGCAGATATAAGCAGATCCTCCTTTTGTATCACTTTAATGATATGACCATGGATTTGGCCAATGAAGGCGCTATTCCGAATTCATGCCCACCTTTTACTGCGGAGAAGAAGTGACGGAAGATGCAATCAACAGCCGTAATTTTTCGGGATATGCCTTAAAAAAGCATCTGCTGGAAGTACAACAAGCCGTTCTAATTTTCAATTTAAATCACCGGTAATTCCGGATAACAGTGGCGTCCATCGGCCATGGGTGCTATTTGCACACACTCTCTTATTGACTTTTGGTTAATAAAATTGCTTAGATCGGAAGAGCGTCGTGTAGGGAAAGAGTGTAGATCTCGGTGGT
>CALGYL010000379.1 GCA_937934775.1 uncultured Clostridia bacterium
CGCCTTTTTTCTTCGTTCCTCCTTCCTCAAATTCCACGCCGCTTGGGACAAGCTCCATGCGCTGCGTATGCGGGAGATTTCAGTTTCCCTTTCGGCATCATGAATGAATCGCCGAAATCGGCTGTCAAGGTTTCTACAGGCGAGTCGTCTGCGCCATCGCCTCTTCAATCATCCGGAGATTGCCTAAAAGCCGTTCATCCTTTGGCGCAAAGTCGAGTGCGCGCACTGCATGACAATGCGACGCGACCAATAAATGCAGGTGGTACGCGGCAACGGCGCACAGATCGTCCGGCGTGGAGTCCCAGGCGTCGCCCGCATTGATATACGTTGGGGACTTTTCACCGATCTTGAGCGCCTCCTCGGCCAAAAAGTACATAAACGGCCAGTCCCTTTGCGCATAACAGAATTTTGAAAACTCCACATAGGGTTCGCGCATGCGGGGGGCTTCCGCGACAGCGCGGCAATACCATGCGAAGGCTTCGGAGATGCGTCCCATTGCCCAACAGCTATTAGCGATCCAGCGCATGGCGGCGCACCGTTCTTCCGCCCATGTGGCAGTGGGCATGGCGAGATACCCGATCAGCGTATCAACGCAATTCTGCCAATGTCCCTTGAACATATACTCTCTGCCAAGGTAGCAGCGCATGCGCTCATTCCCGGGTGCTTCATGGACGCCGAGTTCCAATAGCGGCAAATAGGACCCGCGCGGTTTCTCCGGATCCGGCGCATGGTTCAGCACCACGCCTTCGGCGTACACCGTCTCAAGCGGGAGCGCGCCTGCGTACCGCACAAATTCATGAACCGGGCAAATCCAGCGAAAGTCCTTGCGCGTATGCATCTTGTCAGCATAAAACTGCACATCCGGCGTACCATCGGCCTTCAGGCTCCAATTGTACAGGTATTTGCCGATCCGCACGGTCTCACCGGGGTGCTGAGGCGCGTATGTCCGCCACGCGGCTTCCAGCTTTTGCCGCCAGCCCAGATCAAAGTATTCGTCCAGATCCGTACACACACAGATGTCGACATCCTCCGGCACATGGCTGAGCGACAGGTTCCGCGCCGCATCAAACCGCCAGGGCGTCACTTCCGCGATATGCACGACCGCGCCCCGCGCGCGCAATCTCTCCACCGTGTTGTCGGTGGAGAGGGTATCGGTCACCACAACGAGGTCCGCCTCCCGCATTGAATCCATCCAGCGGTCGACAAACTGGGCTTCATTTTTACAGATGGCGTAGACGCAGACGCGATAGCGTTTCATGGCCCCGCCTTCTTCGCTTCATCCTGAAGCTGCCGATCGATCAACGAAAGGTTGGATCGAAGCCTCGCGTTTCCCGGCTCCCGCGCGCAGGCTTCCGCGGCAGAACTCCGCGCTTCTTCGAGTAAGCCCATGCGGAAAGCGGCGACCGCACCGTAATCGTAAAACGCGACGCCCCAGCATACCGGTTCCGCCAGATAGCTTCCGCTGCGCAAGGTGACGGACAGGCCTTTTTTAACCATCGCGTACATTAGCGGCCAATTCTCCTCCCTGTACGCGAACGCGGCCATCGCGAGGTACGGCTCGCGCAGGTCCTGGCTCTCCGCGACGGCGCGAAAGAGCCAGGACCTGGCTTCCAACCCATCCCCCTTCGCCTCGCAGCACTGCGCGATAAGGCGCATCGCAGCGCTGCGTTCCTCCGCCCACAGGGCGGAGGGGAGGCTCAGGTATTGCTTAAGCGTGCCAATGCATGCTTCGTGCATGCCATAAAAGCTGTACTCGCGCCCGAGCCAGAACGTGGCCTGACTGTCCAGCGGGTTTTCTTGAACAGACAGTTCCAGAAGCTGCAAATACTGGCCGCGGGATTTCGTCGAATCCGGATGGTGATCCAGCACAAGGCCCTCGACATAGACCATCTTTTCCCCGTCCGTGTCGCCATACTGGAGCACTTCGTGTACCGGGTGGACCCAACGGTAGCCGCGCCGGCTGTGAATCTTGTCAATCTGGAACTGCCGGTCGGGCGTGCCGTCTTCCCGGTGGCTCCAATTGTAGAAAAATCGTGCGCGGGTATGCCCCGGTTGCCAGGCATCCTCCAGCTTTTGCCGCCAGCCAGGTTCAAAGGCCTCGTCCAGATCAACGGACACGCAGATGTCCGCTTCCTCCGGAACGCGATCCAGCGCCACGTTGCGCGCCGCATCGAACCGCCAGGGAACGATCGATTCTTCATAGACCACCGCGCCCCGCGCTCGAAGAAGCTCCACCGTGCGGTCAGTGGAACCCGTATCGACGACGATCACCCAGTCCGCTTCGCCTGCCGAGTCCATCCACCGGTCGGCAAACGCCTCTTCATCCTTGCTGATCGCATACACACAAACCTTGTAACGGCCCAACGATCCCACACTCCTCCAGGAGAGCGCCTTGCGGCTGACAGAAGCGCGCCCATTTGCTTCAGAGTATGTTTCGGCGCGGCCCGTCGTTCAAGGCGCAGTTTTCGGCAAGAATAGAAGCGGCCCCCGGATTTTTCCGGAGGCCAGATAATGGAAGGCGGCCAGGCGGCCTTCCCGCCCCGGAACCGGAGAGAGAACGCCTTTTTCGGGCATACATCAGCATAGCGCCCGCAGAGAATGCACTCGCTAGGGCGCATATCGCGGCGACCGACCATCTCCCGGATGAACAGGCTCATCGGGCACCGCTTTTCACAGTTCCGCAGCCAACGCATTGCCCGCCGTCCGCTTCCAGCCTGAGATCTGGCAGATGCAGCTTCCGCCGCAGAAGTTCGCCCATCACCATGAACGGGGCCATCCAGCAGACCCAGCGGCACATGGCGCGTCGGCCGGACATAGCCAGCCACAAAACGCGCGCCCCAGTGCCAGTGCGCTGAGAAACAGCGGAAGAAACATCATCGCGCTGCCCGTCTACACCCCATCGTACCGCCTATGATGATCAGGTAGGGCGAAAGGTAGTACAGTCACCGGAAACAGCATCAGCGATGTGAGAGGCAAGAAATTCCGGATTGATTGCCGCCGGGTCACGCAAATCATCAGTCCTCGCCGAAAGATCCTTGACGGTACCGCCTCTCCTCCGATTATCTCTATCTCTTTTTGATATAGTTCTGTCAAGGAATTTGTCAATACAAGCATATAAAAATGCCCGACGGCTAACCCGTCAGGCATTTGGGAATGAATTTACGCTTACAATCAGGCCTTACCGTTGCAGCCCAGCACGTTGACCAATTTGTGCTTGACCATCGCCTTGATGTTATCGCGGGCGGGCTTGAGGTACTGACGCGGGTCGAAGTGATCCGGATGCTCCGCGAAGTACTTGCGGATGGTGCCAGTCATAGCCAAACGCAAATCGGAGTCAATGTTGATCTTGCAGACGGCGGAACGGGCAGCCTGGCGCAGCATGTCCTCGGGGATGCCGATGGCGTCGGGCATCTTGCCGCCGTTTTCGTTGATCATCTTCACATACTCGGGCATGACGCTGGAAGCGCCGTGCAGCACGATCGGAAAGCCGGGCAGACGCTTGACGACTTCGTCCAGAATGTCGAAGCGAAGCTGCGGGTTCTGGCCGGGTTTGAACTTGTAGGCGCCATGGCTGGTGCCAATGGCAATGGCCAAGGAGTCGACGCCGGTCTTGGTAACAAACTCCTCGACCTCGTCCGGACGGGTATAGGAAGCGTCTTCTGCGGAAACGTTCACCTTGTCTTCGATGCCGGCCAGACGGCCAAGCTCGCCCTCAACCACCACGCCGTGATCGTGCGCGTACTGGACGACCTGACGGGTCAGTTTGATGTTTTCCTCAAAGGAATGGTGGGAGCCATCGATCATGACGGAGGTGAAGCCGCCGTCGATGCAGGATTTGCACAGTTCAAAGGTGTCGCCGTGGTCAAGATGTACGCAGATGGGAAGGTCAAAGCCTGCGGTCTGCTCGGCGTCGAGCAGCGCGGCCTCGATCAGCTTCATCAGGTACACGT
>CALGYL010000380.1 GCA_937934775.1 uncultured Clostridia bacterium
CGCAAGAACCCACCCTTCGCTGCTCGATAAGTGGGTTCTTTGACAGTCTGGCGCGCCCCGCTTACGCGGAGCGCGCCTATCTCATTCAGCTGAATCAGGGCGCGTTCAGGTCAATCTTGGGCTCCCGGGCTTGCCGGTAGATCACAAATTTCGAACCGATCACCTGAACGGGTTCAGCATGGACGCGCTCGCACAGCGCCTGGCAGGCCTCCCTGGTTCCTTCGTAGGGCGCGTTCTTCTGTACGGTCACCTTGATCAGTTCCCGCGCCTCCAGCGCGTCCCAAGCCTGCTTGGCCAGCGTATCGCCGATGCCCTCCTTGCCGATGTGCAGGATGGCATCCTGTGTATTGGCCATCGCACGCAGAGCCGCGCGTTGTTTGGTTGTCATTGGTTTCTCCTCCTATTCGACAAAGTCGAACTGCATGTCGTCGATGGATACCGTGTCGCCTTCGCCGGCACCCGCTTCCCGCAGTGCGTCGATGACGCCCCAGCGGCGCAACGTTCTGTGGAACCAGCTCAACGATTGGTCGTCGTCGAAGTTGACCGAATTTACCAGCCGTTCCATTGACGGGCCGGACAGGAAATACACGCCATTCTCCTTGCGAACCGTGAAGGGCTCCAGCGGCGGTTCTTCGAAGAATTCTTCCTCCGCAAACGGTTCTACCGCGGGAAGCGACCGAAGGAGTGCGACCGTCGCATGCATCAGGTCTTCAAATCCCCTGCGGGTGGCTGCCGAGACCGGGAAGACCCGTACGGAATCCCCAAACTTTTCCTTGAGCCGTGCAAGGTTTTCCTCGCTGCCCGGCAGATCAATCTTGTTGGCCGCCACCAGCATCGGCCGCGACGCGAGATCGCCATACTGCGTGAGCTCCTGCATGATCGAGTCAAAATCCACGAGGGGATCGCGCCCTTCGCTGCCGGAGATGTCCAATACGTGAATCAGCATCCGGGTTCGCTCCACGTGCCGCAGGAAGTCATGACCCAGGCCGATGCCCTGGGATGCGCCTTCCACCAAGCCCGGAATGTCGGCCAGCACAAAGGAGTACTCGTCTTGCCGGGCAATGCCCAGATTGGGCTGCAGCGTGGTGAAGTGGTAGTTGGCAATCTTGGGCCTGGCGGCGGTCAGGACCGAAAGCATGGTAGACTTGCCAACGTTGGGGAAGCCGACCAGACCCACATCGGCGATCGACTTGAGTTCCAGCAGGAACTCATGCGGCCTCGTTCGCTCGCCGGGCTTGGCAAAGTTGGGGGCCTGCCGGGTAGGCGTCGCAAACTTCGCGTTGCCAAACCCGCCGTTTCCGCCCTTCAGAATCACCCGACGCTCACCATTTTTAAAGAGATCCGCCACCACGCGGCCGGTTTCCTTGTCCCGTACCACCGTCCCACAGGGTACTTCGATGTCCACGGACGCGCCCGCCCTGCCCTTGCATCGGGCCGCGGCTCCGTCATCCCCATTTTCCGCCTGGAAAATGTGCTTGTATCGGAAGTCCATCAGCGTATTCATGCGCACGGTGGCGATAAACGCCACATCTCCGCCCCGGCCGCCGTCCCCGCCGTCTGGACCGCCCTGCTGCACAAATTTTTCGCGATGGAAGGAAACGCAACCGTTGCCGCCGTCTCCCGCCCTGCACTCAATGGATACCACATCTACAAATAGCGCCATGAAATGCTCCTTAGTCCTTTTCTTCGGTCAATTATTGCCCACTTTTCATATATTCACACAGCCTGTCCTTCAGCGGACAGCGTTCGCAGGCTGGCTTTCTGGCTGCGCAGCATCGCCGGCCGTGCCAGATGAGCAGATGGTGCGCGTGACCGCGCTGACCAGCGGGAATCGCTTCCGTCAACTGGACCTCGGTCTTTTCGGGCGTATCGGCATGGGCCAGACCGATTCGGTTGGCGACCCGGAACACGTGGGTATCCACCGGGATCTCGTCGCCGCCGAAGGCCGCCATTAGTACAACGCCCGCCGTCTTCTGGCCGACGCCCGGCAGGTTCATTAGCTGTTCCCGGTTGTCCGGCACCTGCCCATCGTACTTTTCTACCAGCGCCATGCAGGTAGAGAGGATGTTCTTCGCCTTGGCGTGGTACAACCCGCATTCTTTGATCTGCGGCTCCAGTTCCTCCTGCGTGAGCCTGGAGAGGGCAAACGCATCCGGATATCGTTGAAACAGCACCTCTGTCACCTGATTGACCCGCTTGTCGGTGCATTGAGCCGAGAGGATGGTCGCGATCAGCGTCTCAAAGGGATTGGAAAAATGGAGCTCTGCCCGCGCCTCCGGGTAGAGCGTCGAAAGCGCGTCGAGAACGCGCGCGACTTCCGGTTGAAACATAACCGCCCCTCTTTCGTGTTCTTTCATTATACGATATAACCGGGGCGATGCACAATCAAACCGTAGGATTTTACATTCCGTTCAGCGACAGCGCGGTAAGCCTTGGCCGTCCGCCGCCCCGCCGGTCAATTTGGTATAGTCCGATCAGATTGGGCACATGCGTCCGCCCGAGGATCGTTTGCACGGCTTGCGCATCGTGGATGGGAAACTCCACCGAAAGGCCGCAGCCGATCGCCACGTCCCGGGGTGTCGAGATCACCCGCACGTTTAGTCCTGCTCTTCGCAAAACACCTTCAAAGCGCATTACCTGTTGTCTGGAACGAAAGGCGGCAACGCCGACGACATCCTCCATGCCCGTTCACTCCTTTACGGCGCGCGACATAGCGGCACGCCTTCACCCGTATATTGTACGGCAATCAGCCAAGGGGTGTGAAAAGATGGTTTATCTGGACAACGCGGCAACGAGTCATCCCAAGCCCGCCACCGTCGTCGACGCCGTGGTGGATGCGCTGACGGTGCACAATGCCAATCCCGGCCGTTCGGGCCACGCACGGGCGCTGGCGGCGGCCAGAATCATTTTGGAGGGCCGGGAGCGTCTCGCGGCGCTCCTGGGCGCGAGCGATCCGCTTTCCATTATTTACTGCTTCAATTGTACGGACGCGCTGAACCTGGCGATCAAGGGCGTACTGAAGCGAGGCGATCACGTAATTGCCTCGCTGGCGGAGCACAACAGTGTACTGCGCGTGCTGACGGAACTGAACGACCGGAATCAGATCGGCCTGACGCTTCTTCCGACAAATGCGGAAGGCATACTAGAGACGTTCGCAATTCAAAGCGCACTATCGCCCAGGACGCGCCTGGTGATTCTGACGCAGGCCTCCAACGTAACCGGCGCGTTGCAGCCCGTACAGGAAACCGGCGCGCTCTGCGCGAAAAATGGGGTTCTCTATTTGGTGGACGGCGCGCAGACGCTGGGCGCGGCGCCAGTCGACGTGGAGGCTATCGGCTGCGATCTGTACGCGTTCCCAGGGCACAAGGGCCTTCTCGGGCCACAGGGAACCGGCGGGCTGTACATCCGGCCCGGCCTGACGCTCCACACGCTTCGGGAAGGCGGTACCGGCGCATCGTCGGAAAGCATGCGTCAGAACGCGGAAGGCCCTGAGCGGTACGAGAGCGGCACGCTCAACCTGCCAGGTGTCGCGGGATTATCGGCAGGCGTTCAGTACGTCTCCGGACGGATCGATGCGATCGAGAAGCATGAGCGGTCGCTGACCGATCACCTAATGCGCGGGTTGATCGAAACGCCAGGCGTGGTGGTTTACGGCCCCAGAGCCGTGGAAAGACGTGCGGGCCTCGTCAGCTTCAACCTGCAGGATTTCCCCTCCGGCCCGGTAGCCGACGCGCTGGACAGGTCGGGCTTCGCGGTCCGGGGCGGGCTGCACTGCGCGCCCGGCGCGCACACCCTGATGGGCACCTTGAAGCGCGGCGCGGTCCGCGCCAGCGTCGGTCATGCCAATACCCATGAGGAGATCGACCGCTTTCTCGCGGCGGTCCGGAAAATCTCGCTGGAAGGCGTCTAGATATCCGGCACGGTCAAGTCTTTGGGATTCGCACAGGAAGTTCAGTTTCAGAGCACCGGCTTACGGCCAGAGCCGCCAGAACCGCATCAGTCTTCGAAGCATCGACAGGTAATCCCGCTTCTCCACCGCATCGGTCGCGTACAACCGGATGGACGCGACCGTTATTCCGTCCACCACCGCATTCGCCGTCCCGATTGCCTGTCCTGCAGCAACCGGTGCGGCCAGGGATTCCGGTAAATTTAGCCGCAGTTCGCAACGTTCGGTATCGGCGACTGGTGTTTTAAAGTCGTCCCGCGCCGCGGCGCAGGCATAGCCGCGCGCGCCGCCTGTGACGGGAATCTCGGAGGCAATCTCCCCCGCCGCAAGCAATTGCACCTGCCGGAAGTGCTCAAAGCCCCAGTTGAGCAGCGTTTCGCCGGATTCGAACCATGTGCCGCAATTGAGCACCACGCCGACGAGCTCCATCCCGTTCTGCTCCGCGGAAAACACCAGGCAACGGCCCGCCCGATCCGTAAAGCCGGTTTTGATGCCCGTTGCGCCCGGATAGGTCTTGAGGAGCCTGTTTTTATTGGACAGGCTGCGTAAATACTGGCTCCCCGCCCAGGGCAGCGTCGCGGTCTTGGTGGACACCAGCGTGCGGAACTCCGGGATGGACAGCGCCTCGCAGGCGATTCTGGCCAGCCCCAGTGCCGACGCGCCGTTCCCGCCCTGGTCCAGTCCGTGGGGATTGGTGAAGTAGGCGGTTGCCCCCAGCACTTTGGCCCGGGCGTTCATCAGGATCGCAAACGCCGCTACGCTGCCGGAAACGTGTTCGGCGATGGCCACCGCGGCGTCGTTGCCGGAACGAAGCATCAGCCCCAGCAGCATTTGGCGCATGGTGAGGGTCTCACCGACTGAAAGGTAGATCGACGTGCCCGGTACACCGCTGGCGTTCGCACTGGCGGTCACCGGGTCGTCTGGTTTGGTGCGTTCCAAGGCCAGCATGGCGGTCATGATCTTGGTGGTGGACGCGATCGGCAGAAGCTCGTCCGCGTTTTGCGCAAACAAAACACGACGGCTGGCGCGGTCGACCAGCACACTGGCGCGCGCGGGTATCTGAAGCGCTTCACCATCCGCCGCCGCCAGCGCCATCGGCTCCAGAACAAGGACCAGAACAATCAGCCACAAGAAAAAAACGCGCAGTTCCATCGCCTCCCCACAGGGGTCCGGCAATGGGTATGCGCGAAGGTGGTCAGCTATTCAGCAATTCTTCCAGGATTTCAAATCTGTCCGCGCCCAGGTAGCGGCAAAAATTCTTCAGGCACGTGTTCCTGGCGGCTTTCATCGCGCGGTCGGGTTTCTGTTCCCACCACCAGCGATTGATCCGCAGCGTCCCACCCCGGAAATGCGCCGGTTCAAACCGGGCGACGAAGGCATCCCGCCAATATACTGGCAGCACATAGTAACCGTATTTACGCTGGGGTGCCGGCACATAGACTTCCCAGCGGTACTGAAAGCCGTACAGCGCCTCGATCAGCTTCCGGTCCCAGATCAGGTTGTCCAGCGGCGCGATTACGCGCATTCGCCCATCCGGCTCCGAAGAGAGAGCGCGCTCCAGCACCGGAAGGTCCCAGGTTCTCAGATAGACCGGCTTTTTCAGGTCTTCCACCTGCACTTCGGCAATCTTCCCCTCCGAAAGGAGCCGCGAAAACGCCGCCTGCCGCTCCCCCGCTTTCAGGTTGACGCCCAGCAGCGCGTCGCTGGACCCTTCCGGAAGGAAACCCACGCTGCCAATCCGCCGGAGCAGTTGCCACGCGTGGTAGTCCGCTTCTCCCGGATTGGGGTCCTCCGCCGTCAGGACATCCAAGGGCACATGCCGCCCGATCAGGTCGAAGTAGCGCCTGGCGCCATTTCGGTGATGCAGCACCAGATCGCCCCGAAGCCACAGGCTCTCGAGCGCCGCGCGGCCCAGCTTCGTCGGCCCCCAGGGCCAATCCACCTTGTCGTTCAGCGGCAGGTCGTCCGAGCAGAGCGGACCGCGGACTTCAACTTCGCGAAGCACGTGCTCATAGCTGGCGCGTACCGTCTCATCCTTGGGAAAATACCAGGCGCCTTCCCGCCGGGCGCGGGCAAAACACGGATAGTCTGAAACCGGGTAGATGGCAAGGTTCTTGTCAAATCCATCCAGCAGCGTCCGCTCGCCGTACAGCGCCTTCAGAAGGTGCTCCGGGCGGTAGCCGGGTATGCGGCTTTGCAGCGTCAGATCGGCGTTCCTGCCCACCACATCCAGCGGATCGTATTGGATGCAGCCACGCCGCGCGACGTGCTCGGTCACTTTGCCAGCCGGCGTCCTGGCGGCAAGGGGCTGCTCAAAGTGAAGATGCGACAGGTATCTTCTGGCTTCGGCCCGCGTCAGATTCATGCCATCCCTCCGCACAGCCTGTCCAGAATCGCAAGCAATGTCCCCTTTGCGCCTTCCGCCGCCGCGCCGATGCAGGCGGGGCAGCCGTTCTCGCAGGGACAGGTTGCGAGCGCTTCGCGCGCCCTTCGGAATAGCTCAAAGTCCATCTCGTACACGCGGTCCGAAAGGCCCAGACCGCCCGGGATACCGTCGTTCAGGAACAACGTCGGGCTCTTCGTGTACGAATCCCGCGTGTGATAGCTGACGTGGATGTCGCTGGGCGCGCACATCAGATACGCCGGCGCGATGCCGCGCAGCAGATGCGCCAGACCCACCATGGCGGTCTGCACTGCCTCGCGCCCATACTGTTCCTCCAGCGAATCAGGCAGGACCCACCAGCAGGCGGTGGTATGCATTTCCAGTTCCGGCAGCGTCACCGGACCCCAGCCCAAATTTTCCTGGGTATCCAGCTTCATCTTCTTGAACAGCGTCACGATGGAGCTGACCAGCACCTCGCCCCGGTGGCGTTCCATCTCACCCATCGGGTGGGCGTCAAAGTCATCCAGCACCTTGACGGAGACCGTCAAATTGGCGTCGGTATAGTAGTCCACATCCACCGCGCGCACATAGGCCTTTTTGTTGTCGAAGTCCAGCTTTTCCACCTGATACTGCCTGCCCTCGTGCAGGTAGATGGCGTACTGATGGAGCAGCATCGGCACCGTATAACGGTCCATCTCGCCCAGTACGCGGTGCCTTGTGGGATCGGAGATATCGACGATCACAAAATTCTGG
Source organism: uncultured Clostridia bacterium (assembly GCA_937934775.1). Lineage (GTDB taxonomy): Bacteria > Bacillota > Clostridia > Christensenellales > Aristaeellaceae > JAEZHK01. Next base: position 7,083 of record CALGYL010000380.1, read on the forward strand.
TCGGACGCGGACCGGAGACTGATTCCCGCCTGTGGGAACTCCTCCGCCATCCAGTAGTACCGTCCGCCGGTCTTCTGCAGGATGCGCTCCTCGCACAGGTATTCCAGCATCTCTCCGGTGGATTCAAGGCCCCCGAAGCGCTCGCCTTCCTCGAAGGGCAGCTCGTAGGCGGCGCATTTCAGGTGGCTGATCAGGATGTACAGATTGTCCGGGTTGATCAGGGCGCGCTCCGGAGAACGGCCGAAGAAGAAGTCCGGGTGGTTCACAATGTACTGATCCAGCGGGCTAGAACTTGCGACCAGGATGGTAAGTGATTCACCCTGCCGCCGTCCGGCGCGTCCCGCCTGCTGCCAGGTGCTGGCGATGGTACCGGGATAACCGCACAGAAGACATACGTCCAGTTGCCCGATGTCGATGCCCAGTTCCAGCGCGTTGGTGGAGACCACGGTGGACACCTCGCCCGCGCGCAACGCCCTCTCAATCTGCCGCCGGAGCGACGGCAGATAGCCGCCCCGGTAGCCGCGCACGCGCCCCGCGTCGCCCAGCGGCTCTCGCACGATGTCCTTGAGGGATTTGACCATCACCTCGACCGCGAGGCGGGATTTGGCGAACACGATGGTCTGGATGTCGTTGCGCAATAAATCGATCGCAATCTTCCGCGTCTCCGGCAGTGACCCCGCGCGAATACCCAGCTGGCGGTTGACCACCGGCGGGTTGTAGAAGATCACATGCTTTTTCGCGGCGGGCGCGCCGTTGCAGTCCACCGGAACAACGTCTTCGCCGATCATCATGCGGCTGAGCTCCGCCGGATTCTCAATCGTGGCCGAGCAGCAAATGAACTGCGGGTGCGCGTCATAAAACGCGCAGATGCGCTTCAAGCGCCGAATCACATTGGCCAGGTTCGAACCGAACACGCCCCGGTAGGCGTGGATTTCGTCGATGACCACATATTTCAGGTTCTCAAACAGCTTCACCCACTTGGTGTGGTGCGGCAGTATGCCCGCGTGCAGCATGTCCGGGTTGGTGACCACAATGTGCCCTGCTTGGCGGATGGCATTGCGGGCGCTGGCGGCGGTATCGCCGTCATAGGTAAAGGCCTTGATCTCCGCGCCCATCGTCTCGATGACCTCGTATAATTCCGAAACCTGGTCGCTCGACAGCGCCTTGGTGGGAAAAAGGTAGAGCGCGCGGGTGGAAGGGTCCTTTTTGATCGCGTTCAGGACCGGAAGGTTGTAGCATAGCGTCTTCCCCGACGCGGTGGGCGTGACCACCACGATGCTGCGGCCCTCCGACAGTTGGTCGAAGGCTTCCCGCTGATGGCTGTACAGCTTATGAATGCCGCGCGTCTCCAACGCGCCGCGCAGCGCGGGGTCCATAGAATCCGGAAAGTCGGCATACCGCGCCTCCCGGGCAGGCACTTCGCGCCAGTTGGCCACGTTGCGCATAAACGCTTCGTTCTGCCGCAGCGCGCTCAGGTATTGCGCAAGATTCATCCATGGCCTCCCTTCAGATATCACATGTCACGATTTCGCCGCGCTCAAGGGACTTCCCAACGTCGATTACGCGCTGATTCTTCGAACCCCGGAAGCGCTTCTCCAGCGTCCGCTGCGACAGGACGAAGGGACCGTCCACCAGTACATCGCAGGCCGCGAGCAGCCGCTTTTTGTCAGGGTCCGCGCACAAATCCTCAAAGGTGTAGCCGCTGTACGCCCAGATGTTCAAGCCCAATTCTCGGGCGCGTTCGGCAAGTTCCAGGCACGCCTCCACCTGGAGAAACGGCTCCCCGCCCGACAACGTCAATCCGTCCAGCAGCGGATTTTTTCGCATGGCATCCGCCAAGCCATCCACGGTTGTCTCGTGCCCGCCGCCGGGGTCGTGGGTCTCCGGGTTGTGGCATCCGGCGCAGTCATGAAAACAGCCCTGCGTGAAAACGGTATAACGAAAACCGGGGCCATCGACGATGGACTCCGGCGCGATGCCGGCGATGCGGATGTTCATATCAGCGCTCCTGTTCCACGACCCGCACCCGCGCACATAAAGCCCGGACACGGGTTTATCAGATAAAAATGGTACGCGCATTTACCGGGCAAGGCGCTGCCCACGCCCGGCCATGACACATGAAACGCGCGGCGCGTCAGCTTTTGGCTCCGCTCCGCGCCGTTTCGTAGCGCGTACCCCGGTCGGAATATTATCTATTCCGGGCAACCGCAGGAATGCTTGATGCGTTCGGACTCCTCGGTGCGCTTGGCGTTGTTGAACCGGTCCAGCGTGCCGACCAGATAGCCGGTGATGCGGCGGATGCGCTCGAAGTGGTGTTCGTCTTCGGAGCGGCCGCACAGCGGGCAGGTGTCACCGATCACGCCGTTGTACCCGCAGATCGGATCACGGTCCACGGGGTGGTTGATGGAACCATAGCCGACGCCGCTCTCCTTCATCAGCCGCACGATCTTCTCAAAGGCTTCCAGATTCTGGGCGGTGTCTCCATCCAACTCCACATAGGAGATGTGTCCGGCGTTGGTCAACGCATGGTAGGGCGCTTCCAGCTGAATTTTCTCCACCGCGCCGATCGGGAAATAGACCGGAATGTGGAAGCTGTTGGTGTAGTATTCTCGGTCGGTGACGCCCGGAATCGAGCCGTAGCGTGCTCGATCCAGCCGCACAAACCGGCCGGAGAGGCCTTCGGCGGGCGTTGCCAGCAGGGTCATATTCATGCCGGTCTTCTGGCTGTATTCGTCGCAGCGCGCGCGCATGTGGCCGATGATCTCAAGCCCCAGGTTCTGCGCCTGCTGGCTCTCGCCGTGATGCTGGCCGGTGAGCGCTTTCAACGTCTCGGCAAGCCCGATAAAGCCCATCGAGAGGGTGCCATGCATGAGCACTTCCCGAATCTCGTCGTCCCAGCCCAGTTTTTCACTGTCCAGCCAGACGCCCTGACCCATCAGGAACGGGAAGTTGCGCACCTTTTTACCGGCCTGAATCTCAAAGCGCTCGATCAGTTGATCAAACACCAGAGCGATCATCCGATCCAGTTCGGAGAAGAACTGTTCCACGTTGTGGTTGGCCTTGATGGCAAGGCGCGGCAGGTTGATGGAGGTAAAGCTCAGATTGCCGCGTCCGTTTGAGACCTCCTTGGTCTTGTCATGGACGTTTCCGATCACGCGGGTGCGGCAGCCCATGTAGGCGATCTCGGTCTCCGGGTGGCCGGGCTTGTAGTACTGCAGATTGAACGGCGCGTCCTGAAACGCGAAATTCGGGAACAGGCGCTTGGCCGACACGCGGCAGGCCAGTTTGAACAGGTCGTAGTTGGGCTCGCCGGGGTTGAAGTTGATGCCTTCCTTGACCCGAAAAATTTGGATCGGGAAGATGGGCGTCTCTCCGCCGCCCAAGCCCTGTTCCGTGGACAAAAGAAGATTGCGCATGACCAGACGGCCTTCGGGCGACACATCCATACCGTAGTTGATGGAGGAGAACGGCACCTGCGCGCCTGCTCGGGAGTTCATGGTGTTCAGGTTGTGGATCAAGGCTTCCATCGCCTGGAAGGTGGCGCGGTCGGTTTCTTCCTCGGCCTTCTTTTGCGTGAAGGCCTGTACCCGTTCTATGTCTGCTTCCGAAAGACCCTGCGCGGCCAGAATTTCGCGCTCAGCCGCCTTATGGACCGGGTTCTCCACCAGCGAGGGAGACACGCCGCGGCCCTTGAATTCTTTAAAATACTTCTTGACGAAGGCTGCCGCATCCGGGATGGATGTGGTCAGTTCCAGTGCGCGCACCATGTTGTCGCGGTAGCGCTTGCGGAAGGTTTTCTTCACGCCCTCCGCCATCGAATAGTCAAAGTTGACCACCGACTGCCCGCCGTGCTGGTCGTTCTGGTTGGCCTGGATCGCGATGCAGGCCAGCGCCGAATAGCTATAAATATCGTTGGGTTCTCGGAGAACTCCGTGTCCGGTGGAGAAACCGCCGGCGAACAGCTTGATCAGGTCAATCTGGCAGCAGGTGGTGGTCAAGGTCAGGAAGTCCATGTCATGGATGTGGATGTCGCCCTCGTTATGGGCGGCGGAATGGGCGGGCTTGAGCACGAACAGGCTGTTAAACTGTTTCGCGCCCTCGGTGCCGTACTTGAGCATCGCGCCCATGGCGGTATCGCCGTTGATGTTGGCGTTTTCACGCTTGATGTCGGAATCCTGCGCAGGCTTGAAGGTGATGTCGTCATAGATGCGCATCAGGCGGGTGTTCATCTCCCGCACGCGGGAGCGCTCCGCCCGGTAGAGGATGTAGCTCTTGGCGGTGCGGACGAAGCCGTTCTCAATCAGAACGCGCTCCACCATGTCCTGCACCTCTTCAACGGTGGGGACGCCGATGTTCTCGCTGGAGTCCAGCTCGGCGACGACCTGCATCGTCAGTTCCTGCGCCGTCTTTTCGGTCTTGGCGCTGCCGCTGGCCTGAAACGCCTTCATGATCGCCTCGGTGATCTTGAGAGGCGTGAAGGGGACTTCGCGGCCGTCCCGCTTTTTGATGGTATCGATCATGTCGTTCGCCTCCGGGGATGAATAAAGCGGCGCTCTGCCGCCTTGAAGATGCAAATACATTATATTGTGGTCAGACGGAGCTGTCAATACAACGGGTGGAAACTGGATCGATTTTACAGAGCGTTCGAGAGTTAACAATTGCCGTTCTGGCCATTTCCCGAAGGTTCGGTTCCCTTGCCTCTGACAATGTTCGGCGTTTTCCTTTGCGTGCACTTAAGAGATGTCCATTCGTCATCCGCCAATGAAATGGGATTGCGCCAGCCGCCGCGATTTGATACAATAACCAAAAAGGGAGTGATCGCTTGGCGGGCATGTCCAGGGCAGTGCTCATCGCGGAGACCGACCGCGGGCTTCAAATGTGCGCCGCGGCCGCGCGGCTTTCGACCACGCAAGGGTCGTCCATGGAAATTTTTGACAGGTCCGAAGGCGATGAACGGAACCTTCCGCTGGTCAAAAAGGTGCTGGCCTCCGGCCATAAATCGCTGATCGAACACCAGACCTACTCCGTGGCGTTTGAAAACGTGTCGGTGCTGGCCGAACAGTTCATGATCGAGTTTAGGCTGGCTTCGTTCATTGTCAAATCCCGCCGGTATGTGGACTTCAAAAACGCCGGATTTTATACCCCCGAATCCATGAAAGGCAACCCTCGGTATGATTCGCACATGGCTCGGCTTTTCACCGATTACGAAAGGCTGGAGGCGCTGGTGCCCCGAGAGGACGCCCGCTTCGTGCTGCCTTATTCCTTTCGTTCGAACTTTTTTGTCACCTGCAATCTGCGGGAGCTGTGCGCGATGGCGCTTTCGCTTTCCTGCGGCCGCGGCGCGGCGTTTTCTGAGCTAAAAGACCTGGGATTTCAACTGGAGGGGCAGATCGAGGCGCGCTATCCGGGCGTTCTGGACTCTGAGCGCGGCCGGTACAAGCGCACTGCGTCCGCGCCGCTCATCCCGGTCGTCGGGGAGCCGGTTGCCGCGTCGCCTACCGCCGCGCTGATTGCGGCGCCGCAGGACGCGCAAGGGCTTTTGAATCAGGCGATGGAATTCTCCGGGCGCTTTTCATCCGGCGATTATCGGGGTCTG
>CALGYL010000381.1 GCA_937934775.1 uncultured Clostridia bacterium
CGGTCAGGTCGTCCATATGGCGGATCTCAGCAAGCCTCTCGAGGTACGGATCGGCCGGAGGCTTGGGTTCCACCTTGGGTTTGGGCTCGGGCCGGGCCTCGGCTTTGGGCGCGTACTCCGGCTTTTTCGCCTGTTCGCGGGCGGCTTCGGGCTCAAACTTCAGGTTGACCTCGCGTACCGGCGCGTCTTCCACGGCGCTGCCGTCAATCACCAGCGCGCGGGTGCTCATATCCAGATACGTTCCCTCCGGGAAGCGGCCCTCATCGATCATCTTCTCAAGATCCTGGCAGGCTTGTTCCTCGGTCACGGCCATGGCCGCCGCGATGTCGCGCAGGCGCATCACCTTGCGGCTGCCGATCACCGCGAGATACCTAGAAAACCGACGGTGCGCCTTCTTCAGGTGGCCGGAATAGCCCGCCATGGCCATGCCGCCCAGGCCGAGGAACAGCGCCGCGCCAAAGGCGTTGCTGCCGACGCCATTAATCAGCGTCAGTATGCCCAGCACCATCAGCACCCAGCCGACCACCGATAGCGGACGGGAGCGCTGCGCGGATACTTCAACGTTGCTCAGATTTCGGAATCTTTTGGCCAGCATGATCAGGCCTACCGGCCAGAATATCACGAGCATGATAATCGCCGGGATCCAGGACTCCAGTTCCTGCTCGCTGGCATGATTATGATGTTTCCCCATGAGTGCCCAATGGCCTCCCTAACGCACAATTCGCCGACAGTATAACACAAACTTCCCCTCTGTGAAAGGTTGCGCGCGTAAATTCCGGCTGGTTCTGTCCGAAACGACGTTTTTGCTGTACAACGCAGGGTACGGCTGTGTAACCCTGCGAGCAGGCCGAGGCCCAGCCTTGTCCCGATGCAGAACGGGCATGGGTGGAATTGGCAATATCCGGCATTACGCGCCCTAATACCAATCCAAAAATATGAATTCCTCGTTGGACTGAATCTTTTTGCGCAGAACTTTGTCGCCCTCCACTCAGCGTAGCGCTGCTACGCCTCGTTGCAGCTCCTCGTTCTGCATCGAGAATCTTTCAGTCCTTTGGAGTAATTAATATTTTTACTTGGTATAAAACATCAGTTCGCCGCCAGGAAACTTCTGGGCGGCGAACCTGAGCATTAAGCCAAACGGGTTTTAATACGATGGAAGAAGCGTCGCGCACGCTTGAAATCCTTTGGGATTCGCGGACGACGCGATGACTGTTGGTACAGTTTCCATCCCCAGTGTGTCCTACTTCCAGTAGAAATACGCTTCCGGCGCTCTGGTTGCCGGAAGCGTATTAAGCAGTACGAGACTTTTTGATGCTCCGATGTTATTCCACCGTGACCGATTTTGCCAGATTCCGGGGCTTATCGACATCGCAGCCACGGAGTACCGCCACATAGTAGGCGAACAGCTGCAGCATCGTCGCGCTGACCAGCGGGGTCAGAAGCGACCGGACGCGGGGAATCAGGAATACGTCGTCCGCCGCTTTGTCGTCGGGCGTGCCCTCCGGCGCGATCAGGATTACCCGGGCGCCCCGGGCCTTGACCTCCTTGACGCCGGACAGGAGCTTCGGGTACAGGGCGTCGTCGGTGGCCAGCGCGATGACCGGCATGCCTTTGGTGATCAGCGAGATCGCGCCGTGCTTGAGCTCGCCGGCGGCGTAGGCCTCCGAATGGATGTAGGATATTTCCTTGAGCTTCAGCGAGCCTTCCTGTGAGAGCGCCCAATCCAGACCCCGGCCGATGAAGAACAGGTTCTCGGCGTGACGGTAACCATCGGCAAGCGCTTGAATCGTCTCCTTCCGGTCGATGACCGCCTGCACCGCGGCGGGGACCGCCTCCAGCATGTCGGCGACGATCGCGCGGGCTTCCTCCGGCTGGATGGCCGCCTTTGCCAGCGCGATGGCGAGCGCCAACAGGTACATGCCGATCAGCTGCACCGTGAACGCCTTGGTGGAGGCCACCGCGATCTCCGGCCCCGCCCAGGTGTAGAGCACTGCGTCGGCTTCCCGCGCGATGGACGAACCCACCGCGTTGACCACGCCCAAGGTCAGCGCGCCGCGGGATTTTGAAAGCCGGAGCGCCGCCAGCGAGTCCGCCGTCTCGCCCGACTGGGAGATCAGGACCACCAGGTCGTTCTCCGTCAGGATCGGGTCCTGATAGCGGAACTCGGAGGAGATGACCACCTCGACCGGCAGTCGCGCCAGCTTTTCAATCGCGCCCTTGCCCACCAACCCCGCGTGCATCGCGGTGCCGCAGCCCACGATGATCAGGCGGTTGAGGGACTGGAGCCGTTCCGGAGTCAGCGCGTCCAGCCCCAGCGCGGGCAGACCGTCCTGAACGCGGGGGCGCAGCGTGCGCAGGATGGCCTCTGGTTCCTCGTGGATCTCTTTGAGCATGAAGTGGGCGTAGCCGCCCTTCTCCGCCGCCTCAATGTCCCACTGGGCGGTCTCCAGTTTTTTGTCGATGGGCGCACCTTGGAAATCGACGATCCGGATGCCCTCCGGCTTCAGAACCGCGATCTCGCCGGGTTCCAGCTGGTAGTAGGAGCGGGTGTAGCGCAGAAGCGCCGGAATGTCGGAGGCCATGTAGCTGCCGTCGGTTCCGGGCGCGACGATCAGCGGGCTGTCCTTGCGGGCGGCGTAGATGGTGCCGGGCACATCCCGGAACACCACGCCGAACGCGTAAGCGCCCGTCAGCTCGCCCGCGGCCGTCACCAGCGCCTGAAAGGGATCCCGGGTCCGGGCGTAGTGGTAGTCGATCAGCTTGGCGGCCACCTCCGTGTCGGTGTCCGACTGGAAGGCGTAGCCGTGGCTTTCCAGAAAGCGCTTCCACTCCAGGTAGTTCTCCACGATGCCGTTGTGCACCAGGTACAGCTGGTCCGTGCCGTGGGGATGGGCGTTGAGGTCCGAGGGCTCGCCGTGGGTCGCCCAGCGGGTGTGGCCGATGCCGCAATGGGAGACTATGGGCTGCTCGTCCAGAAGCTTTTGAATGTTTTTGAGCCGCCCCTTGGCCTTGACGATCCGGAGCGCGCCGCCTTCGAAGGCCGCGACGCCGGAAGAATCATACCCCCGGTATTCAAGCGCCGTCAGGCCCGCCATGAGCCTTGAAACCGCGTCCTCGCATCCGGTATATCCAATAATTCCGCACATGGAAATATCTCCTTATCACGGGCGGTGCGCGGGAATGGTGCGAACAAGAAACCCTTGCCGGCGTTTGCCGAGGCAAACATACGGTAAGGCCTCCGACGTCATTGTTCCCGGCGCGGCAGCCCTTTATTTTCTTGTTTTGATGAATACGCGCGCTTTGTTCTGCGGTCGCCCGCATATTTTTCGCGCGACTAAGGATGGGCGTGTCCCACCCGAGCGGCATCCGCCGAATCTTTCGATGCGCGCCGGTCTCCCGGCGCTACCGCTCTCCTCGTCAACTGCCCGCCATGTGCCGCCTGATTGGCGGGATCGGACAGTCCCGGCGCTTACAGGTTCCCCGTACTTACCGCACGGACATTCCCCCTTTCGCGGATTGGCTCTGTATTGATCATATGCCGCGTGCCGTGTCCTTGTCATGCATAAGATGTTAATTTTATGGTGCGGAAGCACCGGAACCCCTAGGATTCTTCAGTGCTCAGCCCCTGCGCATGCGCTCCAGCAGCACCATTAAAACCGAGATGTCGCCCGGCGACACGCCGGGGATGCGGGAGGCCTGCCCAAGCGAGCGGGGCCGGTGGGCGTGCAGCTTCTGCCGGGCCTCGATGCGCAGCGACTGGATGGACAGGTAGTCGATGTCCTTCGGCATCAAAAGGCGTTCCGCCCGGTTGAAATGGTCGACCTGGGACTGCTGGCGGTTCAGGTAGCCATCGTATTTCACGAGAATCTCCGCCTGCGCCCGCGCGTCCGCGGGCAGGTCCATCAGACTCGTGCCCGCCGCCAGCGCGTCAAGGCTCGCCTCCGGACGGCGAAGCGCGTGCGTCAGGCGCATTTCCGCGATCAGGGCGACCGCTTTTTCGGTGTTTTCCCGCTTTTTCAGCATCCGCGCAACCCGCTCGGGGCTTGCAAGGCCCGCGGCATAGCCCCGCTCGGTCAGCCGCAGATCCGCGTTGTCCTGCCGGAGGTTTAGCCGGTACTCGGCCCGGGAGGTCATCATCCGGTAGGGCTCGTCCACGCCCTTGACGGTCAGATCGTCCACCAGCACGCCCAGGTAGGCGTCCGAACGGGACAGGATGAGCGGCGCTTCGCCCCGAAGCCAGAGGGAGGCGTTCAGCCCGGCGTACAGCCCCTGCGCGGCGGCCTCCTCATAGCCGGAGGTGCCGTTGACCTGCCCGGCGAAGTAAAGCCCCTCGATTTCGCGGGCGGCAAGCGCCCCGGTCAACTGGGTGGGGTCGATGCAGTCGTATTCAATGGCGTAGGCCAGGCGCAGAACCCGCGCGTTTTCGAGGCCGGGGACGCTTCTGTAGATTTCCCGCTGCACATCCTCCGGCATGGAGGTGGACATGCCCTGCACATACCATTCGACGGTGTCCGCACCCTCGGGCTCCAGAAAGATGGGGTGGCGATCCTTGTCGGCGAAGCGCACAACCTTGTCTTCGATGGAGGGGCAGTAGCGCGCCCCGGTTCCGTGGATGGAGCCGGAGTACATCGGCGCGCGGTGCAGATTGCTTCGAATGATCTCATGGGTCCGGGGCGTAGTGTAAGTCAGGTAGCAGAGCTGTTTATTCTCAAGCTTCCGGTCCGTCAGGAACGAAAAGGGCACCACCGGCTCATCGCCCGGCTGGGGCTCCATTTTGGTGAAATCGATGGTCCGGCCGTCCAGCCGGGCGGGCGTTCCGGTCTTGAAACGGCGCAGGGAAAAACCCAGATTCCGGAGGGAATCGCCCAGGTGCAGCGCGCTCAGAAGCCCCTGCGGGCCGCCCTGCCAGGAGCATTCGCCGATGATGATGCGGCTCTTCAGGTACACGCCGCCGCACACGACCACCGCCCGGCACGGGATGCGGGAACCGGTCGTTGTTTTCACCGCCGCGACGCGGCCGCCCTCAACCTCGATTTCGCACACCTCGGCCTGGCGCAGTGACAGATGCTCCGCCTCGTCCAGTGCGCGCCGCATGCGCCGCTGGTAGGCGCGCTTGTCAGCCTGCGCGCGGAGCGAGTGCACCGCAGGGCCCTTGGCGGTGTTGAGCATGCGGGATTGCAGCATGGTGTCGTCGATGGCGAGGCCCATCTCGCCGCCCAGCGCGTCCAGTTCCCGCACTAGGTGGCCCTTTCCCGTGCCGCCGATGGAGGGATTGCAGGGCATCATGGCCACGCTGTCCAGGTTGAGCGTGGTCAGGAGCGTTTCAAGCCCCGTGCGCGCCAGGGCCAGCGCCGCCTCGCAGCCCGCGTGGCCCGCGCCAATCACCACCGCGTCGAATCGTTCGGGTGTCATGTCCAGTCCTCTTTCCGATGGCGCCCGGCGGCGCCCGGTTCTTCATGTCTCTATTGACGTACCTGCGTTATCTTAACCCCGTCGTACCATCCAATCGAACCCGTCGGCGTGTACGCCAGGTTCGGTACCCCCCGCCAGTGCGCACACTGGCGGGGGGTAACAATACCTTAAGTCAGCGGGCCCGAGCAGTTCATTGCTTTTGCACTGAAAAATCCGCAGGTTTATCAACACTCTCATCATTATATCGTATGTCCAGGGGGGTGAAAGGCATTTTATCCAACTTTAACGCGTAAAACTGGTTGACAGGCCGCACAGAACGGGTCTATAATTCATTCGGTTAGATTACGCTAACTTTTACGCGGATTTTATTAGAAGCTGCTAACCGGGAGGCGCATCCATGTTGGAGCGGACGCTGGACCACCTTGGGAACGGCGAGAGCGCCGAGGTAACGCAGGTGCTCGTGCAGGGGAAGATCAAGCGCAGGCTGGTGGAGATGGGCATCACGCCCGGGACGAAGGTCACCGTCACCAAGCGCGCGCCGCTTGGCGATCCGATCGAGATTTCGCTCCGGGGCTATAAACTGACCATTCGCCAGCAGGACGCGCAGGGTATTCGGGTGACCGGGAGGGCGAGCGCATGAAGATGACCATCGCGCTGGCGGGCAATCCCAACAGCGGAAAGACCACCCTGTTCAACGCGCTGACCGGCTCCAACCAGTATGTGGGCAACTGGCCGGGCGTGACGGTAGAGCGCAAGGAAGCGCTGTTTCAACTGGGCGAGGACGAGGCGACGCTCACAGACCTTCCGGGCGTCTACTCGCTGTCGCCCTATTCGATTGAGGAAAACATCACCCGCCATTTCATCGCCCAGCACCGGCCGGACGTGGTCCTAAACATCGTGGACGCCACAAACCTGGAGCGCAACCTTTACCTGACGTTGCAGCTGATGGAGTTGGAGCGGCCGATGGTGATCGCGCTGAACCTGATGGACGAGATCGAGCGCCACGGCGGGCGCATCGACTGCGAAAAGCTTTCGGGGCTTCTGGGCGCGCCGGTGGTGCCCATTTCGGCCAAGAAGCATACCGGCTTTGACGAATTGTTCACCGCGCTGCACCGCCAGGCGCACAATCCGGAGACCAGCAGCGCCCTCAGGCGGTACGACGCGGCCACGCGCATGGCGGTGGCTTCCATCGTGGCCGCGCTGGGCGGCGCGGAGGCCCACTCGGCCTTCGACGTATCCGAGCACTTCGGCCACCGGGACCAGCATCACCGGGATGACGACCACACCGCTGAGGCGCCCCACGCCCATATCGGCGGCTACGTGGACGAGGGCGACCTGGACTACGCGCCGCCCACCGCCTGGGTGGCGCTGAAGCTGCTGGAGGGCGACGACTCAATCCTGTCCTCCGCCTACCTGACGGAGGATCAGCGCCTGAAAATCAAAAGCGCGGTGGATACCTACCTGGACGAGGGCCGGAAGATCCATCCGGGCATCGACGGGTTGACCCTGGTGGCCGATACCCGGTACACGGCCATCGAAACCATGCTGAAGGAAGCCGGGTTCAAGCGGGCGGATACCCAGTTAGGCGACCTGTCCGACCGGATCGACCGGATTCTAACCCACAAAATCTTCGCGTTCCCCATTTTTCTGGCCATCATGGGCCTGATGTTCGCGGTCACCTTCGGCCCGGTGGGGCAGGCGCTGTCCGGCTGGGTGGAATACCTGATCAACAACGTGCTGGGCCTGGGCGTTCAAAAGCTGCTGGTTGCCGCCGGCACGCCCGCGTGGATCCAGTCGCTGATTCTAGAGGGCGTGATCGCGGGTGTCGGCGGCGTGGTCGTCTTTTTGCCCCAGATCCTGATGATCTTCCTGTTCCTGTCGATTCTGGAGGACAGCGGCTACATGTCCCGCGCCGCGTTCATCACCGACAGGCTATTGCGCCGCTTCGGGTTGTCCGGGCGCTCCTTCATCCCGATGCTGATGGGTTTTGGCTGCACCACGACGGCGGTGATCGGCGCCAGGGCGGTCGAAAACGAGCGCGACCGGCGCATGACGATCCTTTTGACTCCGTTCATGTCCTGCGGCGCGAAGCTGCCGGTATACGGGCTGTTCGCGGCGGCGTTCTTCGCGAAGGGGCAGGGGCTGGTAGTGTTCAGCCTGTACCTAATGGGCATGCTGATGATGGTGCTCGTCGGGCTGATCCTGCGCAAGACCACCTTCCGGGAGGGCGACACGCCCTTCCTGATGGAGCTGCCGCCCTACCGCTGGCCGACGGTGGGCAATGTCTCCCGCCGTCTGTGGGAGCGCGCCAAGGACTTTTTGACGCGCGCGGGTACGCTGATTTTCGCGATGAGCGTGGTGATCTGGTTTCTTCAGAGCTTCAGCTTCGGCTTCCAGTACGTCACTGACAGCGAACAAAGCATCTTTGGCGCGATGGGCCGGTTCATCTCGCCGCTCCTGGCCCCGCTGGGCTTTGGCGACTGGCGCAAGGGCGTGGCGCTGCTCTCGGGCCTGGTGGCGAAGGAGGCGGTTGTCTCGACCCTGCAGGTGCTCTACGCAGCGCCGGATACCGGAAAGCTCGTGGGGATGCTGCCCCAATACTTTTCGCCGCTGTCCGCCTATTCGTTCATGGTGTTTACGCTGCTCTACCCGCCCTGCGTGGCCGCGATGGCCGCCATCCGGCGGGAGACGGGCAAGCGCAAATATCTGTGGATGTCCATCGGCATCCAGGTGGGCGCCGCCTACGTGGTGTCGCTCATCGTCTACCAGATTGGGAGGCTGTTCTTCGCATGACGTGGATATCGTATCTTGTGGCGGCCGTGATCCTGGGCCTCGCGGCGCTGATCATCTACCGGGGCGTCCGCGCGTTTCTCAAGACCGGAGGCCGGTCGGCCTGCGACCACTGCCCCTATTCCGGCTCCTGCGGCGGCAGCTGCGAGAAAAAGCCGGGGCGCTGAAAAATCCGCTGACGGGTGCGGCAAGGAGCCGGAGAGGTCATGAATCCCCTACGGCTGGGCAAAATATAGCTGAGGGCCGCGCGCCGCGCGGCCTTCTGAGCATCAAAAAACCCGTATGGTTTTTTGATGCGATGGAAGAAGCGCTTCG
>CALGYL010000382.1 GCA_937934775.1 uncultured Clostridia bacterium
CCACCGAGATCTACACTCTTTCCCTACACGACGCTCTTCCGATCTCCTCATCCACAAGGTCAATGGCTTTGTCGGGCAGGAACCGGTCGGAGATGTAGCGGTCGGATAGCGTGACAGCCGCGCGAATGGCCTCGTCAGTAATGCGCACGCGGTGGTGCGCCTCATAGCGGTCGCGAAGGCCCCGCAGGATGGCAATCGCCTCATCCACGCTGGGTTCGCCCACCGTCACCGGCTGGAACCGCCGCTCGAGGGCCGCGTCTTTTTCGATGTGTTTGTGGTATTCGTTGAGGGTTGTCGCGCCGATGCACTGCATCTCGCCGCGCGCCAGAAGCGGCTTTAAGATGTTGGCCGCGTCGATGGCCCCTTCGGCCGCGCCAGCGCCCACCAGCGTGTGAAGCTCGTCGATGAACAGGATGACGTTGCCGGCCTTCTTGATTTCGGCCATGGCGTTTTTCAGCCGCTCCTCAAATTCACCGCGGTACTTCGCGCCCGCCAGCATGCCCGCAAGGTCCAAAGAAAGTACGCGCTTCCCGCGCAGGATCTCCGGAATGTTGCCCGAGACGATCAGTTCCGCCAGCCCTTCCACAATGGCCGATTTGCCCACGCCGGGCTCGCCGATCAGCACGGGGTTGTTTTTGGTGCGACGGGACAGAATCTGCACGATCCGCTCGATTTCTTTCGCCCGGCCGATCACCGGGTCCAGTTCGCCGGACATCGCGGCCTGGGTCAGGTCGCGGCTGAATTGATCCAGAACGGGCGTTTTTTCGCTTTTGCCACTGGGAGCGCTGCCCTGCTCGCCAGCCTTGATGGCGCTGAGCAGGTCCTCCCGGGCTTTACCCAGGTCCAGGCCCAGCTTGACCAGCACATGGGCGGCCACGCCCTCCCGCTCATGCATCAGCGCCAGCAGCAGGTGTTCCGTGCCTACATAGTTCTGCCCTAAATCCCGGGCCTCCCGGGCACTCTGCTCCAGCACCTTTTTGGTACGGGGCGTATAGGTCATAATTTTATTTTCTGCGTCCTCGTCGCCCCTGCCAAGGAGCGTCACGATTTCCTGTCGCACATCGTCAAGGTTCACGCCTTGCAGTACCGTATCGGCGGCGCCTGGGTCGGACAGTACGCCCAGGAGCAGGTGTTCCGTGCCCACATAGCTGCGGCCAAGGCTGGCCGCTTCCTTTTGCGCGGACACCAGCGCGCGCTGGGCGCGTTCAGTGAATCTGGAAAAAAAAGCCATAGATACCTCCCGTTATGGTCAAGATAAGTTCTTGATGCGCTCGCGCAGCCGGTCCGCCCGGAGAATATCGCGCTCGCGATCGTTCATGTCGTGCTGTGCAAAAATGTTGAGGGATGCGTTTTGCAGGTCCATCATCATCCCGTCCACATCGGTCAGGTGGGCGTCGACCATGTCCATGCTGACGGCCATCCGAAGGTCGGAATACCGCTGCATGAACTCCACCGCGCCCATCACGCGGGCGTTGGCCATGAGGCCAATCGATCGCATCAGCCGGTCGTAGAGGCCCATCGCGTCCTGCTCCCGCAACTGATTGCGCACGGAGCGCTCCTGCGCCGCGAGCTGCGTCGTGGCGGCCACCAGCGTTTTGACGATGTCCTCCTCGCTCCTGCCCAGCGTGACCTGGTTGGACAGCTGGTACAGGCAGCCCCTGGCGTCACTGCCCTCACCATACAGACCGCGTACGGTCAGCCCCAGCTTGGATATCGCCTGAATGACTGCGCTGATTCGGTTTGTGATGGTCAGCGCCGGCAGGTGCAGCATCGCGGAAGCCCGCATGCCGGTGCCGGTGTTGGTGGGGCAACTGGTTAAATAGCCAAATTGCGGATCGAAGGCGTAATTCCCGGCGGTTGAGAGAGCGTCATCCGCTTCAAAGGCGAGGCGGGCCGCTTCCTCCGGCTGCATACCGGGCATCAGCGCCTGAATGCGCAGGTGATCTTCTTCGTTGACCATGACGCTGACAGATTCATCGCCACGGATCAACGCCGCGGAGATTTCCGGAAATTTCAGCAGATCATAGCTGATCAGATGATGTTCGACCAATTGGGACCGCGCATCTCCGCTTAATTCCTTCATCAGGTAGCACTGATAATCGCCGGTCTTGCAGTTCTCCACCGCCTGGCGGGCGCGCCGAACGGTCTCCTCCGCCCATTCCGGACTCATCGTCGCGGTAAAGGGTATGTCCTCGTAATTTCGGGCGAGCCGAACGCGGCAGGACAGCACCACGTCAAGCTCCGGCATCTTATTCGCCACGTTTACCCCTCCTTACCCGCCGCCTGCGTCTCCAACTGCGCGTTCAGCGCGCGAATCTGATCCCGAAGCCCAGCGGCCTTCTCGTACTCCTCCGTCTCGATGGCCCGGGCCAACTGCTGCCGAATGCGATCAATGGTCAATTTCAGCGGCACATCACTGGGCGAGTTTCCGGGTACGCGACCGGTGTGGCGCGTCTGGCCGTGAATCCCCTTCAGGAGAGCTTCCAGCGGCTCTCGGAAGGACTTATAACACTCCGCACAGCCCAGAAGGCCGCTCTTGACGAAACCCGCATAGGTCGTCTGACATTGGCTGCAGGTAATGTCGGGCAGCGGTTCCGGCTTTTCCGTTTTGACCGCGTCCAGAAAGCCTGACAGAAGCCCCGCGAAACCCCAAAGCTCCAGCGTAGGAAATTGCTGCTTGATCTTTGCCATGCAGGAGGCGCACAAGTTCTTTTCTACTTTTTCACCGTTTACAATGGTCGTCAAACGGATGGTAGCATCCCGTTCGTTGCAATCTTCACACATCATGGCCTCTCGCCTCCTCCATGTTCCGGAAAACCCTGACCAGCATGTTGCGCAGTACCGCGGCCCGCAATACATCCTTTGCGCTGATGGGCAGTACCAGCGCATTTCGTTCCACCGCCGCGCGCATCAGCATCGCTTCGTTGTGGGTCAGGAAACCGCGCTCAAAAAGCTGTTCGATGATCGCAAACGAAGCCTCTTCGCTGATCGAATTGCCTATTCTCTCTAGTAGCAGGTTCAGAAGGCTTTGGTCGGTTCGCATCTTCATGCGCACGATGCGTACATAGCCGCCGCCGCCCCGCCTGCTTTCGATGATGTAGCCGTGGTCGACTGAAAAACGCGTCGCCAGCACATAATTGATCTGCGACGGCGCGCAGCCAAAGTGCTGCGCCAATTCGTTGCGTCTCAGGTCGATCTGCGCATCCTCTTCCATCAATTCCTTGATGAACCGCTCTATGTTGTCGCTCAGCTGAGCCATTTGGATCCCTCACAATCTGACCATCTTTGACTATATTATACCCGATCTGTCGGGAAAAGCAAGTCGGTACGGGAATATTAACACGGCAAAGATTTCCGGGCTGCGGTCGGCACTCACAATATATGCCGGAGTACAACCCTGGCGCGCCTGCGGGATGCCGCTCAATAGAAAACCGCCGCTTAAGCGCGACGGTTTCCGGCTTACATTCGCTCTGGCGAAAAATCAGACCTCTTCGGCGGACGCCGTCTTTCGGGTTTCGCGCCACAGCGCCACCGTCAAGACCGCGCCAAGGGCCAGCATGATCAGGTTAATCCAGAATGGCGCGCTCAGAGAAATCGTACTGAGCCGACCGGCCAGCGCTGGGAAACCGGTTGCCACCAGCACCATCAGGCCGTAGATCAGCCCGCCGGCGAAGCAGTCGCCCACGCCCACGCGGTCCACAATATGGGTGACGTCGTAGCGCTTGGACACCAGGAACTCGCTGCCGTTGTTCAGGCAGGCCGCCCAGCCGTTGTGCGACGCGCTGAAGCTCTCGCGCAGCGTGATGCCGATCTTCTTGAGGTTGGGGTACTTCTCGAGCACCGTGCCGGTCAGCTTGCGGTAGGCCTCGCGGTCCAGCTTGCCCGATTCCACATCCACGTCGGCCTTGATGCCGAGTGTCATCTGCACGTCTTCCTCGTTGGCGATGCCGACGTCGACGTGCTGGAACAGCTCGCTCATCACCTCAATGGTCGGCTTGCCCCACTTCCACAGGTTCTTGCGGAAGTTCAGGTCGCAGGAGACGGTCAAGCCGCGCTGTCGGGCCGCCTTCACGGCTTCCAGCGCCAGGTCGGCCGCACCGGCGCTGATGGCCGGTGTGATGCCGGTGACATGGAACCAACTGCCGCCTTCCAGGCTCTTCTCCCAGTCAATGGCGCCGGGAGCGCTGATGGCGATGGCCGAGTTCTCGCGGTCGTACACGACCTTGGACGGCCGCTGGTTGGCGCCGGGCTCCAGGTAGTAGATGCCCATGCGGCCCTTGCCGCGGACAATGGCCGAGGTGTCCACGTTCAGCCGGCGCAGTTCAGCGACGCACCCATCGGC
>CALGYL010000383.1 GCA_937934775.1 uncultured Clostridia bacterium
TTCTGGTCCTTCATCATCATGAAGTGGGTGGATACGTGGTTGAGCACCCAGGATTCCTTCGCGGCGATGGCGAACGGCGTGATGCCGGCGGCCTTCAGCTTTTCGCAGGCGGCTTCCAGCTCGGTCATCGTCTTGGGCAGCTCGGTGATGCCGGCCTTGGCGAAGAGGTCCTTGTTGTAGATCAGGGTCATGTTTTCATAGGTCCAGGGCAGGGACATGACCTTGCCGTCGGCGTTCATGCCGGTCTTGATGGCGTCGTCATGGAACAGGGAGAGGACGTCGGCGTCGTTGGACCAGTCGTAGGCGTACTCGTAGTAGTTCTGCGCCATGGAGCCCACCTGCACGTCGAACACGTCCGGCACATCGCCGCTGTTGATGCGGGCGTTGAGCAGCGTGGTCGAGTCGTTGGCGGCGTGCTGCACCTCGATTTTGATGCCCGGGTTGGCGGCTTCAAAGTTGGCGACCATCTGCGCGTACTCATCCAGGCCGTAGGCATGGGCGTCAAACACAGACAGGGTAATCGTGTCGGTCGATTCCGCGAACGCAGCCGGGATCAGCGTCAGGAGCAGGGCGATCGTCATGGCGAGGGCAAGGAAACGTTTCTTCATGTGGTGGAGACCTCCTTAATGTGATGAAGGGTACGCCGGGGTAACACAGGCTATTTTACGCCATCGTGTACGCTTCAAGGATCGGACGGGTTCACGTCGGCCTTCTGCCCGCGACAGGTCTTCGGCGAGACGCCTGCCAGGCGGTGGCGAGCAGTGCGAATCCGAACCTCCGAAAATATTTACAAATAACTCGTAATATAGTACCACTTCTTCGGGGACTCGTCAATGAAATTACCCAAATCCCGATTGATTTGTCCAAAAAATGAAACGCAGCTGGTTTTTTGGGGGGTGTGCCTCTCTCGCCTGTTTCGAAAAGCATTTGCCACAGCCGCGCAGTACCCCTTGAGGTACGCGTGCGGGCGCGTCCGGGGGAGTCCCGTTTGTGAAGACCGCGGGTGGCGCTTTGTGGTGCGCTTGCGGGCGCGTACGGTCTTTTTCCGGCGAGGCCCGCTGGCGCGCGCCGCCGCGCGATCAGCCCGTGGAACGCGCACGTTTTCTCGCCACGCGCATCCAGACGACGGTGGCAGCGATCGCCAGCGCGCACAGCGCCATCCAAAGCAGGAACACGCCATTCCAGCCCCAGCGCTGGGAGGTCAGGCCCATCGCGCTGCCACCCAGTCCGGCCCCTGCGTAGCACAAGAAGTTCAGCCCGCCCGCCACCTGCGCCGAGATGTTTTGCCCCGCGTAGCGCATGGGGACAAGCACGGTTATCAGCACGTTCGCGCCGCACATGCAGGCCATCATCAGGCTGATCAGCGCGGCCAGCACCGAAAAGTGCGCCCGGAACAGGTACATCGCGCCCGAGGCGAGCGTGCTCAGCGCAAACAGAATCAATAGCGCGCCCGTGCTGGAATCCTTCAGCCGCTTGACGATGGCCCCGGCTGCCAGGATACCCAGCGTGCTGAACAGGGGGATCAGCATGGAGTAGGCTGACGCAAGCCCCGAACCCAGGGAGTCGCCCATTTCGCTCAGCATCGTGGGGCCCCACAGGTTGACGCCCTCCTTGATCAGCCCCTGAACGACGGCCGCCAGCCCCGCAAACAAGAGGCCCTCGTCGATCAGAAGCGGCCACAGCCTCTGCGTGGCGGGCGCGGCCGCTGCCGCCCGGTCTTCCGGCGGCGGGGGAACGAGGACGCCCGCGCTCTCCGGCGAGGGTTTGAGGAAGGCCGCCCAGAACAGAAGGAAGACCGCCGCGCAGACCGCGGGCAATACAAACGCCGCGCGCCATGGCAGCGGCCGGGCCGCGACGCGGATCAGCCCCCAGGACAAAAGGTAGCCGACCGTGGTGGGCAGCGAAATCCACACCGAAACCTTGCGGTATTCCTCGGCGCTGAACCAGTTGACCAGAATCCGGAAGGTGGGGCTCCAGACCATCGCCAGTGAAAGCCCGTTCAGCGCCCACAAAAGGATGATCGGCGCGAATCCCCGGCTGAGCGCGATGCCCGCGTTGCAGAGCGCCGACAGGGCCATGCCGACGGCCATCATGCGCTTGGGGTTGACGCGGTCGGCCAAGGCCCCCGCCAGAAGCTGCCCGGCGGCATACGTCCAGAAAAACAGCGAACCCGCGATGCCCGCCGCCCCGTTTGTGATGTGGAATTCGGCGATCAGCCTGTCCAGCACCGCGGAGAGGTTGGTGCGCAATAAATAGGAAGTGGTGTAGCCGATCAGGCACAGGATGAGGGTGCTCTGCTTCCACTGCGCAAGGCTTCTGGAGCGGCCGGTTTGAATGCGCCCCGTCACAGCCGGATCTCCATTCCGTCATAGGAGGACTCGAACCCGCTGCCCTCCGCCATCGCCGCAAAGTCGTCGTAGTTGACGCGCCCGTTGTGGGAGAAGTGATGCGAAATGAACCGGGTGTCCTCGTCCGCCGTGCCCAGATCGATCAGCCGCCGCCGCAGCGCCAGGTTGTCCGGGAATCCCATGTGGACGGTGTTGCAGGGGAAGCGGCCGGTGGTGCAGTCCAGACTGGCGACATCCAGGCGCTTGCCTTGGAGGAAATCGAGGGTTTCCGCGGGCGGCATGGTGGTGTCGTTGGCATACAAGAGCCTGGCGCCCGGCTGCTCGATCAGGTAGATCAGGCACTCCTCCCGGGGATCGTGCCGCGCGGGCAGCGCGGTGACGGTGGTCGCGCCGACGGTCACCGGGCGGAAAGGCTCCATCCGGTGAAGCGACACGCAATCGGGCACCGTTTCCATATCAAAGACAAAATCTTGCCGGATGGTGTCCAGCACCTTTTCGTTGCCGTACAGATGCAGAACGCTCAGGGGGTTCACGCGGTTGCTGTACATGCCGTGGTAGTAGCACAGCTCCTTGGATGCCAGGTGGTCGATGTGGGAGTGTGTGAAAAACACGGCCTGCGCCGCCGCGAGGTTCAGGTGGTAGCGCATCTTCGCCGTCAGCATGTCCGGCGGGAAATCGATCAGGATGGAATCATCCAGGATCGCGCTTGAGCGCGCGCGCAGATTCCGCCCGCCTTTTTCCGCGGCGTACCGGCAGATGTCGCATTCGCAGAACAGCGCCGGGATGCCCTCCGCCGCCGCCGTGCCCAGATAGGTGAATTTCATTATGCTTTCACTCCTCCCGAAACGAGGCCCCCAATAATATAGCGCTGCGCGAATAGATAAGCAATAAAAACCGGCAGCATGCTTAGCAAAAACGAGGTCATGATCAGCGTGGGGTCGGACGAAAATTTCGTCTTGAAGTTGTACTGGAACAGCGTGAGCGTCCAGTCCTCGGTGGATTTGTTCAGGATCAGAAGCGGCAGCAGGAAATCGTTCCACAGCCACAGCGCGTTTTTAATCGACACCGTTGCGATCATGGGCTTGATCAGCGGCAGGATCACGCTTCCGTAAGTGCGCAGCGTGCTGGCGCCGTCGATGTACGCCGCCTCCTCCAGATCCGGGGGGATGGACTGTATGTAACCCACGTACAAAAACACGCCCTCGCACACCGACCCCGCCAAATATAGAAGGATGATGCCGTTTACGTTCATCAGGTTCATCGATCCGGCCAGCTTGACCAGCGGCATCATCTTGACCTGGAACGGGACGAAGATACCCACCAGCATGAAAAAGTACAGCAGGCGGTAGGCGCGGCTCGTTCCCATCTTTCTCGCGATTGGGAAGGACGCCATCGGCAGGATGACGATCATGCCGGCGACGCCCAGAATCGTGATGTAGAACGTGTTGAACACAGACTGGTAGTAGCCCTGCCGGGTCAGGACTTCCGCAAAGTTCCCCAGATACAGCGATTTGGGGAAGGCGAAATAGCTTTCCATGTTCTCCAGAGGCGTCTTGAAGGCGGCGATGATCGCCATGTAGAACGGCAGCGCGATGAGAAGGCAGGAGAGGATCAGGAGCAGGTATACCAGCGCATGGCTCCATCTGCTTTTCACCATGTCAGTACACCTTCTTCCTGTCCACCATGCGGATCTGCAGGTAGGAGACGGCCACCACGATGGCGGTGACCACCATCGCCTGCGTGATCGCGTAGCTGAACTTCAGCTCTTTGAACCCCAGGTTGTAGATGTTGAACGTCAGGCTCTTGGTGCGCCCGGCGGGGCCGCCCTCGGTGAGCGCTTTGATGTAGTCGAAGACCGTCAGGCCGTCCTTGAGCGTGAGGATCAGCACCACGCTGAGAACCGGCAGGAGGAACGGGAGCGTGATGGCGAAAAACTGCCTCAGCTTCCCCGCGCCGTCCAGCTCGGCCGCCTCATACATCTCCTGGGGGATCGTCTGAAGCCCGGCCAGCAATAAAACCGTGGGGATCGCCAGCCCCTGCCAGACGTTGACGAACAATACGCCGTACATCGCCGTGTCCACATTGGACAGGACGTTTGTCTGAAGCGCTTCGATGCCCAAAAGCGTGCCCAGGTTGGGGATCGCGCGGGTGAAAATTTCATTGAACACCATGCCGACCGTCAGCATGCTCAGTACCGCCGGGAAGAACATCGCGCCGCGGAAAAACGAGCGCCCCCGGATCTCCGCGTTCAGGCACAGGGACAGAATCAGGCTCAGCGCCACGATGAGGACAACCAGAAGCAGGCTGTATACCCCGTTGAATTTCAGCGCGGAGAGGAATACCTTGTCGGTGGCGAGCTTGGCATAGTTCTGAAAGCCCACGAATTTGACGTTTGCGGAGATGCCCGACCAGTTGGTGAGGCTGTAGTAGCACCCCATCACCACCGGCTCGATGAAGAATACCACGTACAATAGGAGCGCCGGCAGCACAAAGCAGAGATAGGTGATTTCCCGTTCCTTGCCGATCTTTCGGACCATACTTTTTCCCCCTTTTTGCGTACGAGGGGCAGACGGCGGCACGCGGCCTTCGTCTGCCCCTCGAGGCACTGGCATTCCCGGCGCGATCAGGAATTATAGAACTCCATGACCATGTCCTGCGTGGCTTTGACAAAGGCGTCGACGTCCTTGTCGATGAACAGCTGCTGCAGGTACTGCTCCCAGTTGGAGCGCATGCCCGCGGGCCAGAAGTTGACCGGCGTGAGGAACATTTCGCCCTTCTGAATCACGTCGTTGATGGGCTTGAGCTGCTCGATGTTGTAGGTGACGCCCTGGATGACGTTGGGCGAACCTTCTTTGTCGGCGTACATCTGCGCGATCTCCGGACGGGCGTGGAAGGCCACGAACGCCACCGCCGCGTCGACATCCTTGGCGCCGGTGTAGACGCTGTAGGAAGTGTCGATGTTGACCGGCAGGCTTTCGCCGGTACCCATGGGGTTGGGGAACTGGAACATCGCGAAGTTCAGGTCCTTGTTGGCCTTGAGGATGGTGGCCACGTTCCAGGTGCCGCCGATGAACATCGCGGTGCGGCCGGCGATGAAGTCCGCGACCACCTGATCCAGGTCGGTGCCCAGTTGGTCTTTCTGGCCGAATTCGCGGATCTTGAGCAGCGTCTCGGCCAGGGTGCGGATTTCCGGCTCCTTGGTCAGGTCGGTTTCGCCGCTGGCGACCTTCTGGAACAGCGCGTTGCTGTCGCTGTTCAGGATGCCCGTGAGGCGCTCCGCCATCTGGCCCACGCCGCCCGCGCTCTTGTCATAGAACTCGAGGGGCTGCTCGCCGGCGTCCTTGAGCTTCTGGCACAGGTCCAGGAAGCCCTTGTAATCGGTGGAAGGCGTCAGGCCGTATTTGGCGAAGATGTCCTTGTTGTAGAACACGCCGTAGGAGCTCATCGCCAGCGGCAGCGCGTACTGCTTGCCGTTGTAGGCGCTCAGCTTCTGCGTGGACTCCGGCACGGTTTTGAACATGTCGTTGCCGGTCAGGTCCACGAAGAGCCCGTCGTCCATCATCTTGCGGTAGACGACCTCGGCCGGGTAGGTGTTCATGATGTCGGGCACGTCGTTGGCCGCGATGCGCGCGAACAGCGCCGTCTCCGCGTCCGGGGTGGCGACAAAGCGAATGGTGACGTTGGGGTACTCCTCCTTGAACTTGGCGGCGATCTGCTCCTCCACGTCGAGCGCCTCCACCTTGATCAGGAAGCACTCCAGCTCCACCGGCGCCGCCTCCGCCCGTGCCACGCCCGCGTAGCCCGCAAGCATTGTCAGCGCCAAGATCAGACTGAGAAACCGAATCTTCATCCAATAACCTCCCACGTCTTTTTGTTGCATTTGCGCGTTCGACCTGTTATTATTCTAGCATTGAGCAACACATTCGTTTAATATCATAACATCATATTAAATGCCATTTCTTAAGATTGTTGGAGGGCGCGCGGTGATGCTGGCAAAGCTCAAGGCGGTCAAGTTGAAACACAAGCTGTATCTGCTCATTCTTTTGCAGCTGGCGGTGCTGACGCTGATCTTCGGATACATGAACACGGTGGTGGAAAAGGGGCTTTTGCAGCGGCTGACCGAGCTCAACAGCCGGATCAATTTCCGGAATGTGACCGACGCCCGCGACACAATCCTGGAAATGAAGAACATCTGCTCCTCGACGCTGAACCTGGGCAGTTCCGAGGCGAGCCTGAAGCTGGAGCAACTGGTCAAAAAGCTGGAGCGCTACGAGGACATCAACGTGAGCTTTCACGCCGTCCGCGCCCAGTGGATGGGGTACATGCGCGGCGCGTCCCGCATCCGGCGCATCGCGCTCTGCTCCAAAAGCGGCCCGCTGGTCTATGTGGACCAGGATGATGACACCTTCTACATCTCGCTGGCCGACCCGGAAGCCGGGTGGATGACGGAGACGATGAAGCGGCGCGGCGGCTACTACATGGCCGTGAACGACGGTCTCTTTTCGCTGTACCAGGCGGTCATCGTGCCGTCCAAGTACGAAAAGCTGGGCGTGATGGAGGTGGACGCGGACCTTTCGTTCCTTTTGGAGAACTTTGAACTCAACAAGCTGTTCGCCAACCAGCGTTACGGCCTGATGGTGGACGGCGTGCAGGTCGCGGGTGATTCGCGCCTGGATTACGGGCGGGTCAGCGAAATCGCCGCCGCCGATACGCCCTACCAGTCGATCCTGATGGACCGCGCGGACGGTATGATCTACCTGTACTACCGGCTGAACGGCTCAGATCGGAAGAGCGTCGTGTAGGGAAAGAGTGTAGATCTCGGTGGTC
>CALGYL010000384.1 GCA_937934775.1 uncultured Clostridia bacterium
GCAAGTCCCGTGGAGCCACCGCCCATCGAAGCCACGCCCTCCACCTCGGTGGCGGCAAGCCCCGCGATGGTTGAGATGACATCGGTGGCAAAGCTGACAGAGCCGTGCTCACCCGATTCCAACTGCACATTGGTCGGTAAATTTTCACTCATAGCAAAGAGGCACCTCCTTTGGGTGTGCCCTTATTATAACAGATTTCCGCGATCTTAGCAAACGCTATGGAAGATTTAATGGCGTGGTCAAATTGTCGGCTCATTCGAAGAACCTCAGGATTTGGGGACCGGGATGACCTTGACGTTGCCGCCGCTCTGGCCGGTTTCGCGGGCGGCCAGCGACAGGATTTTCGCGGCGTCCGCCTGGGTCAGCGTGCCCAGGCGCACCAGCACGTTGACCGAATCCGCGTGAACCGTGACCAGCGGATCAAGGTACCCTTCCGCGCGAAGAACGCCCTCTACGGTCGCCTCCTGCTCCATCCAGCCGGTCAGCTGGAGCAGCTTTTCTCGGGCCTGGTCCCGGATGTCCTGACCGGCGGAATGATCCTCGATCAGGCGGTTCAGCTGCTCGATCTCCACCGCCCGGACGCTTTCCCGGTCGCTCCGGAAGCGTGCGATGGAGTCCAGCGGCTCGTATACACGGGAGGTGGCAGGCGCGGTCCCGTCGTCCCGTCCGCCCACCCAGATAATCATGTACGCGGAGAGGAGCGCCAGAAGCAGTGACCCGATGAGGATCAGCTGCGCGCACCGGTCCATCTGCCGGAAGGCGCTCCAGGCCATTTGAACATTTTCACCCGCCTTCATTTGTCACCCTCCATTTTCAGCACCTGAATCTTGTCCGCGTCCACGCCCAGAAGCGCCTGCGCCGCGCCCGCCAGTTCCAGCCGGACCTTCAGGTCGTCCGCGCCGTCGGCAACGATCACCACACCCCGAACATCCTCAGCGCCTTGCGCGAACGCCTGGGAATCCCCTTCGTCCTCCGACACCAGGACCCGGACGCGCCCCGCGCCCCGGACGGCGGACAGAACCGCTTCCATCCGGGCTTCGAGCGCCGTCCTGTCCCCTTCGGATGTACTCCGGCTGGCAAACAGGAGGACCAGCACGGCGGCGACCGCCAATAGGACAATCCACTCCATCCGCTTCGCGCCCTTCAGCGCCGCCCAGAAATTGCCCATGCCTCCCTCCTCAGGATGCGAGCGCGCCCGCGAGCGTCAGAAAGAAATCCAGCACCGAAGCGCTGATGAGAAGCCCCGCGATCAGCTTCAGCCCCGGGAAGGGCTGCGCGCTTTCCGCCGCGGGCTCAATCAGCGCGTACAGCGCGCACAGCGCCACCAGTCTCAGGCACACGCCGGTCACTTTCTCCACCGCCCGCTCTCCTTTCGTCATACCAATGTAAAACATTAATGCGTCCAAAGCGTCGAAGGATTTTCGATGCAGAACAAGAAGCCGAAGCGAGGCGTAGCAGCGCTACGCTCGAGCGGAGTGCGACATAGTTTTGCGCGAAAAGATCCGACGCAACGGCGCATTCATATTTGGAATTGGTATCAGAGCCTGAGCATCGCGCCCGTCACCAGCACCGTCATCAGAAAAGCCGTGGCCACCGAAGCCACCATGAGGCCCAGCACTTCGGAAAACTGGGCCATCATCTTCTGCGCCCGGCCGGTTTCGATGGGCTCGGTCAGGGCGGCGGCGAGGCGCGTCAGAAACATCACCCCGGCCAGTTCGATCATCGGCCCCGCGGTCAGCGCCAATAGAACAATCAACCCCGTCGCTCCGACGGCGCTCTTGATGAGCAGCGCATTGGCCCCCACCAGCTCCAGCGCGTCGCCCACATCGCCGCCGATGATCGGCAAAAGGCTGTCCACCGCGTATTTCACGGTTCGGATCGACGCGCCGTCCTGCCCGCCGCCCAAAAGCCCCTGCACGCTGAGTACGCCCATCATCACCGTTGAGCAAAGCCCCAGCGTCCACTTGCAAAGGCTGGCGATCAGGCCGGTCATCCCGCTTAGCTTCACGCCGTCCGTCAGATTCCCCGCCACAATCAGCGCCGCGCAGCAGCCGCAAAGCGGCAGGATCAGGCGCTCGATGGCCCAGCCCAGAAGGCCCCCCATCAGAGACGCCGCCGGCGTGAGCGCCGCGGCGGTGGCCGCGCGCCCGGTGGCGGCCAAAAGCGCCGTCAGCGCCGGAAACAGCGCGTCACACAGCTTCACCGTCAGATCGACCGCCTGCCGCGCCTGATCGACGGATCGAACCGCTATCCCCACCACCACAGCCGCCGCCGCCAGATAGCACACCGTGCCCGCCGCCCGTGCGGCCGCGCCGTCTCCGGTCAGCCTTTTTAGGATCGCCAGCGCGATTGATGGCAGGCACAACGCCAGCATCCACGCGCCCACGGCGGACAGGCGCTCCCTGGCGATCCGCTCCGCCGCCCTCAGCGCCTGATTTGCGTCCAGACGGATTTCGCCGGAAGCCAGCCCCTTCAGCGTCGCGCCCACATCGATCCCCGCCTCGTCCGCCACCGCTTGAAGCTGGGTTGTGTCCACCGCCTTCAGCGCGTCATCCAGCGACTGCGCCTGGGCGCAGGGGGCAAGCATCGCGAGAAAGATCAGAACCGCCGCGAGCAGCAAAACGTTTTTCACGGCATCAGGGACGCAAGCCGCGTCACCAGGCTGGTAATCAGCGGCACGCTCATCGCGGCCAGCGCCACCCGCGCGCCCAATTCGATTCGTCCAGCCAGCGCGCTCTCCCCCGCGTCCCGGGAGAGCTGCGCGCCGAACTCCGCGATCAGCGCGATGCCCGCGGCTCTGAGCATGATCATCGTCGACTCGCCGGACACGCCCGCGCCCGAAGCCAGCGC
Source organism: uncultured Clostridia bacterium (assembly GCA_937934775.1). Taxonomy (GTDB): domain Bacteria; phylum Bacillota; class Clostridia; order Christensenellales; family Aristaeellaceae; genus JAEZHK01. The sequence goes on from CALGYL010000384.1 coordinate 2,851, forward strand.
CCGGGCGGCATCCGCCACCGTCTTCAGGTCCCCCGCCGCCATCAGAAACGCCACCGTACCCGCGGCCATCGCCACCGCCGCCGCCATTTCCGGCCGGTCGACCCGGAGCATCGCCGCCACCAGCGCCGCCGCCACACACAAGAGCACCAGCCGAACGACCTCCACCGGCATCCCTCCGTTCGGGATTGTATTGGTATTAGGGGGGCGATCGCTTGCGGATTTATTTCGGAAGCGACCGCCTCAGTACAGGTTAAAAATGCTTTTGATGCTGACAAAGAAATCGCTGACGAGGTTTGCCACCATCAGGAGCACGATCACCAGGCCCGTCAGTGTCGTCAGCATCGCCATATCGTCCCGCCCTGCTCTGGAGAGTACCTGCGCCAGCACCGAGACCAACACCCCGATGGCGGCGATCTTGAACACCAGGTCGACGCTCAAGCGCATCCCTCCTTCCGGCCGTTCGCGCGTTCGGCCTCACCTCGTTTCCTGCTGTCCGCGCCGGAAACACGCTTCTCGATGAAGAAAAACCATCAGTTCTGTCTGCGGGCCGCCTGAAAATCCGCCGGGATTCCCGGCTGACGCGGTTCCCCCCCGCGGGAAAAATCCGCAGGGTTTCCATCGCCTACATGAGCAGAATCGCCAGCGACAGCCCCGCCAGAAAGCCCAGCGTAGCGTACAGCTTGCTCTCCTCGCGGGCCTTTTTGTCGGCCTCCCCGCGAAGGCTCTCCAGCGCATCCAGCGCGCCGGAAAGCAGGATGCGCTGCTGGGCCGCGCCGCTCTCGCCCAGGCCTTCAAACAGCGTCGAGAGCGCCTCCAGATCCTGTCTGGTCAGGCAGTCCAGCGCGCCGCCACGCGCAGTCAACGCGCCCTGAACGCGCCGCCAAGCCTGGCCCGCGCCGCCGCGCGCCATCGCCTCTGAAACCGCCCGCATCACCGGATGTCCGGTGGAAAGCGCCTCCCGGAGCGGCAGGAGCTTGTCCAGCATGTCCACCCGAAGCCTTTGCACGCTGTCCATCAACGCGCCCAGCGCCTGCGCCCTGCGCACGCAGGCGCCCGCCACCGCCCGCCCGGCCAGCGCGCACGCCGCGGAGAGCAGCGCCGCCGCAATCAACCGCAGCATCATACGCCCGCCCCCCGCGCGTCCACAATCTCCACCACATGTCCCGGCGCGCCGCCCAGAACCAGAAAGCTCTCGAACAGCCCGTCCTCCATCAGTGAGGCGAGGCCCCGCTTCCTGCGGGCCGAGGAGATATCCGCCGCGTGGGCCGACGCCAGCACCATGACGCCCGCGCAGGCCGCCTCGTACACCGCCCGCGCGTCGTTCTCGCCGCCCAACTCGTCCGTCACCACCGCGTCGGGGGCCATCGACCGAACCAGCCGCTCGATCAACTGCGCCTTGTCCGCACCGGTCGCCACATCGCACCGGGGGCCCAGATCCATCGTCGGCAACCCGCCCGCGGCGGGCGCGGCCAGTTCTCCCCGCTCGTCGGCCAGCGCCACACGGTAACCCAGGCGCGACAACTGCCGCGCCGCGTCCCGCAGCATCGTCGTCTTCCCCATTCCAGGGGGCGACAGAATCAACGCGCTTCGAAGCCTGTCCCGGCCGATCAGATACGGCATCAGTGGATCGGCCGCGCCCGGAACCGGCCGCGCCACGCGGATGCACATCGAAAGCGCGCCGGTCAGCCCCGCCACGCCGCCCCTGTCCGCGGCATATATGCCGGTCAGCCCCACCCGATGGCCCTCCGGGAGCGTGAAGAACCCCTGACGGATGCGCTCCTCGCAGGCGTAGATCGAATAGCCGGTCATCTGAAGCAGAAGCTC
>CALGYL010000385.1 GCA_937934775.1 uncultured Clostridia bacterium
GGGGCACTTGTCGGGCGCTTTGCGGGCGACGACCATCTCGCCGCAGTCCTCGCAGTAGTAGGCGGGGATGCGATGGCCCCACCACAACTGGCGGGAGATGCACCAATCCCGGATGTTCTCCATCCAGTTCAGGTAGACTTTCGTAAACCGCTCGGGCACGAACTTGAGCTCGCCCGTCTGCACAGCGCGGACGGCGGGTTCGGCCAGCGGCTTCATCTTCACAAACCACTGGGTGGACACCAGCGGCTCCACCGTGTCGTGGCAGCGGTAGCACGCGCCCACATTGTGGATCAGCGGCTCGGTCTTGACCAGCAGGCCCTGCGCCTCCAGTTCCTGAAGCACCGCCTTGCGGCACTCCTGCCGGGTCATGCCCTCGTACTTGCCCGCCGCCCCGTTCATGGTGCCGTCGTCGTTCAAAACACGCAGTACCGGCAAGTCGTGCCGCTGGGCGACCTCAAAGTCGTTGGGATCGTGGGCCGGGGTCATCTTGACCGCGCCGGTACCGAAGGCCGGGTCCACGTAATTGTCCGCCACCACAGGCAATTCGCGTCCCACCAGCGGCAGGATCACGGTCTTGCCCACCAGATTCGTATAGCGCGCGTCCTCCGGGTTCACAGCCACGCCGGTGTCGCCCAGCATGGTTTCGGGCCGGGTGGTGGCCACCACCACGCCGTCCGAACCGTCCGAGCCGGGATAGCGGATGTACCAAAGGCTGGCCGTCACCTCGCCGTATTCCACCTCGGCGTCGGACAGCGCGGTCTTGCACACCGGGCACCAGTTGATGATGCGGTTGCCGCGGTAGATCAGGCCCTTTTCATACAGCCGCACGAATACCTCGACGACCGCGTGGTTGAGGCCCTCGTCCATCGTGAAGCGCTCGCGGGACCAGTCGCAACTGGCACCCAGACGGCGCTGCTGCCGGGTGATGCGCCCGCCGTATTCTTTCTTCCACTGCCAGGCGCGACGCAGAAACTCCTCACGCCCCAGATCCTGCTTTGACAGACCCTCTTTTTTCAGCGCGTCGACAATCTTCACTTCCGTGGCGATGGACGCGTGATCCGTGCCCGGGAGCCACAAGGTCGGGTCGCCCTTCATGCGGTGGTAGCGGGTCAGCGCGTCCTGGGGAAGCGTATCCAGCGCGTGACCCATGTGTAATTGCCCCGTGATATTGGGCGGCGGCATCATGATGACGAAGGGCTTCTTGCCCGGCACACGCTTGGCCACAAAATAGCCGCTCTCCTCCCATTCCCGGTAGAGGCGCTCCTCCACGTCCTGAGGGGAAAACACCTTGTCCATCTCAAATTGCTTTTCCACAGCGAATCTCCTTTCCAAATGAAAAGAGCGATCCCCCCTGTAAGGGCGAATCACTCCGCGGTACCACCTTAATTAGCGGCCGAGGCCGCCTCAAACGCGCGATAAGGGGCGCACCCCTGCGGGCTGACAATCACCCGGCAGCCTCCGAAGCGACCTTCGCGCGCGTCCTGCCCGAGGCGGTCTTGCAGCCGGTGGGCCGCCCTCTCTTGCGGGGGATCGCGCCTACTCCTCTTCGTCATAGGCAGTATAATGTGGTCATTATAATCGGGAAAAACCGCCCCGTCAATCGGCATGCCGCAATTTTAACCTTGGCTCTTCAATCTCGGCTTGAGCAGCGCGAAAAACGCGTAGACAAACAGCGCTGAAACCGACAGTGCCACCGCCACGTACAGCAGCACGTTACCCATCGTCGTCAGCCAGCCCGCCGGATGCCATGGGAACAAGAACGTGAGCGCCGCGATAAACACAACCGTCGCCGCCTTGCCCAACTGATTGGCCTGCACGACCACATTTTTTCGGAGCAGCCACATACTGCCCACCATCATCAAAACTTCCTTGACCCCCATGAGCGCCATCACCCACCAGGGAACCAACCCCGATTTGGCAAAGCAAAACAACACCGACAGAAGCAGCAGTTTGTCGGCCAGCGGATCAAACAGCTTCCCAAAGGCGGTGACCTGGTCCCATTTGCGCGCCAGATACCCGTCCAAGCAGTCCGTCAGACTTGCGAGCAGAAAAATCAGCAGCGACACCGCCGGTGAAACCCGCCCGTATGTCAACAGAAACACCGGAATCATCGCAATGCGAAGCGCCGTGAGAAGATTGGGCAGATTCATCCATCCGACTCCTTTGGTAACATCCCGGTAAAATCATAACAGGGTATTGGCAGAATGTCAACGCGAAGGTTAGAACTCAATTCCCTTTCGCGCCGGGATACCCGCGGCGTACGGATGCTTCACCTGCCGCATCTCCGTCACGTAATCCGCAAGGCCGGTCAGCTTCTCCGGTGCGTCGCGCCCGGTCAGGACCAGTTCCGTACCCCGGTACTTGTGCCCGATCAGGTAGGCCAGTTGGCCCGAATCGACGGCCCCGGCCGACAGCGCGCCCATTACCTCATCCAGCACCACAAGATCCACATCCTTGTTACAGGCCGCCTCGCAGGCCTCGTCAAAGAGCGCCTGCTGCGCCTCGGCCCAGAGCGCCTTTTCTTCCGCCGCCATATCCCAGGTGAACTTCTTCACCGGACTGTCCGCCCGCCGGACGATGCCCGGCGCGAGCCGCATGAGCGAGGTCAGCTCGCCCGTAGGCTGGCTCTTGCAGAATTGGAAGATGCGCACCTGAAGCCCCGCGCCCAGCGCCCTCAGCGCAAGGCCCATCGCCGCGGTGGTCTTGCCCTTGCCGTTGCCGGTGTAGATATGGGTCAGCCCTTTTGTCATGCCGCCTCACCTCTCATCCATTATACAGAGCCGCAGAAAAGCGCGTCCATGCTTCTCCAAAATTTAACTTGATTGAGGCCGGGTTTTCGGCCTATAATCAAATTTCCTTCGATTTTATCAGCAGAATGGGAGGCAACCGGCATGGAGGATCATCCGGCGCTCCTGGAGGAGCAATCGCACCTGTCCGAAACGCTCGCGACCATCCGCCAGGAGCGCGTCCACGCGGAAACGGAGCTGAAAAGCGCCACCCTCGCGCTGGCTGAAGCCAGGCGAAGCCTTCCGGATTCGCTGCCCGTCCGGGAAATGCTGTACGCCCGGGCCGAGGAGACGCTCAGGCACCTCGATCTCTCCGCCGGACGGCCCTACTTCACCCGGATCGATTTCGTGGAGAAGGACGGCAAGCACGTCTACTACATCGGCCGCTGGGGCGTGCTGAAGGCGGAATCGATGGAGAGCGTGGTCACCGACTGGCGCGCGCCGGTGGCGAACCTGTACTATTCCGGGCAGATCGGACCGATGCGCTACATCGCGCCCGACGGGGTGATCGAGGGCGAACTGACGCTCAAGCGGCAGTTTGGCATCGAGCGGGGCGCCCTCTCCAGCATCTTCGACGTGGACTTGGCCACGGCGGACGCGCTGCTCCAGAAAGTGCTCTCCGAGCGCACGTCGGAACGCCTGCGGGACATCGTGACCACCATCCAGTCGGAGCAGAACCTCGTGATCCGCCACCCGCTCGAAAAGTCCATGGTGGTGCAGGGCGCGCCGGGCTCCGGCAAGACCACGGTGGCGCTGCACCGGATCGCCTATCTTCTCTATGCATATCCCTCTCTCAAGCCCGATCAGATGGTGATTCTGGCTCCCAGCCCGCTGTTTTTGAACTTCATCGCGGGCGTTCTGCCCGATCTGGGCGTCGAGCGGGTGCGCCAGACCACCTTTGACGGTTTCCTCCGGTCTTTGATGGAGTTGCCCAAACTGGGCGCCTTTGAATCGGAACCGCCGGAGCAGAAGGCGCGCGACGCACAGGCCAAGGGCGCGCCGGAGAACGAGGCGCGCATCGACCGCTGGCTTGCCCGGTACGAAGCCTCCTTCGCAAGCCGTGACATCGCCTTCGGCCCGGTGAAGCTCTACGACCGGGCGGAGCTTGAGCAGTTCCTTCTGGTGGACGAGGCCCCCTTCCCGATGGCCCGGCGGCTCAAGGAGTTCGAAAAGCAGCTGACCGCCCGCGTGAAGCGCGCGGCGCGTTCGATCGAAAAGTACTTCTCCGACGAGGCCGCCCGCCGCGCCGAACGACTGCGCGCGGCGACGCCGGACCCGGCCGCGCTCCGGGAGAAGCTGGTCGCGCTTTACAAGAGCCTGGACGAGCGGGTGGCGGAGGCCAAAAACGAGATCAAGCCCTTCCTGAAAAAAGAAATGGCCGCCTTCCCCCCGGTGGACTCGGCGGCGGTCTACAAGGCCTACTTGCAGGATCAGGCGGCTTCGCCCGACCCCGCGTTCCGGGAGGCGTCCGCGCGGGCGCTGGAGCGCTTTACCGAGCGCAAGGCCGTTGCGCGGGACGATCTGGCGGCGCTGGGGCTGATCGCGCTGAAAATGAGGGAAGTCAAAAAGCCGGACGCGCGTCATCTGGTGATAGACGAGGCCCAGGATTTCAGCGCGCTGGAGTTTGCGCTGCTGAACCGGCTCGCGCCGGGCGCGACGGTCACCGCCGTGGGCGATTTGATGCAATCCATCGGCGCGGGCGGCATCACCGACTGGGATCAGCCGCCGTCGATTCAAAAGGCCGTGCGGCGGGAGCTGACCGTCAGCTACCGAAGCACCGTAGAGATCATGCGCCTTGCGGAGGCGGTGTTTTCCCACTTCCCAGCGCCGGGCATCGCGCCGCCCAAGACGGTGCTGCGTCACGGCGACGCGCCCTCCGTCGCGCTGTTTACGGGCCGCGCGGCGCAGGCCAGGGCAGTGGAAGGGCTGGCGCGGGCATATCTTGAGCAGGGCATGGCCTCCATCGCGGTCATCGGGCGGAACGAGCCGGCCCTCCGGGAGCTTCTCAAGGCGCTGCCCAAGTCGCTGAACGCGAAGCTTCTGAACGGGGACGATCCGGAGGCGCTGGGCGGCGTGATGCTGGCCCCCGCCGGCGCGGTCAAGGGTCTGGAGTTCGACGCGGTGATTCTGGCCGACGTAAGCTGCGATGCCTTCCCCGCCGATTCCCGCTCGGCAAGGCTTTTGTACGTCTGCGTGACCCGTGCGCTGCACAAGCTGGCGATTTTACACGAAGGGGAACTGACTCCGCTGCTGAACGGCGCGCTGTAGCCCGACGGCTATCCTTTGCAATCGCCTTCGGCCCAGCCGCGGGCGATTGTCTGTTTACCTGAAAGCGTTTGAATTTGACTCCGTTCTGATGTATACTATATCCGTGAAATGATGGCGTTCGGAGGATTGAATGGCGGGAAAATCGGGAACATCCAAAAAAGCGGGGGCCAAGGCGAGCGCGCCAAGGAGCGCGAAGCCGCGGGAGACCGCGGCAAGGCCACAGCCGCCCGAAGACCGGGGCTTCCTGCGCGAAGTGCTGGGCGTCATGGTCATGGGCGCCGGACTTTTGCTTTTGTACTTCTGTTTTGCCGAAGGCAACGCTGCCGAATCGGTGCTCCAGGTACTCCGGGGCATCGCGGGCTCGCTGTTCTTTGTGCTGCCGTTGATCGTGAACTGGATGGGCGCGCTGGTGACCTTTACCAACAAGGAGCGAAAAGTGCGTCCGGGACGGGTCGTCCTGACATTGTTCCTTGTTTTAATTGTCGCGGCCATCTGGCATGTGTTTTATTACGACGACATCTCCATGCTGATGTCGCAGAATTATTTTCTGAATTTTCTGAACTACTCGTACAACTACAAAAAAGGCGGCACAGGCGTTCTGGGCGCGCTTCTGACCTGGCCGATCCACCGCGATCTGATGGGCGAAAACAAGATTGGCTCTGTGCTGGTATTGATCATCCTGATGGTGGTGGATCTGATCCTTCTCAGGAAGATCTCCCTGCGCCGCCTTGGCGGTAAGGTCCGCCAGTCCTACGACGTGTACGTGGGGCACGCCCGTCAGCGGGCGGACGAAAAGCGTCAGGCCAACGAGCAGCACATGCAGGCGATGGTGGTGCCCACGGTCTACACAACACCCGGCGGCGCGGTGGAGACTGTTGTTCCCCCAACCCCCGTAAAGCCGGTCAAACTGCAGCGCGCGCCCCGCGCGAAGCTGCCAGACAGCGACGACCTGGAAAACTGGGATCTGCCCAAGTCCCCCGCCCGGGGACAGGCGCCCTCCGGCGGACGAGAAATGGTGATTGAGCGCATCCGGCCGGACGATCCGCTGCCCGGCGAGCCTCGCGTAAAGCCGGTGAAGGGCGAGCCCTCGGGGCCGGATGTACCCAACTTTCTGAACAAGCGCCGCCCCGCGGGCGCGAAACCGGACGCGCTGCGCGTCAAGGAACCGGAGCCTTTGTACCGGCCGGAGGCGGAGGAACTGCCGCCCCAGCCCGATGGCCGCGAAGTGGCGGAAGCCTCGCCCTATGACGCCAAGGGTCAGGCGGAGTTCTCCGGCGGCGACTGGCAGGAGGTCAAACTGGGCGACGACGCGCTGACTTTCGAAGAAGCGCCGAATCCGGAGCCCGCCGCCGCGCCCGAACCGGAGCCGCCGTTCGAACCGACGGCCACCGCGAAAAAGGAGAAGCGGCCGGTGATCATCG
>CALGYL010000386.1 GCA_937934775.1 uncultured Clostridia bacterium
GGCGCGGGAAACGGACTACACGGTATCGAAGAGCGTGGGGACGCTGACGGTGACGGAAAACGCGGACGAGATCGTGGTGACGACGCGTGGGGGAAGCTACGCGTACGACGGCACGGCGCACGGGGCGACGGTGACGGTGAGCGAGCTGCCGAAGGGGTACACGCTGGAGAAGGCGGTGTCCGGGGCGTCGGCGACGCACGTGTCGGAGGGAACGGTCACGGCGACGTGCGACACGCTGGTGATCAGGAACGCGGCGGGGGAAGATGTAACCGGAAAGCTGAAGATCCAGAAGGTGGACGGGAGCATCGCGGTGACGCCGGTGGAACTGAAGGTGACGACGCCGAACGCGAGCAAGGTATACGACGGAGAAGCGCTGACGGCGGAAGGCAGCGTCAGCGGGTTTGTGAACGGAGAAACGGCGACGTTCGAGACGACGGGGACGCAGACGGGCGTGGGGACGAGCGAGAACGGCTACAGCCTGAAGTATGACCAGACGGCGCGGGAAACGGACTACACGGTATCGAAGAGCGTGGGGACGCTGACGGTGACGCCCCAAATGGTGACGATCAGGGCGAAGAACTTAACGTACTGGTACAACGCTTTGGCGCAGGGGCCGCAGGGAACGACCTACACGACGACGGTGAGCGATTATGCAACCTGGCCGACGCTCTCCGGAACACAGACGGTTTCCAGCATAACCATTGAGGGCGGGAGTAAGGATGCTGGAACGTACAAGGATGCGCTCGTGCCGGTTGAGGCAATCATCACGGACGGAACGCAAGATGTGACCGCCAATTATACGCTGCTCTTTGACGCGGGTGATTTGGTCATCATGAAGCGCGGCGCGTCGGGCGACCCGAAGGGGCCTGTGACGATCACGGCGAAAGACGAGACCCACCTGTACAACGCTTCGGTGCAAGGTCCGCAGGGAGCGACCTACACAGCGACGATGGGAGACCATGCGACCTGGACGGCACTGGAAGGCACGGACGCACTGACGAGCCTGATGATCGCCGGCGGACAGAGGGACATGGGAACGTACGCGGGTGAGCTGATACCCAGCGACGCGGTGCTGATGAACGGCGATCTGGACGTGGGGAGCAATTACGAGCTGACGTACGTGAACGGCGATCTGACGATCAATCCTCAGTACTTCACGGTTATCTTCGCGGACTACAACGGGAACGTGCTGCAGAGAACACGGGTTCTTTACGGCGGCTCCACCACACCTCCCGGGGATCCGGGAAGGACCGGCTACCTCTTTATTGGTTGGAAAGGCGGCGAGTGGGTAAACGTGACGGCCAATCAGTACATCATCGCATCCTATAATCCGATTGAGGTGACCAACAGACTGACGGACCTTGGCATTCCGCTGGCGGGGGGCACGGTGGCGAACGTGGGCGACAGCTTCGACTGATCCCATCAGAACTTGAATTAAAGCGCCCTGAGCGGTGCATCCATCCGGCCGGCCGAGGGATCGGCCGACCGGATGAACCCGACTCGGGGCAAAGAGAACCGGCCCAGTCCTACAGTACGAAAAGGGGTAACCCAACAATGAAAAAGATTCTGGTGTCTCTTCTGATCCTGCTCGTGTCGACGCAGGCAATCGGGGCGGGCGAAGGGGTGGGCGATGCGCAGGCTGTGGCCGCGGAAGCCCCGGTTAAGCTGATTCTTCGCGTAGTGGACGGCCAGGGCAACCCACTGGCCGGGGCGCAGGTGTGTGTGCGCAGCGACAGCACCGGAGAGATGGCGTACGAATACACGGCGGACTCGACGGGCATCGCCGCTATCGAGACGCTGGCGCAGGGCGTGTACACGGCCAAGGCGGTGGATCCGTTCGATGGGTATTCCGCGGCGGAGTCGTTCAACCTCATGGAGGATACCGCCATCGACCTGATTGTCCGCAAGCTTGCGGAAGGCTCGAAGGTGACGGTTGGCTCCGGTACCGAAGTGAGTGGGAACTTCTTTACCGATATGTGGGGGAACAACACCTCCGATATAGACGTGCGGGCCATGCTGCATGGCTACGCGACCGTCGCCTGGACGAACGAAGCAACCTATATGCTGGACACCTCGGTCGTAGCGGTCGTAGGGACGACGCTGGATGCCGCGGGCAACAAGACCTACACCTTCGATGTTAATCCCGGCCTGACGTACAACGACGGCACGAGCATCACCGCTCGGGATTACGTGTTCAGCGTGCTCCTTCAGAGCGCGCCGGAGACGGCCGCGCTGGGGGCCGCGACGTACGGATACAGTCAGCTGACCGGGTTTACCGCTTATAGAAACGGAAAATCGGACGTGTTTTCCGGGGTCCGGCTGATCGATGAGGACACCTTCAGCCTGACCATCTACAACGGCTATCTACCGTATTTCTACGAGCTGACGTACGTGAACGTGACGCCCTACCCGATCTCCGTGATCGCGCCGGGCTTTACCGTGGCCGACGACGGCGACGGCGCCTACATCGCGCCGGAAGGCGAAGCGGGGAAGACGGCGTTCTCAAGCGAACTCCTTCGGAAGACTATTCTGGATCCGGACAACGGCTACCAGAGCCATCCGATGGTCACCGCGGGTCCGTATCAACTGGTTGCCTACGACCGTTCCACCGGCACGGTTTCGTTCAAGGCGAACCGCGCCTACAAGGGAAACGATGAGGGACAGCGCCCGCTGATCGATGAAGTGACGCTGACGCCCGTCAAGAATTCGGAGGCGCTTGACAAGCTGGAAGCCGGCGATCTGAACATCGTCAACAAGATCAGCGACGCTTCGGTCATCGCCAAGGGCGTGTCGCTCTACGGGGAACAGAAGCTAAAAATCTCCAACTACCTGCGGTCGGGCTACGGCTTTATCGGGTTTGCGGGCGAGCAGGGCCCTACCGCCTCCGCCAGCGTGCGCAAGGCCATCGCCTATGCGCTGGACAAAGAAGCCTATGCCAAGGCCTTTGCCGGCGACAACGGCCAGCAAGTCTACAGCTACTACGGCCTCGGCCAGTGGATGGCCACCCAGTATGTCAACCGGATGAGCGAGCTGGTGACCACCTACCCGCAGGACCTGAAAGCGGCCAGGAAGCTGCTGGAGAAGGACGGCTGGACGCTCAACGAAAAAGGCGAAAAGTACGTTGAGGGCACCGACAGCGTGCGCTGCAAGCTTCTCAAGGGCAGCGCGCTGAAGGCGTACAATGCGGTTGAGGCGCCTGTCGTGGAAGCGGTCAAGGTCGGCAAGAGCACGCTTCTGCCGCTCCGGCTGTACTTTGCCAAGCTGAAGGACAGCCAGGCGGCCCAGCTCCTGGACGAGATGCTCACGGCGAACCTGAAAACCCTCGGGTTTGACGTCAAGGTGATGGATGTCGACTTCGCGGAGATGCTGGCCTCCGTCAACCGTCAGGCCAGCCGCACCTACAACATGTTCGCCTTCGCGACCAACTTCACCTACGTGTTCGATCCCTACTACGCTTTTAACGGCGATCCCGAGTACCAGGGTTCGCTCAATCAGTACGGCGTTGCCGATGCGGAGCTTCTCAAGCGGGCGAAGAACCTGCGCGAGACTGCGCCCGGCGAGGACCAGACCTACACCGAGCGCTGGCTGAAGCTGATGCAGCGCTACAGCGAAGTCCTGCCGACGATTCCGCTGTACTCCAACGCGTACTACGACTTCGCAGGCAACACGGTGCAGGGCTACCTGCCAAACGTTCACGGGTCGTGGCCGGCGGCGCTGATGTACACCTACCTGGGTGAGGAACTCGTGCTGCCCGCCCTGTAGAGAGGCGTCCAGAAAGCGCTTTGTATAGCTCATACTAGGGCGTGTCCGAGAATGCATAGTGCTGCATAATCAAGCGAGCCAGATCATAATGCAGGCGAGTTGGACGAAGGCGATCAATCGGGAGGAAAGTTTGTTAAAGCGGGTAGCGATGCCCCGATACTGCTTGAGTTTCTGGAAGAAGCACTCGACGAGATGGCGTTCCCTGTAGAGATGCCAGTCGCAAGGCCAGGGCTTCTCGTTTGCCTTGGGCGGGATGCAGTAATCCGCGCCCGCAGCAGTAATGAAGCCTCGGATTGCCTTGGAACCGTAGGCTTTATCTGCCAGCACCACCGTTCCCTTCAGCGGCACGGCAGACAGGGACGCCTCCGCTTTCCTGGAATCGTGGAAGTTGCCCGCCGACAGGTGGACGTGGATCGGATTCCCCAGGCCATCGACGATCGCGTGGATTTTCGCCGTCCTCCCGCCCCGGCTGACTCCGATATGCTGCTGGACTTCCCAGCCTACCGCCCCTTTTTTGCCCCCGCGCTGTGCTGGTGTGCGTCAACGCTGGTGCTGTCCAGGCTCATGTCCTCAAGATCCGCTTCCTCGCCGAGTTCTTCCAGTATCTTCGAGAACAACCCGGACTTCTGCCACTGCGTAAAGCGGTCATACACTGTGCTCTTTGCTCCGTACCGATCTGGCAGGTCGCCCCACGGCGCTCCTGTGCGTACGACCCACAGGATTCCATTGAGCATCTGCCGGTCGTCGCTCCTTGGCCTGCCCAGTTGTCCATCCTGACGCTCTGGGAAGTACTTCTTCAGCCGCTCCCATTCCGAATCCGTGATCTCGTACCGCTTCCACGTTGTCATGCCTCTTCACCTCGCCTTCCTTATTCGGCATGTCATCGCAGAAATCCTTATGGTTCCAAATATTCATTTGCATGTATTTTTATAACTTGTCGGACGCGACCTGGTTTACCAGTTACAATTTCGAGGGAGGCAGGGCTTTGGCATCGCTGGTTGGGGATCAGATGTATGGGGGAAATTGGATGGAAACAGCGGAGATATCCTGCATAGAATCCGAATCACATTTTACTGATTGTTCAGATGCGCGTCGGTCCAAGCGTTTTTCATTTTGGTCGGCGTAACGCCCATATACTGCTTGAAGGTGCGTAAAAAATACTTTAGATCATTGAATCCCACCTCATGGGCGATCTCGTCGATGGTCTTGGTGGAGGAGAGCAGTTTTTCCTTGGCCTTCTCCATCCGGAGCCGGTTGATGTACCGGATCAGGGAGTATCCCGTCTTGCTGCGAAACAGGTCTGAGAGATAGTTGGGCGTGTAGCCGAATGTCTCGGCAATATCGGGCACCGAGAGTTGTCTGCCGATGTTTATATTGATCCACTGCACCATTTCGGAAAACCGGAAAACGGGTTTGGTCTCATACTCGCTTTGATAATACTCCATCGCCTGCTGTGTGAGCTCTATCAGCAGCATGCCCAGGCAGTAATTGGCGTATTGCTTGGAGTAGCAGTTTCCGTAGCGGCCGTACATCAACTGTTGAAACAAGAGGCTGATCCGGCTTGAAAACGCAAGCCTTGAGTGGCGCGGGATCAGGATGCACCGGTCGTTATTATTCAGTGCGCGGTTGTTCATCAGGTAGTAGGCTTCGAGCGCGTCGTCGTCGGTGAGGGTCTCTACGTGCTCGCCCAGGTAGAAGTGCGTCCAGTAGTAGATCAGGTCGCGCGACGGTGCGCTCGAACGCTGCCGGAGCCCCGGGCGCAGAAAAAGCGTCTCATTCTCGTTCAGATCCAGCGCCTCCTGATCCTCCTGAAAATGCAGCGTGTTGCGGACGCCCATCAATATCAGGTAGGAATCGATCACCCGGTCGGGATGCATAAAATCACCTTCGGAGACGAGCTTTCCACAAGAGATGTGGCTCAGCGTATCCGACAGTTTTGCCCGGAAGAACAACATCTGTATTCCATCCACCTTTTCAGTGAATTCGCGGCTTGTTTTCAACTGGTTTGTTAACTATAATAAAAACATCGACGACATCGCCATCGTAGATTATATATTTTTTATCTAAATTTGTAAACATATATTTCACCATTCCGTATGTTTATTGGGTTTTGGGTTTGCATCCGGCATTTGCCTTCCGGCTCGAATGACCTGTCTGTCGAAGCGGAGGTGGATAAATTCCAGAAAGATGTTCCCACTGCCAACCCATATCGAGAGGTTCAGGAAGAGCGCCCAATATTAAAGAGGAGGTTTTTTCCATGAAGCCCAGAATCCTTGCCTTATTGATGACTGTTATGCTCCTCGCAACCCTGCTCCCGCTGCCCGCCGCCATGGCGGAGGGACCCGTCACGATCACCTTCTCCGGTTGGGAAGCCAGCCCCCTGGAAACCGAGAGCGTCCGCAAGGGCATCGCGCTGTTTGAGAGCCAGCACCCGAACATCAAAGTCGAGTACATCCCTCTGGGCAAGTATGACGACTATGCCACCAAGCTTTTGACATCCATGGCCGGTAACGCCGCGCCTGACGTCTTCTTCCTGGGCGCCGCCATGTACGGCTCCTACATCAAGAAAGGCGTGCTCCTGGACCTGACCGACCGGTTCTACCAGACCTACAAGGATGAGGACTTCATCCCCTCGGCGCTGAACATCATGAAGCGGGACGGTAAGATCTTCGGCGTGTCCTCCTGCACGGTGTCTCAGATCCTCTATTACAACAAGGACATCTTTGACGCCGCGGGCGAGCCCTATCCGCCGTCCAAGCCCGACGAGGCTTGGACCTGGGCGAAGCTGGAAGAAGTCGCCAAGCGCCTGACCAAGGGCGACGGCGATGTCAAGGACACCTACGGCTTCTACTTCAACAACATGGCGGGCTTCAACGAGGCCATCATGCTGCAGGTTGGCAATAAGATGTTCAGCGACGACCACACCAAGTTCACTGCCAATGATTCTAAAGTCATCGACGCGTTCACCACGATCCGCAACCTGCGTACCGTGGACGGCGTGATGCCCTCCTCCTCCACGCTGACCAACGTGGGCATGAGCGGCGCGCAGATGTTGCAGACAGGCAAGATCGCGATGATGGCGGACGGCTCCTGGGCGCTGCAGGAACTGGCGACGCTGGGCTTCAACGTGGGCATGGGCGTGCTGCCGAAGTTCGATGAGTCCGTTACCCAGGGCCAGGCCCACGTGCACGCGGCCTGGGCCAAGACGCAGCATCCGGAGGAAGCTTGGGAGTTCCTGAAGTTCCTGTCGGGCAACGAGTATCAGGTGGACTTGATCAAGAGCGGCCTATGGATGCCCAACAAAACCTTCCTGTACAGCGATGAGGGCGTCAAGACCTGGTACGACGAGAAGGTGCATACCCCCGCCTATCTGGACATGCTCAGCTACTTCAAGGACGCGCCCTCCATGCCGACGGCCCTCCTGGGCAACGGCGAGATGGAGACGCTGGAGCTGGAAGAGCTGGACGAGATCTATAAGAATGACAAGGATGTCGCAGCCGTGATGGCCGACTTTGAGACCCGCGCCAACAAGATCCTTGCCGCGGGCTGACGAGACCTGACAACCTGACGGCCTGAAGGGAGACGAAGGTCCCCCTTCAGGCCCTTGAAAGCGAGGGGATTCGTCCTATGACCGCCACCGCACCCCGGCGCAGGCGCACGCTGCGCGATATGACCTACCGGGATTCCTTCTGGGTCCTTGTGTTCCTCGGGCCAAACCTGATCGGCTTTCTGATATTCACGCTCTGGCCGGTGATCATGACGTTCGTCTTATCGCTGAGTTCCTATGACATCCTGACGCCGATGAAGTTCATCGGCCTTCAAAATTATCGTGACCTGTTCCAGGACGAGGTCTTTCTGAAAGTATTCAAAAACACCTGGGTTTACACGCTGACGACGGTGCCCATCGGGGTCACGCTTTCGCTGTTTCTCGCCATCGCGCTGGACAAGAGCGACCGAGGCATCCGCTTCTTCCGTGGCGCCTATTTCATTCCCGTCATCTCGTCGATGGTGTCTATCGGCGTGGTGTGGCAGTGGCTCTACAACCCGGAATTCGGGTTAATCAATAACTTGCTGGAAAAGATCGGAATCAACGGCCCCATGTGGCTGACCAGCGACAAGACCGCCATGATCGCGCTGATCATCGTCGCCATATGGAAAAATCTGGGTTATAACATGCTGATCTTCCTGGCGGGACTTCAGAGCATTGAGCGCAATTACTATGAGGCGGCCGAGATCGATGGCGCCGGCTGGTGGCAGCAGTTCCGGAATATCACGCTGCCGCTGCTTACGCCCACGACCTTCTTCGTATTGGTCATGGCGTTCATTGGATCCTTCCAGGTGTTTGACCTGGTGATGATGATGACCCAGGGCGGGCCGGGGCGGGCCACCTCGGTGGTGGTTCACTACCTGTACCAAAACGCCTTTAAGTTCTTCAAAATGGGCTATGCCAGCGCGATGGCCTATGTGCTGTTCGCCGTGATCCTGGTGGTCACCGGCATTCAGATGCTGTTTCAAAAAAAATGGGTCAATTACTAGAGGATAGCGCAGATGAAGAGAAAAAAACTGATCGGGAAAATTGTTTCCTACATCGTGCTGTCCATCGGCGCGGTGATCATGGTGCTGCCATTCATCTGGATGCTGTCGACCGCGTTCAAACCGCAGGCGGAGGTGTTTCGGCTGCCGCCGAGCCTGATCGGCAGCCGAATCGAGTTCGGCAATTTCAGCCGTGTGTCGGACCGCTTCCCATTCTGGCTTTTCTTTCTGAACAGCCTGAAGATCAGCGCGGTCGTCGTCATCGTGCAGTTGATCACCAGTTCCATGGCGGGCTTCGCGTTCTCGCGGCTGAAGTTCCGCGGGCGCGAGACGATCTTCTTCTTCTACTTGGCGACAATGATGATCCCCACCCAGGTCACGATTATTCCGAACTTCCTTCTGATGGGCCAGCTCGGCATGGTCAACACCCATCAGGCTCTGATCCTGCCCGCGCTGGTATCCGCCTTTGGCACGTTCCTGATGCGGCAGTTCTTCATTACCGTGCCATCGGCGCTGGAGGAGGCCGCGAAGATTGACGGCTGCACGCCGTTCGGCGTCTACTGGCGGGTATTTTTGCCGCTGTCCACGCCGATGACGGCGACGCTCGCGATCTTTGTGCTGATGGGTATCTGGAACGATTACTACAACCCCCTGATCTACATCACCACTGTCGAGAAAATGACGCTCCCGCTGGGTCTGGCGCTGATGCAGGGCATGTATTCTACCGACTGGACTGTTCTGATGGCCGGAACCACGCTGAGCCTGATCCCCATCATCACCGCGTTCCTGTTCGCGCAGGACCTGTTTGTCAAGGGCGTCATGCTCTCAGGCGTCAAGGAATAACCGACACGAAAGGAGTTTTCTGATGAATCCGTTATTCTCTACCCCGGTTGCCGTGGCGGATTTTACACCGGAAGACGCGTTTTTTACGCCGCGCATGGAAACCATCCGAAAGCATATGCTGCCCTACCAGTGGGCGGCGCTCAACGACCTGCTGCCGGATACCGAGCCCAGCCATTGTATCAACAACTTCCGCATTGCTGCGGGACTTGCGCAGGGCGAGCGCCGCGGCATGGTGTTCCAGGACAGCGATCTTTACAAGTGGCTGGAGGCCGTGTCGTTCGCGCTGATGTCCCGCCGGGATGAGCAGTTGGAGGGCTGGGCGGACGAAGCCATCGCGCTGATGGAAAAGGCGCAGCAGGCGGACGGTTACCTGAACACCTACTATCAGGTGGTGGAGCCGGGCCGGCGCTTTACAAACCTCCAGGAAAACCACGAGCTGTACTGCGCGGGGCACATGATCGAAGCCGCTGTGGCGTACAAGAGGGCAACCGGCTCGGACAGGTTTCTAAACATCGCCATCCGGTTCGCTGACCTGATCGATCAAACCTTCGGCCCGGAGGAGGGCAAGCTCAAAGGATACCCGGGCCACGAGGTCATCGAGATGGGCCTGTTCAAATTGTACCAGCTGACGGGCGAAGCAAGGTATCTGAAGCTCGCGAAGTACTTCATCGACCAGCGCGGCCAGTCTCCTTTGTACTTTGAGGAGGAAACCAACAAGTACAACCGCCCACCCAAGTGGGCCGATTCCTTCATGAAGTACCAGTACTACCAGGCCGGAAAGCCCGTCCGGGAGCAGAGGGTGGCCGAGGGCCA
Source organism: uncultured Clostridia bacterium (assembly GCA_937934775.1). Lineage (GTDB taxonomy): Bacteria > Bacillota > Clostridia > Christensenellales > Aristaeellaceae > JAEZHK01. The sequence goes on from CALGYL010000386.1 coordinate 9,952, forward strand.
CGCGGTCAGGGCGGTGTACCTGTACTCCGGCATGGCGGATGTGGCGCGGGAAACTGGAGATCAGGAGCTGTGGGAAACCTGCGTCCGGCTCTGGAACAACGTGACCACCCGGCAGATGTACGTCACCGGCGCGATTGGACAGAGCGAGGTGGGCGAATCCTTTACCTTTGACTACGACCTGCCCAATGATACCATCTACGCCGAGACCTGCGCGCAGCTGGGGCTTTGCTTCTTCACGCAGCGCATGCTGCTAAAGGATCTGGACAGCCGCTACTCGGACGTGCTGGAGCGTGTTTTGTACAACGGCGCGCTCAGCGGCATGTCGCTGGACGGCACCCGCTTCTTCTATGTAAACCCTCTGGAGGTGGTACCCAAGGCCTGCGAGGAGGACGACCTCCTGCGCCACGTCAAGTACATCCGCCAGAAGTGGTTCCCCTGCTCCTGCTGCCCTCCGAACCTGGCGCGCACGATAGAATCGATCGCGGGATACGCGTTTTCGGCGGACGAACACTCGCTCAATGTGCACCTGTACATCGGCGGCGAGCTGAATGTGGACCTTGGCGGGCAGAAGGTCAGCCTGAAGATTTCGACCGGCTATCCCTGGTCGGGCGTGGTGACGGTGGACGTTTTGAGTGCCGGCGACACTGCGCTGAAACTTCGAAAGCCCGGCTGGTGCCCGAACTTCAGCGTGAAGCGAAACGGTCATCCTGTGGAGCCCGTTCTGGAAAAAGGGTACATCGTCCTTCCGGGGCCCTGGAGCGAAGGCGACCGCATTGAGCTGGATTTTGACATGCCGGTTCAGATGGTGCGCGCCAACCCGCATGTGAAGGAGGACATCGGCAAGCTGGCGGTCACCCGCGGGCCGCTGGTCTACTGCCTGGAGCAGGCGGACAATGGAGCGGAACTCCACCGCTTGGCCGTCCACCCCGGGGCGGAGTTTGCGGCCTCATGGGAATCGGAGCTCCTGGGCGGCGTGGTCGCGCTTTCCTGCGAGGGCCTGCGCCTGGCCGAGGAACAGGACGCGCTGTACGTGCCAGCTACTTCACCGCTCGCAGCCCGGGCATGCACACTCAAATGGATCCCTTACTACGCTTGGACCAACCGAGCGCCCGGCGAAATGCGGGTGTGGGTGCTGGAGCGATAACGCGCCACGTATGCGCGTCCGGTGAGGCGCAACAACCGTTGCATCCTAAATCAACCCGCTGTGGTTTCCACAGCGGGTTGATTCTGAGCATCAAAAAACCCGTATGGTTTTTTGATGCGATGGAAGAAGCGCTTCGTGCGCCTAAAATCCTCACGGATTTCCGGGCGGCGCACTGACTTATGGTACTGTTTCTACCACCAGTGTGCGCTACTGTTGGCAGAAACACGCTTCCGGCGCACTGGTCGCCGGAAGCGAATGAAGAAGAACGAGGCTTTGTTGATGATCTGAATCAACCCGCTGTGGTTTCCACAGCGGGTTGATTTCATGCAAGCTGTTATACCAATGCGAAACATTAATTCCTCGTTGGCCTGAATCTTTTCGCGCAGAACTTTGTCGCCCTCCACTTTGGCGTAGCGCTGTATTTTACGCCGAAGGCGTATCCCGAAGGGTCGCCTCGCTCCGGCTCCTTGTCCTGCGCCGAAAATCTCTCGGTTCTTTGGAATAATTACCGATTTTACTTGGTATTACACGCTTTTCACAGCGGTAGAGCGTTTCCTGACATGACTATTTTCCTGACACCGGAAAGTATACGCTGTACTTCTCGTAACCCACTTCATTCAACGGGATGAACCGCAGGCCGTTTTTTTGACCCACCGCCCTGAAGCCGCTCATCCAGTTTCCCCACTCGCGCTCGTTGTCGTGGACCAATACGGAGCTTATGTTCCCCAAATCCACTTCCAGTTCGCGCTCACCATCACAAAGTCCTGCCAGCACCGAGGGGCCGTATAGGAACGCCACCATGTGCGGGTCGTCCGGCAACGGGTCCGCCGTAACGCCCATGGGCAGCGACACGCGCAGCGTGTCTCCCGGGCGCCACTCCCGCTCGATCTCAGCAAAGCCACCCGGCTTTCCATTAATCGCGACCGGCTGGCCGTTCAGCCAGACCTTTGCCTCGCTCTTCAGCCACCAAGGCATGCGTAAGAACAGACGGAACTTCGCTGGAGCGTCCATGTCCAACCGCACGTGCTGAACGTGACAATCCGGCTGGTGTGGGTTCTGCCAAGTGGCATCGCAGATGCGCTGCCGGCCCGTGGAATCGCTGGAGATGTGGAAACTGCCCGCCAGCGTGTCGCGTTTTTGAGTCAGCATGACCTGTTGCCCGCTGATGATCAATTGCGCCTGTGAGTTGATGTACTGGCCGAGGTATAGGTCGGTTCCGTCCTGATACAGAATGTTGCGAGCGAGCTGCGCGTTGGCCTGGATCATTGTGCCGTGGCAGCAGAAGAAGTCCTGGGTTTCGCTGGCCCAGCCCTTCACCGCACCGCTGTTCATGGACAGGAAGTAGGTTAGCAGTGCGCGATCGGGGTGATCGCTGTGCGCGCCGTGGGTAAAGTGGCCCTGCCAGTATGCCTGGGCCATAATGCCGTTGACCAGGTTCCGCTCCATATAGTCCAGGTACCGGGCGTCCTTCGTCCAGCGGAACAGGAATGACGCCAGACGCATCATGTTGTACACGGTGCAGTGCTCCTGGGCCTTTTTCCCCAGGCGGGCGCGCAACTCCATCTTGGGGCTCCAGATCTCGCCGCAAGACTGGCCGCCAGTCGCGTACCAGCCGCGCTCGGTCACGCCGCAGCGCCAGTAGGCCTCGCAAATCATGCGCCACTTCTCATCGCCTGTGGCATCATAAGCACGGGCGCAGCCAATCACCTCCGGGATGGTGGTATTGGCGTGCATGTTGGTGAGCGGATCGTCGCCTTTCAGCAAGCGGTCGAACAGCCGGCCGCGATAATAGCGATCCATCAGCCTCAGGCACATTCCATCGCCTGTCAGCTCGAACAGTTGCACCCAGACCTCCAGCATTCCACCGGTCTCGACGTCCAGAATATCGTCAAACTGCTCACGGGTGAAGTTCGCACTCCAGCGGTCGAACCACTTGGCGAAACGGACGGCCACATCCAGCGCCTGCCGGTTCCCCGCGTACTGCGCCATGTCCGTTAGGCCCATGAAAACCTTGTGGATGGTGTACTGCGGAGCCCAGACGGGCTTGCCCCGAGCGATCCATTCGAGGTACTTCTCTGGGATCGGCGCGACCCACTCGCCGCCGTTGTCCGCCTGGCACAGCGCCAGCTCCGCCACGATCGCGTCGGCCTTGGCCTTCAACTCCATGTCGCCAGTTGCGTGGTAGGCAAGCGCTGCTGCGCTCAGCCAATGGCCCAGGAAATGGCCGCGCAGCTGGCACGTGGGAGACTCCCAACCGCCATGCGCCTCCACCTTGTCCTGGAAGATGTTGCCCCGCCCTGCCTCCAGGCTGAAGTTCATCAGCAGGTTTTTTGATTGGAGGCTCATCATGTACTCCCGGTTGCGTCCCTGGCGTCGCAAAAGCTCGTCATCAAGCAGCGTCAGGTTGCTTCCCCAGATCTCGCGCATAGGCCGTTCCTCCCATGAATTTTTCTATTTACATAATATTCCATCCGTGATACCATAGGAATAGCGAAAATTCTGGTTTATTTATAAAATTATCCTATATAGACCCAAGGGGGATGCTGCATGGACGACATCATCCATTTGCGGCTGGATGTGCTGCCGTTGGTGCGCAGTGTTGATTTCTGCGTTACAGCGCGCCCATTCGTGCACCAGAATCGTACGCTGGATTTCAACGTGCTGGTGTACATTCTCAAAGGCGGCATGCAGATTATCGAGATGGGAACAGCGTATGAGTTGGGACCGGGAGAACTGGTACTGCTGAAAGCCGGGCTGCACCACTGGGGCGAGAAGCCGTGTCAAGCGGGCACAACCTGGATCTATATCCATTTTCACCTGGACGAGACGCCAGACACCGCGCCATTCTCGCCCTATTCAGGCTTTGTGCGCAACCATGAGTTCGTGCCATCTGACTACTGCTATACGCTCGCCCTTCCGAAATCGCGCCGTTTTGCGCTGGGCGGGCCGCTGGAGGGTAAACTCCAGGCGCTGGTTGACCAATACCACGCATCGGACCCATTTCGCGCAGGCTATATCAACGCGCTGCTTATGCAGGTTCTGATGGACGTGCACCGGGGTAGCGGTGAGGATGTGCCCATTGACGGTGGCAACCGGACGCTAAGGTTAATACGTTACCTGGAGGAGCATATGTGCGAGCCGTTCGACGCGCGCGCCGTGTCCAGCCAGATGGGCCTTAGCTATAAGTACCTGAACGTGATGTTCCAAAGCAAAACCGGAATGACCGCACTGCGCTATCATACGTGCCTGCGTATGAACGAGGCTGCGCGGTTGCTGAGAGAGACGTCCCTCTCCGTGACGGAGATCGCCGACCGCTTGGGATACGCAAATGTGTTCTACTTCAGCAACGTGTTCAAAAAACTGAACGGCATACCACCCAGGGACTACGCGAGGAATTATCTTGCGAGATAGCTGTGGCACACGTATGCCGACGTCCCGCTTCGCATGGTGTACTCTCTCTTCAAAGTATAAACCGTGGCCTTTTATTTGGAATTTAGGAGGGATTTTTGTTTGCCACAAACCCGCCATTTTACTTTACCAGTTACAGTTTTTGTCGGTGCTGCTGTCGGTTCCGCCCGGTCTCAGTGTCGGATTTGCTCCGGCGTATTCACCGGAGGCCGGTTTTCGAAAATGAACGGCTCCGCATCCGCTAAGGATGAGGAGCCGTACTCCATGCCAGCCAATAAAAGGAGAAACGTCATTACGGCAGCAACACGCCGTATCCTCTTCTGTTTCATTCCAGGGCCCACTTCCGTATGGCTTGGGATGGCTTGCCCCAGACTCGGCAAAGGAGGCTTTCCGCCGTCTTCAGTTCGACCCAGGGGCCTTCCAAGGCGTTACAAAAACGAATTAACTACCATATCTTCACACGCCAAACCGCTCGGCTCTTAGCAGCGCGGTAAAGACATCCAGATCATCCGAAGTCGTAATCTTATAGTTCTTTTCGCTTCCGATGGAAAAATGGATCGTCTCCCCAAGCGCGTACATAAGGGAGCAGGTCGCAGACGTGTTCGTAATACCGCGCAGCGCCGCCTGTTCATGAGCCCAGAGTAGTTTGCCCATCGAAAACGTGTGGGGAGTCTGTGTGCGATAGAGCTGCTCCCTCGGGACGAAATCCGAGGAAGTGCGCCCATCGGTGCTGCGGAAAACGGCTTCAACACATGGGATGACCGCGACCGCGTCGCCGTCTATGCGCTGTCGTGTTAAGCTGTCGGATATGATGGCCTGGGAAACCATGGGGCGGTTTCCATCGTGGATCATCACAATGTCTTCCTGATTCAAGTGCTTTTTCAGCTCCGTCAGCCCCAAGTGTATGGATTCCTGATTGGATTTGCCGCCATCCACGATCCATCGAAGCTTCTTTATGTTGTACTGCCGAGCATATGCCCATAGGATCTCATGCCATCCGGTGAGTCCCACCACCAAGATCGCGTCGACTCCGGGATGAGTTTCAAACGCTTCCATGGTGTAAATGATGATGGGTTTGTTGTAGACCGGCAAGAACTGCTTGGGGATCTCCGAATTCATCCGCGTACCCGATCCAGCGGCGGTTAGAAGTGCAACGGTCATGTTTTACCCACGCTTTCTATAGTAATATCGGTTTGGTTTCTTAAAATATGAAGGATCCGTATTCGTGTCAAGGTCTCTGGCTTTATATTGCTGAGTACCAGACTGACCGAGGTGCATCATTCGGTACTCAATTGTTCCCTGAGGATGTCTACAGCATTCTGAATGCCCTCATCTGGCGTGAACCGGGCCGAAAAACCCAGCGACTGAAGCTTAGAGGCATCAAGCACCTGTGGCTGCGAGGGGGAGTACCCAAGCCGTTCAAGTTCTTTGGGCTGTTCAAAGACGACGCGCGTCCCTCCGGTCATCGCACATTTTTGGGCGAAATCGGCAATTGTCAGGACGGATCGCGGGCTTGCCACGTTGTAGGCCTGATGCGGGGCACCGTTGATCAGTATATATAAAAGCGCCAACGCACAGTCCGCCACATGGAGGTAGCTACGCAGTTGAAGGCCTTGGCTCTTCATAACAATATCACGCCCGGCGGCCGCGTCATTCAGAAACTGAGTCGACGCGCGGTTATCCCGCGAAGTGGCGGTGGGGCCATAAACGTGGCACGGCCTTGCGATGACGCTATCGACGCCATACTGTTGCCCATAGGCGGCGCACAGCGTCTCCATCGCTCGTTTACCTGACGGGTAGCAGGAGCGCGATGAAAGCACATCGATCCATCCCAGGAAATCTTCCCGAAACGGCAGGTCTTCAGGCGCGCCGCGGCCATAGATCTCCCCTGTTGACAGGATGAGAACGCGCGCCTTGTATGTGCGCGCCAAATCAAGCACGTTCTTTGCGCCTTCCACAAGGCCCGTCAGCGTGCCTACCGGATCCTTCGAAAATTGCGCCGGCGAGGCGTTGCTGGCCGTGTGCAGGATCAAATCATATCCGTCCGCACCCGAAAAGGGCTTGGTTATATCGTATTGGACCAATTGAAAATTTGGGTTTTCCGAATACACGGAAAAACGTTTGTTTGCCGCATCCAAATCCCGGACACAGGCGGCAACCGAAATCTGCCCCGAATGATGTTCGTTGCGAGCCATCATAAGGTCAGTTAAAAACGAACCGATTAATCCTGCCGCACCGGTGATCATCACCCGCGCGCCGCGAAGTCGGCTCCATTCGAGATTTTCGCTGATGGTCTGGACAAGCAGCGAGTTATACAGAACGCCATACTGCTGCATATAACCCTCCAATAGTTGGATTCACGCACTCACGTTATTTTCTGTCAAGATTATCTAAAATCGCATGAACAGCCGCTTTTGTTGCTTCCCCAGTCTCATATGCGCCGAAGAAATCTAAGATCTCTTGGTCGTTTCGGGCAGAATCTTCCGCAGAAAGACTGAATAACCGGGCTTCTAAAGCGGTTTGATCCCGCGCAATCCAGAAGGGTGAGGCATCAATATCGAAGTAAAAAGTTCGTTCGCTGGAAAAAAGCATGTGATCAGGTTGGAATAAAATGATCGGTCTTCCGGTTAGGGCAAAATCTCCAACGCTTGACGAATAATCAGAAATCAACAAATCGGCAACCAAAAGGAGTTCAGCCATATCTTCCCAATCGCTGGCATCCCGAATGCGCGGGTCATCATCAACACCATTTATACCACGTACTTTTGTGTGCCCACGGAGAAGGCAGATCCAATGATCTCCACTTCTTTCTAATGTATCAACAACCTTGCTTACATCAAGATCCAAAGTTTGAAGGCAAAAAAGGTCTGCAGCTTTTCGGCGATAGGTTGGCGCATAAAGGAGCACTTTTGCCCCCTGTGGAATGCCAAGCGCGGAACGTGTGGTTGCTTTTCTACACGGATCATTCAGAATCAAAAGATCATTACGAGGAGTACCGCATCGCAAGAACTTTCCCTCATAGTTGAAACAGCTTCGGTACACGCGTTCGGCATGAGTTGACCCGGCTATGATAAGGTTGCATTCCCGCTCGACGATCTTCCTGCCAACGGCAAAGTTAGGAGAATCTAAAAGAATGGTTTTAAAGCCACGGTCGCCATGCCATGTTTGCATGTAGAATTGGCTTGGAGATTTGTACAAATAGGGAGGCTTGGTGGTGTTATCTATCCAGAAACGTGCTGTTGCAAGTTCATAGAGTGCAAGAATTGAGGAAAATCTAACGCAACGGATATAGGAGGGGAGTATAGCGCGCTTTGCAGACGGGCAAATGAACAGCCAAACAATATCAAGGTTTGGCTGCTGCTCATGCAACGCTTCAGAAATCGCCCGAGGGTTATCGGAATAGGCGCTGCCGTTAAAGCTGGAAAAAACGACTTTGTTGGGCCTTTCTCTCATGACCTTGTTGACAGCCCACATGAAACAATATCTCATGCCTTGAAACAGGCGTCCAAAAAGCGGCCGCAAAAACATTGAGACTTACCCCCTGATCCGCTAATTATACCATATGGATATCAAATAGCAAGCTTTTTCCGGCGTTTTCCAATAAACACTCAAAGCGCCGAGTACGGGTGGGGAAAGGGCTTGTATTTGGGGTGAGTTTATGAGATAATATTTGTGGATTTCTGTCCCTATAGGGGTGCACGCTCATGAATGCGCGAGTTAAGCATCTGTGCAGCGCAAGGAAGCCCCGTATATATCAGACGTTTTTTCCGCGTTTTAAAAGCAGCGGTTGTTCTTTTTTTGGTAACCTACTCGATTTGAGAGGAGCCCGCCAAAGTGGAAGAAATCGTTCGAATGTATGAAAACGAAATCCATACAGAACAGGCCAAGCGCTTCTTTCGGGAATACTATAAAGAAATGAATCTTGATGAGGCTGGCACGGATGATGCGCAACAGCACACGTCGGCGTTTTACCCTGTTATGTCCGATCACCTCATCAGTGTTATCATCCCTACATTTAATCGAAAAGAGATGTTGGCCAAAGCGGTCAACAGTGTGTTGACGCAGGATTATCCAAAAATTGAAATCAGTATTATTAATGATTGCTCAACCGATGGTACGTTTGAGTATCTCGCAGCACTGAGTAGTGCGCACGCCAACATCAAGGTAATTCACAATGAAAGCCATAAAGACCCGGGCTATAGCCGTAGGCTTGGGTATCTCGCATCCTGTGGGGAATACATTGTTTTTCTTGATGATGATGACTACTACATTGATAATGAGTTCTTCAGAAAGGCAGTTCAAACGCATCTCAACGAACAAAATTTGTCCTTCGTTGGGGCGAATGCATTCGTTGAAGATGTTGTGCGGGGGAAGCTGCTTGTAAAAAACCTCAACAAAACAGGGATTATCAACAAGGGCGACTACCTAAATAACATTCCGGTGACATACAATAAGCCGCTATCTACCTTCACATCGGTATTCAAAAAGTCGCATTTGGATGAAATTGGATTTAAAGATATGTTTATGATGAATGATTCGTCCATTTATTATCGTTCATTGTTGACGGGCGATGCATGTTTGCTTGAGGATATAATTGGCGTGCATGTCAAGCATGCGACCAATTTCTCTAAAAACCTCGACGTGCCGTTCATCTTAAAAAACGTTGAGGAAAAGCTATGGGTTTTCGAAGAGGCGAAGAAGAGAAATATTCCATTGAACCCATCGTGGTATACTCATCAAGCGTTCTTGACGTTTCGGTATTACTTCAAAGGAAATAAGCTGAAATCAAACGACTATGTAAAAATTATGAAATGGATAGTAAAAGATGCTAAATACAGCAAATGGCGATTGATTTTTATAGTCAATAAGCTTGTTGCGAAAAAATTTATATAGACGAACGAAACATTAGTACCTAACCAATTGCACGGAACCGTTTGCGTTCGACACCAAATTTGAAAAATTGTGCGGATAAGATCCCTAAGTTACAGTATAGATGGGGAAACGTATTTAGGCGGTGGAAACGCTTGAAACGGCAGATAATATTAGATCAAGGATGACGCGGATGATAAAAGTAATGACATCTGGAACGTTTGATATTTTACATTATGGCCACATTCGATTACTGAGACGCGCAAAAGAACTTGGCGATTATTTGGTCGTTGTTTGCTCAAACGACGAATGCGTAAGCAGCAAAGGAAAGAAATGCTATTATTCATTCGATGTCAGGAAAGAAATGTTAAACTCTATAAAGTTTGTTGATGAAGTTATTGAAGAAAACTGCTTGTTTGATGACGCATTGACGAATCTTTGCAACATTGCAATCGAGAAGTCGGTCGATATCTTTGTGCTCGGTACAGATTATCAAGATAGTCTTTCGTCCATGCGCGATTACGATAGATTGAGTAAACTTGTTAAGATTGTTTTCTTGGAGAGAACGGAAAGCATATCCACATCAAAAATCAAGCAAGATTTAGAGAAAGAATAGTATTACCGGGCGAAGCATAGGAGGCGGCCAATGGCAGTACAAGAGTGGCTCAGGCAGGTGCAGTTGATTGAACTTGAAGCGCTGGACGAGATGATGCGCATCTGCGATAAGCACAATTTGACCTATTATATCGACGGCGGTTCGTTGCTGGGCGCAGTGCGTCATAAGGGCTTTATTCCTTGGGATGACGATATCGACTTTGCTATGCCGCGCGTGGAGTATGATAAGTTCGTCAAGATCGCGCGCGAAGAACTCGACCCAAAATTCCACTTTGAATCTATGGAATACGATCCGAACGACTTTTATGTCATGCTGTCACGCATCCGAAGAAAGAACACCATCTATATGACCAATCGCAGCGGCAAGTTCGATCTTCAGAGTCACGGTATCTGGATTGACATATTCCCCTTCGATGATCAGCCGGGATCAGATACGCTTGCCATGGCATTCGATTGGAAACTTTACAACCTGATCATGAACATCCTGCTCCGCTACCAAAACGACAATGGGCACAGAACCTTGCTTGGCAAAATCCAGGCGTTCTTTGTGCATCTGCTCAGCTTTGATCAATATCGCAAGCTGGCAAAACGCCTAATGACCCGCCACAACGGAAAAAACCTGCCCTACTGGAAGACGCCCGTGCTGTCCAGCCACTACAAACGAACGACATTGCGCAAGAGCTGGTCAGAGCCGCGCATCACCCTGGAATTCGAGGGTAGGCAAGTGCCTGCCCCGAGCAACTATGACGCGATACTCACTCAATACTACGGCGATTACATGACGCCTCCACCAGAAGAGAAACGTAAATTGCACACGCCGGTGCGCGTGTCATTTGATACCAATGGGCCAGACGTTAAGATCTAAGGCAACGCCGCGTAATAGAAGTACAATGGGTACAACGACGCATGGGATCGACGGGGGCATCTACCGATGTTGGTTCTTCGCGGGGCTGCGAACCGTGTCAGGCCAGCAAGCTCCGCTTGCCTGCTGGAACAGCCCTTCGTAAGCCGCGAAAACGTGCCCGGCGCTGGCCGGAATCGAAAATTCCCCATGCTCCGGATGACATATTCACCGCCTCCGCGGTTTGCGCTAAACACTCCGGTTTTTAAGTTCTATAGTTTTACCGTTTTTTATTCCCCGCCTTAACTAAAGCTGGCTAACACCGTCGATCAAAAAGCGCACTGCCTTATGAGGGACCCGCTTTTCTGGCGGCGGAAGTTGCATGTAGTCACCGTACATACGCAGAAGCCACTGGTGGTAGTCTCCGGGCGCCGTGTACAACCGCCCTTCAAATTCGAGTTGAGCAGGTGGCTCAAACACGCTTTTTGCGAAGGTCTCCTTGCGGTAGCCGAAAATGCCGGCATAGGTTAACCAGTATGCCAGGTTCTTCCCCTCGTGCCGCCGCGCGATCCGATCCCGCGCCTTCCGGTAGAAAGCGAATGGCAGACACCTGGCCAGCCATAAATAGGCACCGCCGCCCGCGGTGATTGGGCCGGCGTTGTAATAATTCCGGATAATCCGGTTCAGGTGCCGCTCGATCAGATAGCCGTCTATTCGCTGGAGGAAGCTTTCCTGCCGCGGCTGATCGTCCAGTGGGAACACGTCGATCCATACCCCAGTGCAGGGCAGTTCAAATTGGCGGATGTACCCGCTCTCATAGACAGTGTTCCTGCGGCGCAGGCGGGTTACGTAGTACGGATCCTTCGGAATCTGGACCGGGTTCTCGAGCTCCAAATCTTTTGGCAACTCATGTGGTGCAATATCTAGAAATCGATTGTAATCCACACGAGGCATGGCGACATCTATGTCGTCATCCCACGGGATAAAGCCCTTATGCCGAACCGCGCCTAGCAACGTTCCGCCCACGAGATAATAGCGGAGATTGTATTTATCGCAAATTTCCGCAAACACACAGAGCTGCTCAATCTCTAACTGCTGAAGTTTTCGAAGCCAATCGGTCATACGCTGCCCCCGATTCGGTAAGCCTCTGAGACTGTGTCCTTAATGGTCTTGCGATATGCGCTTCGTGCCTCTACTCCATATGGCTGCGACATCGCGAGTTCCATCTGATCGACGATCTCCTTCGCGTTCGCCCGGTGGCCCGACATTGCGCGCTCCGGGAAACCAATCGTCTTCATAAAATCGTCTACTTTATCGTTCCAGGAGATTACCACCGCCGGTACGCCCATCGAGTAGGCTGAGATACAGGAGTGCAGCCGGAAGGTGATGATCCCCTGAAAACCGGCGATGGTTTCCAATAGATCGGAACACTCCGTGATACGCGGCAAGAGAAGCGAACTGTCCAGCCCCAGTTGGTTTAGAAGTTTTTCACCGAACTCCTGGTCATTTTCAAAGCCATTTCCAAATAGCCGCCAATGATAGCCGCGGGCTGTCAGTTCCGAGAGCATCGCGCGATACATTTCTACAAGATTCGCATAAGGAATCGGCCGGTTGTAGGATTCGAACGCGTTCTCACGTACGAGACCAACTCCAATCACAGGGTGGGGCTTGGCTGTGATGCCAAACGCTTCCGATGCCCATACAGCAGTGTCCGCGACAAGATGCGCGGTTTTTATACCGTGAAGATAGTGTGTGTTTATAAGATCCACATGGTCGCGCACGGTGATCAACTTGACATTATCGCTTAAAAGCGCACGTTGCATGGTTTTAAATCGATATGATTTAGGGTCGCATTCGCCAACGAGTCCAACCGCACAGAACACCACAGGGATTCCAGCCCGGCGTGATTCACGGACAATCAACTCGATCGCATCCTGATAGCTATTATAACTGTATTCGATAATGCCACCACCCGCGAAAACCACAAGATCCGCGCTGCGTAGAATATTCCGGTAATACGAGCGCAAACGTGGCGCATAATTGGGATCGGTATTCCACTCGAGACGGGCGAATAAATCCCGAGCGGTGCCGCGCGCCATGCGCTTGCCCTTTTGAACTACACGGCGGATCATTTTGTCGAGGCGCGAGGGGTTCCTCGAACAGCCAAAAGCGTTATTCTGGACTGCGGTGTAGAACTTTGCGGTACGTTGCACGCGACCATATAGATCACATTCAATGAACTGGAACTGCTCCTCCGGCGCAACTTGTTTAAATAGGTATTCCGAGCACTTTATAACCAAATGTTCACCTAGGTTATGGGACATGCAGAGCGATATCAGGACGATCTTCAAACCGTGGCCCCCTTTAGGTAAGTTAAGCAGAGGAAGCGTTATAATGCGCCGAAACGAGCGGCATAGTGAACCGCGCTCAAGGGAAAACCACCGTCCGGGTAGTAGCGAAAATGGTTGGCCTCGCAAACCATCAAGAATTCATCCAGTTGTCCTGGGATAGTCATGTGGGCGATAAAGCCAAAAGCGATATTAGCATTATAATGACTGAACGGCTGTCCGTCAAGGAAAGCAAGAACGCATCGTTGAACTGGCTCCGCCCCCAGGCACTGTACCAGCCGGCGCAGGCAGGCAGCCGAAGCGGCGCAGGTTCTGGCTGCGCGATGGTGGTTGCATCCGGCTGCGGCCGGAATATCCATTGCGCCCGGGAGCATTTCAGGGCCATCGGCATGCATATCCGTCATGTATGAAGCGGCGGACAGTGATTTGGCGCCGATGGATCGTGATGAAAGAAGGGCGCGCATACACTTCCGGCGACGGCATTTCCGAAGGCGGGCCAATACGGCTAAAGGCGCCGTAGCCCTAGAGATTCTTTGTGTTCCCGAGCGCCCTGTACTGTTCGCTGAGTTTTTTCCCGGAATCCTTCAGGTAGTTCACGCAGCGCAGAAAGCGCTCCGGATTCCTCATCAGGTCTGACTCTCCGGAAATGCCCAGGCTGTGGGAGGCATAGCCGTACACATCGAACACCGGAACCGCCACGCAGCAGACCTTGCTCGAGTATTCCTCCAGGTCCAGCGCGTACCCCTGCTCCCGGATCTGGTCAAACTGCGTGAACAGCTCGCTGATGTCGCAGATGGTGTTGTCGGTGTAGTCGGACATTTCGCTGGCTTCCAGAAGCCTGTGGGCTTCGGCGGGCTGCATGTAGGCCAGAATGCACTTGCCCACCGCGCTGCAGTGGAACGGCTCGGTCATGCCGGGCATGACGGGGTCCTTCATGAAGCGGTTCTTGGCGCTTTTGATCTGGTCGATGACGAACACGCGGTTGTTGTGCATCGCGCATAGGTGCGCGGTCTCCTGGGTCAGTTCCGTGAGCCGCTGCAGCACCGGCCGGGCCAGATCCATGATCTGGTGGTTGCTGGCCACGTGGTAGCTGAACAGGAGCGGCCCTACGCTCAGCGAGTACTTTTGCGTTTCCTCGTTTTTGTACACCATGTTGTGCTGCACCATGGTGCTGAGTATGCGTGAAACGGTGCTCTTGTCGATGTCAAAGGCGGAGGCGATTTCGGTGACGCCCGCGCTTTTTCGCTTGGATAAGTATTCCAAAATGGACAGGCCCCGGTCGAGCGAATGAATCATGGAATCTGCCTCCTGTCTATATTATCGCGCATTGCGAGGCGCGTGACAACCTGAGTTTTGTCGAAACGGGCGATTCTTGCTGGAAAAACCGAAAATTTCAGGGTTCTGCCTGCGGCAAGCGGACAGAACCCTGAGATTTCTTTGCGGGAGCTATTCCAGCGGTTCGAGGGGCGCGGGATTCAGGTGGGGCACTTCGTCCACGCGATAAGACGGCGCCGCCCATCGCACGGCATTTTGAAGGACCTTTTGCACATTCGCGTCGTGGAAGATCGGGTACGTCTCGTGCCCGGGCTGGAAGTAGAAAATCCGACCGTTGCCGCGGCGGTAGGTGATTCCGGAGCGGAAGAGCTCGCCGCTTTGAAACCAGCCCAGGAGCAGCAGTTCTTCCGGCGCGGGGATGTCGAACCGCTCCCCGTACATCTCTTCGTGGGGCAGTTCAAAGAATGCGGGCAGCCCTTGGGTGATCGGGTGGTTGGGCTCGACCACGAACAGCCGCTCGCGCTCGCCGCTCTCCCGCCACCGGAGACGGCAGGTAGTCCCCATAAGCCCGGTGAACACCTTGGACAGGTGGGCCGAGTGCAGCGCGATCAGGCCCATGCCGCACTGGACCTGCAAAATCACCCGCCGGGCGGTCTCGTCCAGCACGTCGTCGTGGCGCATATGACCCCAGTAGACCAGTACGTCGGTTTCCTGGAGCGCCGCCGCGCTCAGACCCTGCTCCGGGTCGTCCAGCGTGGCGGTCTTCACCTCAAACTCGCCTGTTGCGAGAATGGCCTCCGCGATGGCGCCGTGGATGCCCCGGGGATACAGCCGGACCACTTCCGGATTGTGCTGCTCGTGGTAGTTCTCGTTCCAGACCAGAACACGGGTCTTCTTCATATTGGCCGTCCTTTCGTACGCTTTGATCGGCTAGATGGTTCCGTCCCAGGTGGATACCTTTTCCTTACGGATCTCCTCCTCGTCAAACCAGCGGCTGGTCACTGTCTTGGACTCGGTGAAGAACAGGACCGCGTCCTTGCCGTGGCAGTGGAGATCCCCGAAGAAGCTCTTCTTGTGGCCGGTAAAGGAGAATACGCCTGCGGGCACCGGGATGCCCACATTGATGCCCACCATGCCGCCGTGGGTTTTGCGGGCGAATTCCCGCGCGTAGTGGCCGCTCTGGGTAAAGATCACCGAACCGTTGGCAAAGGGGTTGGCGTTCATCAGCGCCAAGCCTTCCTCAAAGTCCCGGACGCGCTTGATGCAGAGCACCGGCCCGAAGATCTCCTCGTTGCCGATGGACATCTCCGGCGTGACGCGGTCGAAGATCGTGTGGCCCACATAGAACCCATTCTCGTAGCCGGGCACAATGCAGCCCCGACCGTCCAGCACCAATTCGGCGCCCTCCCGGACGCCCTTGTCGATCCATGCCGTGACAGACTGACGGTGGGCTTGGGTCACCACCGGCCCCAGATGGGTCTCCTTGGCGTAGGCCGGACCAATCTTCTGCGCCTTGCACAGCCGCACCAGTTCCCGGACCAGCTCGTCCGCAATCGCCTCCTCAGCCACCACCACCGGCAGCGCCATGCAGCGTTCGCCCGCGCAGCCGAAGGCGCTGTTCATGATGCCCGCGGCGGTACGGGTGATGGGCGCGTCCTTCAAAACCAGAGCATGGTTCTTGGCCTCGCACAGCGCCTGCACCCGCTTGCCCGCAGCCGCGGCCGTCGCGTAAACGTGCAGGCCGACCTGCGTGCTGCCCACGAACGTGACGCCTGAAACGTCCGGATGGGTGAGCAGCAGCTCCGCCTCGTTCCGGGAGCAGGTGATCACGTTCAAAACGCCGGCCGGGAACCCGGCTTCTTGGTAGAGCGCCGCGAAGCGCAGGCTGGTCATGGGCGTACCGCTGGCCGCCTTCAGTACATAAGTGTTGCCGCAGGCGATGGCCAGCGGCGCCATCCAGCCCATCGGGATCATCGCCGGAAAGTTCCAGGGTGCGATGCCCGCGAACACACCCAGCGGCTCGCGGTAGCGCACGGTGTCGAATCCGGAGCTGACGTTCATCAGGCCCTCGCCCATCAGAAGCGTCGGGATGGAGCAGGCGAATTCGGTCATCTCCTGCGCCTTTTGCACGTCGCCCGCGGCCTCGCTCCAAGTTTTGCCGTTTTCGCGAGCCACCAGCATGGTCAGTTCGTCAAAGTGCTGCGCAATCAGGTTGCGCAGCTTGAAAAAGTACTGGGCGCGCTTGTGGGGCGGCGTTTCGGACCAGGCCGGGTAAGCGTCTTTGGCGCAGGCGATGGCGCGCTCCACCTCCTTTTGCGTGCAGCAGGGCGTTTGGGCGATCACTTCTCCGGTGGAAGGATCGAAGATATCCATGGTTTTCGAGGACTCGGACGGCGTAAACTCACCGCGAATGAACGGGCGGAGCAGTTCGGGCATCGAATCTCAACCTCCTTATAGCCTGAGGGAATAAATATACTTTGTCATAGCGGGCAGTCAAAGTCAATCGCGCGGCGCGGGTCTGTTGCGCAGAACGCAACCTGCTTTAATACAATGTGGTTGCAGCATGTTCAACAGTGAATTGCAATCCGAGCGCCCAGACAGATAATGAAATATAGGTTTTGCAAGGCGAAACGGCGGCGAGAATTCATGACTTGGAGGGGTTGGACTATGATGCTGACCGGCGGCCAGATCATCGTGGAAACGCTGAAACGCGAGCGCGTTCCATATATCCTGGGCATACCGGGCCACGGTATACTGAGCTTGTTTGACGCGATTCGCGAAGGTGAGTCGAAAGGGGATATCAAATACCTGCAGGTAAAACACGAACAGACGGCCGCGCACATGGCGGACGCCTACTTCCGGATGACGGGACGTCCGCTGGCGACGATCTCATCCATCGGCCCGGGTTCCCTGAACCTACCGATTGGACTGGCGACGGCGTATGTGGACTCCAGCGCCATGATCTCCTTCTGCGGGGACACCCACGTGCACATGAAGGGCGTCGGGGTGCTGCAGGAAATCGAGCGATATCAGGACAGCAACTTCATCCGGGCGCTGGAGCCGCTGGTCAAGCGCGCTTGGCGCGCCGAGTCAGCGGAGCAGTTGCCGCGCATCCTGAACCGTGCTTTCGCCCAGATGCTGAAGGGCCGGCCGGGACCTGTGGCGGTTGCGCTGCCGATGGACGTGCAGGCGGCGTCCGCGGAGGTTGATCTGCCCGGGGCGGCGCCCGAGCGGACGCAGACCGCGGGGAAAGCCGACGAGGAGAGCATCGCGGCCGCGATTTCCCTGATGAAATCCGCCAGGCGGCCGGTGATCCTGGCGGGCGGCGCTTCGCTGAGGACGCGGGCGGCGGCGCGGCTCCAGGCGATGGCCGAGGCGTGGGGCGCGGCGGTGGTGACCACGCTGGCGGGCAAGAGCGCCTTCCCGGAGGATCACCCGCTGTACGCGTACCACACCGGCAGCAAGGGTACGCCCGTGGGGCTTGCCATCACCAGCCAGGCCGATGTGATCCTGGCCGTCGGCACGCGCTTCGCGGACGAGACGACCAGTTCCTACCGCGACGGCGTCAGCAGATCGGAAGAGCACACGTCTGAACTCCAGTCACTTAGGCATCTCGT
>CALGYL010000387.1 GCA_937934775.1 uncultured Clostridia bacterium
CTTTGGCTCGATTGCTGAAGACCGACCCGAATACGCTGCTCAGTTTTCAGGAGAATCTCTCCAAGCAGGAGATTCTTGCCTTTCAGCAGGAACTGGCCAATGCGATCCGGGAGAAAGGGATGGAAGAAGCCATCTTATTGGCGCTGGGGAAAGCTCGTGATTTTCCAAACTGCGCGGAGCTGGCACACACAACCGCTCTATTTTTAGAGGGGGGACTCATCATGTCAGGATTGACAGAGGAACAGAAGAAGCCCTATCATGCCAAGATCACGACGCTATTTGAAACTGCGGCGAACAGCGATGACCCGGAAATCGCCGACAGAGCCCGATTTATGCTTGCATCCAGGCATATTCAAAAAGAGCAATACGAGCAGGCGCAAAAAATACTGGACCGGCTTCCCGCGCACAGCAACCTGGACAAGCGCGGCATGCAGGCAACCATCTGGGCGAAGGAAGGAAAAACGGCAGAAGCGGCCGCACTCCTGGAGCGGAAAATCCTGTGGAACCTGCAAGATAATCTGGCCACCTTATCGCAATTGGTAAAGCTCAACATGACGGAAGGGAATCATAAGGCCGCGCAACAACTTGCCGCCGCCGCACAGGCAGAATGCGAAGCCTTCGGTCTGTGGCAGTTCAGTGCGTTTGTCGTCCCGTGGGAGGCGGCGGTTGCCTGCAAGGATGTTGAGCGGAGTCTCGCAGCCCTGGAGAAATTGTTGGAGGCCATCGCAGCGCCGTATTCTGTGGAAGGATCGCCGTTGTATGGGCACATTCCGCACGGAGAGATGAAGGATGACATGAAATCGAAAATGCTGGCGGCTCTATTGTCTGCGCTCGGTCACGATCCGGATTTTGCGTTTCTTCGGGGGAATCCCGGGTTTGAGCGGCTGTTGGAACCCTATCGGGGCAAAGGTGACTGACGATCACTCCGAAGACGTTCATCGGCGTCACTCAAATGAGTGGCATATTTCATAGCGAAGCTGTTGCTGCCTTACTGGAGGTGCTTGCTGAAACGGTGCTTTCCCTTTGATCTGGTAGCGATTTCCCGGACAGCGGAAAGTGTGGTGCGAGAACGAAAGCTTCAGGACGCAGAAACTGTCGCGGGTGATTCAACGAACAACAACGAGGCTTATCTGCCGGAGAGTACAACGGAAGCCTCGCAAGCGTCAGAAGCATTGGACAGCGCAGTTTTATCCGGGGAAACCGCGGTGGAGGATAAGGCCTCCGTCGCAACACAGGGCGAATTATTCGCTGTCGAAGACATTACGGCTACCGCGGTGTCCGCACCGGGCGGCGCATACGCCTTCGTCTTCGCGGACGGGATGAACGCGACGATGAGCGTCACGGGCGGCGTCCGCGCAGTGAATCAGGCTGCGGAGGCGCTCGGACGCGTACTGCCTTTTCTGATCGGCGTGGTTCTGGTCATCTCCCTGGCGGGATCGTTCTTTTACGCGCGCTTCATCACCCGCCCCATCGTGTCCATCAGCCGCGTCGCCCGGCGCATCGCATCGCTGGATTTCGGGGCGAGATGGACGAAGCACCGGGGCGATGAGATCGGCGCGCTGGGCGACAGCCTGAATCTCCTGTCCGACAACCTGTCCGGCGCGCTCCGCCAATTGGAGAGCGCAAATCAAACGCTCCAGCGCGACATCGACAGGGAACGCGAGTTGGACTGACAGCGCCTTGCGTTCTTCTCGGCGGTTTCGCACGAGCTCAAAACGCCCGTCACGATCCTGAAGGGCCAGTTGAGCGGCATGCTCGCGCAGGTGGGCAACTATCGCGACCGGGAGAAATACCTGGCCAGAGCGCTTGAGGTGACCGGCCGGATGGAGGGACTCGTCAAGGAAATCCTGACCGTGAGCCGGATCGAGTCCGGCAGCTTCTCCCTCAAGGCAACGCCCATCGACCTGTCCGGGCTCCTAGAAAAGCAGCTCGACCTGGACGCCGAACTGATCGAGCGAAAAAACCTGACGGTGGAAACGAATCTTCAGAGTACGACGGTCCAGGGCGACGAGCAACTTCTGGCCAAGGCGCCAAGCAACGTGGTGCTCAACGCGATCCTCTTTTCCCCCTCCGGCGCCTCCATTCTTGTAGAAGCGGCGGACCGTGCGTTCGCGATCGAGAACACCGGCACATCCATCCCGGAGGAATCCCTCGCCGAACTGTTCACGCCCTTCTACCGCGTGGAACAGTCGCGCAGCCGCAAATCCGGCGGCAGCGGCTTGGAGCTGTATCTCGTCAAAACCATTCTCGATCGGCACGGGGCGACCTGCAAAATCGAAAACACCGCGCAGGGTGTGCGGGTTACAGCACGATTTTCATAAAGTTCCGCACTACTGGACTGGCTTATCCCATACGTTAGTGGAGGAGGCATTTCGACCCTTCGCCACTCACCCCGCGGTCACATCCCGCTTTTTCATCCAGATAAGCGCGAAGGCGACGCAGGCCGCCAGGTAAGTAAGGCCGCTGACTAGGAATTGCCCGGCGCTGAGCATCATCTCCCCGCCGGGCCGGTTCGCGCGCATGCCCAGGCTCAGAAGGGAATAGGGAAAGTACGCGCCGTAGCCCCTCGCCAACGCGGCGAACCCGGCCACGCCGCCCATCAGCGCGATGCCCACCGGCACGGCAAAGCTGCGGATCAGCAGCGACACGCACAGCTGAACCGCGCAGACGACGATCCCGCCGGCGGCGCCGTAGAGCAGCCATTCCAGAAGTTCCGGCGGCACCGGCGCCCGTAGCCCCGCGAGCTTCCCGGAGAGCACGAACAGCGCACCGATCCACCCTTCCGTCAAAACCACCATGACGGACGCGGAGAACAGCTTGGCGAAAAACAGGTACGCCGCCGGTACCGGCGCGGTCATGACCTGGTTCCAGTTGTGGTTCAAATGCTCCAGACGCATCAGATACGAGCAGTACACCCCGATCGTGGCGGGCAGGAAAAAGTAGCAGGTGAACAGTGTATGCTGCGTCCATAAGCTGTACCACTGGTCTTGAAGGACGCCAAGGTTCTGCAGGTAGTTGAAAGTACCCATAGCGGCGGGCAGGATGGGCAGGATGAGAAACGCCAGCCACACCGGACTGTGGCGCAGTTTCATCCCTTCGGCCCGAAGCGTTCGAAATAGCATCCGTCACACCTCTTTCTTGAGAAACAACGCTCGGCCAGCGAAGTAGATCGCCGCGAACGCTGCGGTCAGCGTCAGGACCCCAGCCCAATCGACCGGCGTATAGTAAAAGTCCGTAACGCGCGTCGCCCTGTCCCAGTTCATGCCCACCTGCATGAGTACCCCGTAATATCCCCAGAGCACGAGCCGGGCGAAATTCTGCGGGAAGAACATGATGAACAGCCCAGCGAAGCTCCCTACCAATCCTACGGCGAGCGCGACCATCTGGTTTTTGACCAGAAGCGACAGAACCTGTTGGAGCAGCAGAAGTGTCAGATTCACACTCGTAGTAAACAGCAGATAATTGAGTAGTCTGTCCACCGGCGGCGGTCCCGAAAACCCCGACGAGAGCCCGAAGGCAACCATCACAATAAGCTGCAGGGAGACCGCCGTCAGCATGTACATCGCGCCGCACAGGAATTTCGCGGCGAACAGCCGTCCGGCGGGCATGACAGTATTCAGCATCTTCAGCGTCTGTCCCTTGTGTTCCATGTCGCTCAGCCGCGAGGCCACTACCGCCGCGATGGTCGGCATGATGATGGCGTTGAGCAGCGGAAACTGGTACAGAAGGAACATCCAGCCTTGAGCGCGGTCGCGCGCGTCCATCCTGCCGGTCCCCCAAAGTGACCACAGGATCTCGACCAAAACCATCAGTCCGACGATCACCCAGATTCTTCTTCGGCGGATCTTTTGAAACTCCACCATAAGCGCCGTCTTCACAGGCTCACCGCCGTTCCCGTCAGGTCCAGAAAGATGTCCTCCAGGCTCCTATGCCGTTCCTCGATGCGAAGTACGCCGATGCCTCTTTCGAAAATCTGGGCGACATAGCCGGCAAGTTCCCCGTCGGGGAGTTTGGGCAGCAGCAGGTAGTCCTCCTGCGTCTCGCAGGGGACACAGCGCTCCGTTAAAACCTTCCGCGCCGCCAAGTTATCCATCGTGCGGACGGCGATCTGCGATTTACTCTTTTCATGAAGCGCCGCGAGGCTGTCCTGAAACACCAGTTCGCCCTTGCTGATGACGCCGACGTTCGTCGCCATCTGGTCGATCTCGCTGAGCAGGTGGCTGGAGATCATCACGGTCATGCCGTATGCTTCGGGCAGCGAACGGATCAGTTCGCGCATCTCCTGGATGCCCGCCGGATCGAGGCCGTTGGTCGGCTCGTCCAGGATCAGCAGGCGCGGACTGCCCAATAGCGCCGAGGCCAGCCCCAGTCGCTGCTTCATGCCCATCGAATACTGCGCGACCTTTTTCTCCCGCTGGTTCTCCAGCCGGACGACCTTCAAAACCCACCCGATCTCCGCCTCCGGTACACCCTTGAGCGCGCAGAGGATCCGGAGGTTTTCCACGCCGGTCAGATGGCCGTAATAACTGGGCGACTCGATCAACGAGCCGACGTTTTTTAGAATCTCGAGCCGGTTCCGGCTGTTCACCCGCTTTCCGAACACCGCGATGGTTCCGCCCGACGGCCTCGCCAGTCCCAGAATCATCTTCATCGTGGTGGATTTGCCCGCGCCGTTCGGGCCGAGGAACCCATAGACCGCGCCCTCCGGCACCCGGACATCCAGGTCCTTGACGCACAGTACCTTTCCGTATCGCTTGCTAAGGCCTTCGGCAACAATGATATCGGACAATTTCGCGTCCCCCCTTTCATTCAGCCGCTCCATCATACCAGGTCTCCCTTTCGCACGCCTGTCCCCAAGCTTACATTTACCTTACAACTGAAGAAAAGCGCACAAAACGCGCCGCTCCCGCGCTATAATGAGGACGGTGATGACATTGAACGATATTCTGGACTGCAAGCTTTTGATCGTGGACGACGAACCGGAGCTATGCCGGATGGTCGGAGATATCCTTCGGCGCGAAGGATATTCCAGGGTCTTTTACGCAGCCGATTGCGCGGAGGCGCGAAAACTCTACCTCTCCGAACCGCCGGACGGCGTCATTCTGGATGTGACGCTGCCGGACGGGGACGGCTTTACGCTGATGCGGGAATTCCGCGCCCATTCCCCCTCGCCGGTATTGTTTCTATCCGCCCGGGACGCGGACGAGGACCGGCTATTGGGGCTGGGGTTGGGTGCGGACGACTACATCACAAAGCCCTTTCTGCCCCGCGAGCTGATCTTGAGGCTTGGGGCGGTGCTCAGTCGCGCCTACTTCCCCGCCGTATTTCAGCGGAAGGAAAAGCCCGTTTTCCATCTGGGCGGGACGGAGATCAATCTGAACGACGGGACGGCGCGCACTCCTACCGGCGACGCCATGCTCACCGCCAAGGAGTACGCGCTGATCGAGAAGCTGTACGAGAACCGGGGAAACATCGTCACCGGCGACAGCCTGTGCCGCGCCGCGTGGGGCGACGGCCTGTACGGCTATGAGAACACGCTGATGGTGCATATCCGGCGGCTGCGCGAGAAGATCGAGCCGGAGCCTTCTTCCCCCCGGTACCTTTTGACGGTCCGGGGGCTCGGCTACAAACTGACGGGGGCCGAGCCATGAAGAGCATGATGAAGATCCTCACGCGCTACGTGCTCTCCGCCGCGGGCGTGGCAGTCGTCCTTTTGATCGTCAACTTTTCCGCGCTGACGGTGTGGACCGTTCAGGCTGGAAAATCAAATCAGCGAAGCCTGGGCATCGGGCAGATTTCGGACGGTCTGACCCTGACGGGCGGCGTATACGCGCTCTCAAAATCCGCCGAAAACGAGATCGACCGGCTCTATCAGTGGGCACTGCTGATCGGCAATGACGGAAACGTCGCCTGGAGCCGGAAACTGCCGGAGGACGTCCCGGTTCGCTATGCGCTTCCAGACGCGGCGGGCTTTTCCCGGTGGTATCTGAACGACTATCCGGTCTACGTCTGGACGCGGCCGGACGGTCTCTTTGTGCTGGGCGCGCCCAAGGGCAGCCGGTGGAAGTACAGCGTCGACGTACCACAGCCGGTAATGGACAATATGTTGGTGTGGCTCCCTGCGATCCTCGCACTCAACGCCGCCGCCGCGATCCTTCTGGCGCTTTCATTTGGCGTGCGGCTGTTCCGCTCGATGAAGCCCCTCGCGCAAGGCATTGAAGACATGGCCGAAAGCCGGCCGGTAACGCTTCCCGTCCGCGGCCCGCTGGGGACGCTCGCAAACGGGATCAACAAAACCTCCGAGCGGCTCATCCGGCAGGAGGCCGACCTCAGCCGACGGGACAGCGCCCGCACCGAATGGATCGCGGGCGTATCCCACGACATTCGAACGCCGCTTTCGCTCGTAATGGGCTACGCGAGCCAGCTTGAAGACGATGAGAGCCTGCCGTCCGAAGCCCGGAAAAAGGCCGTCGTCATCCGAAGTCAAAGCGAGCGGATCAAATCGCTGGTCAGCGACCTGAACCTGGCCTCCAAGCTGGAATACGCCATGCAGCCGCTGCGCCTTAGCAGTGCCTCACCGGCGGCGCTTCTCAGGGGTATCGCCGCCGACTTTCTGAACGGCGGGTTGGACCCGCGCTACGCGCTGGATATCAAGATCGGCGAAAGCGCGCAAAACGCTGTGATTTCGGGCGACGAGGCGCTTCTTAGGCGCGCGGTATCCAATCTGGTTATAAACAGCGTTCGCCACAACCCGGACGGATGCGAAATCACGCTCATGCTGGAGAAGGATTCCGGCAGTTGCCGGATCGCCGTCCGTGACAACGGGAAAGGTTTCACACTGGAAACTCTGCAAGCCCTGAATCATCCGTTGCCTGCCGCCGCCCTGGAGTCCCACGGGCTGGGCCTCACAATCGCCCGGCAGATCACCAAGGCGCACGGCGGAACAATGGAGATCCGCAACCTCGCCGAAGGCGGCTGCGAAGTCGTGCTGTGCCTGCCCATCCTATGACCACCAGCCTCGTGGGGAGGGAATCAGCGCGAGGAGCGAAAAAGACAGTTTGTCCATATTCAGCGCTCATTCACTGAGGCCGCCCGCCAAACGCCTGCGGTTCAGCTTGGATAACTCTCGGCCAGCAACGCGCCAGTGCGCGCGTCCACGTGGATCGTTCGGATAAATGCGGCGTTGTCCAGCGCGCGCTCCCGCCACGTGCCCGCGTCCTTCAACATGCCGCTGGGGTACGCATACTTCCATACCGGGACGCAGGCGGTTGATGGGGCCTCCTCTTTCCCTGTGTTGTCCGGTTCATAAACCAGGCGGATCCGCTCGATGGCAACGGGCAGCCTGTCCAAGGTGCCATCCTCCTTCAGCGCGGGTTTGAAGGTGTGTTGAAGACCCACCGCGGCGGCCTTCAGCGCATCCCCGGCGGACAGGAGCGGCTTCTCCTCATCCCACGACACCTCGACTACGTTGTAGCCGCTCTCCACGTATTCGTATCCCTGCCGGGTGAGAAGCACCCGCACCGGAAAACGGTTCCCCAGCGCGTCGCAGGAGAGGCCATTTAGTTCCTGCTCAAAGACCATGAAATACCCTTCATGGGCCGGGTCGAAGGGGTCCAGGTATCGCTTGGGCATATCGACCTGCCGTTCGCTTTGGGCGAGCTGGCCCTGAACGCAAACGTAGGAATCCTTTTCCAGCGTGTAGACCCGTTCGCCATGCATCAGGCGGATGCCCAGTTCCTGAAGCATCCGGCGGGTGCGCTCAATCGCCTCCGCTCGGGACATCCAGGAGAGCTCCAGATCGTCCGGGAATAGGTTGGAATTGTCGGTCATCTCATCATCAAAGTCCATAAGCTCCTGTAGGTACTTCTGATCGTATTCCGACGTGTAGCAGAAGCGGCCCAAATCCAGTTCGATCAGCATGTACTCGCCCCCACCCTCGGCATCGCCGAGTTGGAAATAGCGGCCTTCATCATCCACACCTTCCGTCCGCCGGGTGTCAGTCTTCATGAACCGCTTCTGAAGCTCGTCCACGTCAAATTCGTGGTATTTAACCCAAATGGTTGGCAGCGCCGCGGGCGCGTCCGGAGCCTCGGCGTCAACCGAAAGCGTATCCGTCACCTGAAAGTTCAGCGTTTCCGCCGACGCGGGCAGCGCCAGAAGCAGAACAGCCATCAAAAGGATGAATTTTCTCACGGCTCAGCCCTCCTCAAGTTGAAAAACGTATTCCCCGTAGATGTCAGAATCCTGGCCTAGCAGCTTGATCGTCAGCGCGCGGTGCGCCCGGACCGGCAGCGTCCACTCCTCGTGGATGGCGTAGGTGCCGTCGCCGTTATCGGTGCTTTCGCCGTCCAGGCCGTCCACCTCCCGACCACATTCATCGTAGAGAAACAGGAACATGCCCTGCCTGCGCATCCGGTCGAATTTCTGAAGCGCCGGGTCGATGGTGTAGGTTACGTCCGTGTACATCCGAAACGGCGTGTACTTGATGTCCAGTTTTGTGATCGTTACGCCGTCCAGAGCGATCGGCTCCCCAGCCGTGAATTCCCTCGTCTCCGTAGGCCCCGGCAGCGCGAATGAAAGCACACCGCCTTGCATTTTGGCGTAATCGTCTTCGTAGACGAGCATCTCCAGGTTTACGGCGGAGCCTTCCGCGGCGTCCGCCCCCAGCAGGAATTCCGAGTATAGATCCAGACCGTCTTCGGAAGGGTAGAAGTCCTCGTTATCACCGGGGAGTTCCTTCCCCCCGACGGTCAGGGCGCCGACAGAAGCGAACGCCTTCGCTTTTTCGTCCGCCGGACGGCCGGAGAGGCTGCCGAAGCTGTCGCCCCGGAGCGGCACGCCATCGGTATGCGCATGCACCGCCACGAACAGCCGTTCACCGTCATAGGCCGCGTCGGTCAGCGTAAAGGCAACACCCCCCACGATGACGGGTTTTGCTTCGGGGGCTTTCGTCACCTGAGAACGAGCAGCCTCCCCCGGTTCGCCCGTGTAGCCGCGCAGAAAATCCAGAACCCCCCAATGATAGGTCAGCGCCAGCGCCGCACCCGCCAGGAGGATCAGGATGACGACGGCAATCAGCGCGGCCCGGAGCGGAACCCTGCGAACCTCGCGCTCCGGCAATGTCTGTAATGTCCGCTCAAGCCTGGCGGTGAAACTCGCCGGAGCGGGCGCAAAGGCGCAGGTATAATCAATGGCCCTCACAGGTACACCTCCTCTTCGGTCAACATGTCGCGAAGCTTCAAAGTCCCTTTGCGGATGCGCCATCGGACCGCGCCCGCCGGGAGACGGAGAAGGCGTGCGGTCTCCTCCAGCGTGTAGCCCCCCACGTGGTGCAAGACCAGCGGCAGGCGATACTTCACGTCCAGCAAGTCCAGCGCGTCGCGCAGCGCCGGGTTGGACGGCTCGGGCGCGGGGAGCGTTTCAGGGAGCTCGCTCGACGGTTCCTTTGCGCGAACGCGCAGCGCCCTCCGGCATTCGTTGATCAGGATGCGGATCAGCCAGGTTTCGAAGTAATTCTCATCCCTTAACCCCGGCAGCGCGCGCCACGCTTTGACGAGCGCTTCCTGCGCCGCATCCTCGGCGTCCGCCTCCCGGGAAAGAATCGCGATTGCGATGCGGTACAATTTCTCCCGGGAGGCAAGCACTCGCCGGGAGAATTCCTCTCTGTCCAATGACGCGCCTCCGTTCTTTTGGCATTGTACCCATTGGATCGCGGCGTACGGCGGTTTGATTGGGAATTTGTGTATTTCACGCAATTATAACATTTTATCATGAATAATCGGGCACAGGAACCAGAACTCTTCTCCGGTTCCCGCGCCCGATAAAATTGCCGAAAGAGCCATACCTTGTCGACAGGATATCGATGCGGTATGGTTGCGAAAACAATGCCCCTACGCCTCATACTAAAGGAAAACATGAATCACTCCAAAGCGCCAAGGGGTTTTCGAGTGATTCATGTTTGCCTTTCGTATAAACGTGGCACTTGTTTCATCCGAGGCGAGTTTTTCCTCTTATTGTGATTGCCTTGCTCGTTGGACAAGCTCCACTATCTCGCTTTTCGCGGCTGCGACATTCTCCTCCGCCATCAGCTGGTGAAGGCGCTTCGTCATGGATAGGCCGTGATACGCCTCTGCCACCAGTTTATAGCCCAGCGGGAAAGGCAGCGCATCCGCCGCCTTAAGCAGCGCCATCATACGCGTCTGGCTGGCTGAAGCACCTTGACTATCTCCGGCGGCATATGCCTTATAAACCGACGAAACCAGAGGCGGCATTCCAGCCGCCAGCGCCGTCATGCTCCCGTCTACCCCGGCGGTCAAGGCTGGCAGCAGACAATCGTCCGTACCGGTGTACAGCAGAAATTCCTCCCGCGCATCATGCAGTTGGCAAAGATGGGCAATGCGCTTCATATTGGCGGAGGAATCCTTGATGCCCACGATATTTGGGATTAGCATCAGCCGCTCCACCGTCTGGATATCAATGCCGCTGGTGAAAAAAGGCACGTGATACATGATGACAGGTATCGCCGATTCCCTGGCCAACTCGCGATAGAACATATACACTTCCGCTTGCATAAGCGGATAATAGTACGGCGGACAGGCCACGCACGCGTCATAGCCCAGCGATTTCGCCATATGCGTATACTGAACCGATAGTTTCAGGTTCGGCGCGCACGCCCCGGCGATCAGCGCCTTGCGCCCGTTGACCGCTTCCTTTGTGGCAGCATAAATCGCATATTGCTGCTCCACGCTCAAATGCGGGAACTCCCCCGTAGAGGCGCAGGGAAAGACCCCCGCGATGTCGCTTTCAGCAAGCCGCTCCGCCTGTGCATGAACAGACTCCATGTCAACCTGCCAGTCCTCGGCGAACGGAGTCACCGTAACCCCGATTGCACCGCGCAAATCTTTCATATGTCAGCGCCCTTCCCATCACTTGCCGCCGGGCTTTCTTTTGCTACTTCTTATGCCGAGTATAGGAAACAAAACGAGGGCTGGCAATCCTCTTTTTCCGACATCCGAGGCCGTGAAATCGCCAAATCCCCCAATCATGCGCTCCGGTCGAAAATTCCCCAAGGGATGTAGGAAACCGCAAATTGCGCGCACCGATCCGGCATGTATAATTGGAACGAAAGCCACGCGGGAGGAATGATCATGAAACGCCCCATCTCATCCGGTGAACCGCTGACGCCCTTATGCGCGGATTGCCGGGCTCCATTGTGCCGCGATGAGATTGCCATCACCAAACGGCTCGTCGGGCGTGGCATCCGGTCTTTTTTCTGCGTCTCCTGTCTGGCTTCCCGCCTCATGGTCAGCGAAGAAGTGATACGGCACAAAATTGAGGAGTTTCGCGCCATGGGCTGCGCGCTGTTTCCCGCGCTTAAGTAAGCGCGGTATCCGCCCGGGTTTGCCCATGGACACAACAGGAGGTACCCCCATGGAATATTTTGCTCCAAACATTCCCTTTTGGAAGGGCAACCTGCATATGCACACCACCGCCAGCGACGGACGCCTATCTCCTGAGGATGCGATAGAAATATACCGCAGCCACGGCTATCACTTCGTCGCGTTGACCGATCATGACGTGGTCGCCTGTCCGACGCACCAAGATGGCGATGTGCTCGTCCTCTCCGGCATTGAACTCGCATATGAGCTGCCCAGTGAAGAGCTTCACATCGTCGGCATCGGCATCCCGCAGGGATTGGAGCCCCGGCTGGAGCCTCGCTTCGGCCCCCAGTACGCCATAGACGCCATGCGTGCGGCGGGTGGCCGGGCCATCATCGCCCATCCTGCATGGTCGCTCCTCTCTCTAGGTACGCTTTCGGGGCTGCACAATGTGTCTGCCGCGGAAATCTATAACTCTATGTCCACCATGCCGCGCAACTGCCTGCGCGCGGATTCCTCGTCTATTTTGGATATCGCCGCGGCGCATGGCCACGCGATGCCCCTCGTGGCCGCGGACGACGCCCATTTCTATGATGGCGAGCAATGCAAAGGCCACATCATGGTGCAGGCCGAGGCGCTGACGCAAGAAAAGTTGCTGCGGGCCATCGATCAGAAACGCTTCTACGCGAGCCAGGGCCCGCGGATTCACCGCCTGAGCGTAACCCGCGAGCGCATTGTAATCAACTGCTCCCCCGCATCCGTCATCCTTTTCTACAGCAACCTTTCCTGGGTCACCGGGCGCTGCCGCATGGGCGAAGGGCTCACCCGTAGTGAATATGATCTGACGGCTCAGCAGGGTGAAACCTATGTGCGCTGTCAGATTATCGACAGCGAAGGCCTAAGCGCGTGGACAAATCCCATTGTGTTATCCGAAATAGCGAATTAAACGACGGGAGGATACCCCATGTACGCGAAGAACCCCCCTATGGGATGGAATTCCTGGAACACCTTCGGCCCCGATCTGAACGATGCAATCATCCGCGAAACGGCGGATGCCGTGGTGGCGCTTGGCTACCGCGACGCGGGCTACGAATACATCATTATGGACGACGGATGGATGCTGCCCCAGCGCGACGCCAACGGTCTTCTGGTTCCCGATCCAAAAAAGTTCCCCCACGGCATACGCGCTTTGGCGGATTATGTACACAGCAAGGGACTTAAGCTGGGGATCTACTCCTGTTCGGGCACGCGCACCTGCGGGCGGTTCCCCGGATCGTTCGATCATGAGTTCAGCGACGCGCGCCAGTTCGCCCAGTGGCAGGTGGACTATTTAAAGTACGATTTCTGCAATTTCCCCAAATCCGCCGACTGCCGCCAGCGCTACCTGACCATGGCCATGGCACTTCGCGCGAGCGGGCGTGACATCTTTTTCGCAGCTTGCAACTGGGGCCTCGAATCTCCGGAAAAATGGATGCGCTCCATAGGTGCCAACAGCTACCGGTCCACGCACGACATTCTGGACAACTTCCCCTCCGCCGCCCGCATCGCGCTGAGCCAACTGGATGCCTTTGGCGCCAGCGCCGCCCCCTTATTCAACGATATGGACATGCTCACCGTCGGCATGTTCGGAAAGGGGCATGTGGGGTTGGAAGATCCGAACAACGAGGCGAAGACCGCATGTACCGAACAGGATTACGTCACCCAATTTGTGCTGTGGGCTTGCATGGGTTCTTCTCTGATTCTGGGCGCGGACATTCGCGGCATGACCCCCTCCATGCGAAGCCTTGTTAAGAATAGGGCGCTTATCGCCATCAATCAGGATGAGGAATGCAGGGCCCCTTACGTCGTTTACCGGGAGGACGATCTCCGCTTCTCCTTTATAAAGCATCTGAGTGACAACACGGTCGCGCTGGTATACACCAACCTCAGTGATGAGGACGCGGAGGTTGACTGCATCTTCGCGGACATGGGGGTTCCCTATCCCTCCGGCGTAAAGCTGCGGCTGTATGATGTGCTTTCAGAAGAAGAAGTGGGCGTGTTCAGCGACCACTACCCGCTTGAGGTGGAAGCACACGGCTGCCGCGTGTTCAAGGCGAGCTTCGTCACAGGCTAGCAGTCCGCAAAAACAGCCTTCGATTCCGTCCCGATCCTCGGATACGATCGAATGCCACTTTGCTAATCGAACGGGGCCGCCGCCATTTCTAGCGAGCGGCCCCGTTCTTCGTATAGACATGTTCCGGGTGAAACCAGCCCGTGGTCCTTGGGACGAAAGGGAAGGCTACGGATTGCGCTAATACTGGAAGGTCAGCGCAATTTTTCCCTTCGGGTTTGCGATGGTCAACTTCTCACCCGCCCAGGTGTCGGTTGCCAGAGGCGCACCGTCAAGCAGCACCTGTCTGGGCGTCCTGCCATCGGGTCTGCGCACGTAGAGAACGGCCTTTTCAGGCACATCCCGCCAGCCGGCCTCCAAATTCGCGCGGATGGTGTCGCCGTCCTCAGACACCTGCAGTTCCAAGCTAACTTTGCCGAACCAGGTCGCCATCCCCTCAAACCGCAGCGTCTGACCGGCGGCAAACCAGCCCTGCGCCGCACCCTGAAGCAGGTAGAGTGCTTTGCCCTCCTCGCGGATCAGGTGATTGCGCATGTTGTTGATAAACTGCGCCTCGTCCGGGGTTTTAAAGAAGGGGCCAAAGCCCTTGCCAAAGTCAGTGATCGGGTGCTCGCTGAAGCAGTTTACGTCCCGATATAGATTCTGGGCGAAGTTGTTGAACAGCCCTCGGATGGCGCGCCCGCTTTCGCCGCGCTGGAGATAGACCATATCGTTGAATAAAAGGTTGGACTGGATGGTCATCCCGCCCCGGCTGAACCAGTGTTTTTCCCGATCCACTGCCCGGCCATAATCACGGGAGAGGAACAGGTTATCCTCCTGATCGCGGAGGATCCACGTGGTCACATCTTCGTCCGGATCAAGCACCCGCCCGGTCACCAGATGCAGCGGGCCGTAGGCGACTTCCCGGAACCAGCCCCAGTCCCTGCCGCGGATCTCCGCCTGCGTCGGCACATGCGGCATGTAGCCGCCATTGCCCGTGGGAACCACAGGGGATTTCGCCATGGCGCGGGATACGCATGCGCGGATATCGCTGCGATAGGCCTGCGCCGCCTCCATAATGCGCGCCGCTTCGGGGCTTCCTATCTCCGCCAACACTTCCGCCGCGTTTAAAATGCCGCCGCATGCATGAGCGTTTACCGCAAACCAGCACCGCCATTCGGGGTTGTCCTCCAGGTGGCCGTGGGGCATCAGCCCAAAATAGCTGACCTTTTCGCCGTCTTCGCCGGTGAGCATAGTGGCCTGACGCTCGTCAAAAATGTAGTCGCAAGCCTTCACCAACACGGGCGCGATTCTCGTCAGCCATTCGCGGTTTCCTGTTAAGCGATAGTGGTCCACCAGACAGTTAAGGATGTAGCCATGATCCAGATTGTAGGCGAACAGTGAAGTCGTGTTGTCCGAATAGCCGCCGTAGTTGTTGGCAACCAGCGCCCCGTCATTGGCGCGGAAGTTCCCGTCCATGCTGCCCTTGCCCTGACTTTGAATAAAGGTTTCCAGGTACTTTTCGGCGTAATCGTGGTAGCCCAGGTAATCCAACATGCGTATCTGCAGCGATGCCTCGTTGCCGCAGGAACCATAGCCATACGTGCCCGCGGGCACCATGTAAAAGCCAGTGCGCAAATCCCGCATGGCCGTTAAAACGACGTGCCACGGAACAGCCTTCGCGAAGTCGTTCAGCTTCTGCTCACCGGGCAAATTGATTTTCGCGCC
The DNA here is from genome assembly GCA_937934775.1 of uncultured Clostridia bacterium. Classification (GTDB taxonomy): domain Bacteria; phylum Bacillota; class Clostridia; order Christensenellales; family Aristaeellaceae; genus JAEZHK01. Next base: position 15,196 of record CALGYL010000387.1, read on the forward strand.
GCGGTCTGCCAGCGCGTGCCAGAACTGCGTCACGCGCTGGCGCTCCACATCGAAGGAACGCTTCGCGATGCGGCCGATCTCCTCGCGATCAGTAAGCGACGGATACGGAAGAATCATGTCGATCGCGTGGGTTTCGTAGGGCTTAAGCTCCACCTCATAGAACATAGCGGACGCGATACCCGAGGAAGGCGGCATGCGGACGGGATTGCAATCATACCCCTCGAACCCAAACTGCGGCTGCATGGAGAGCGACGTATTGCCAGCCGCGGTAAAGGGGATGCTGCGGAGCGTACCACGGTCGCCCGTGTTCACCTGCGCGCGCAGATAGTCCGCCAGGTAGGGCTGCACCGTCCATCCGTAGGTAGACGTGTCTCCCGGCCGGATGCGCCCCGTCGCCATCAGCGACTGCCCCTCAACGCAAAGCTGCTCGCCGGGGTATAGTTCCACAGTGAGCTTCGCGGCACGAGGCTCGGAAGAAGCGTTTCGCATCTCGATCCGACTCATGACGATGATGTCTTCATCCCCGCGAATCGGCGCGTCTTTTTCCTCCAGCAGAGTGGCAAAAGAAGTTTGCTGGTATTCAATTTCGCGATCCAGCCACTGGGTCACGTACACGGGCACACCGGCATCGGGCATGGATTGCTCGGTATCACCATGACCTTCGCGACGGCTGGCAGGGTCGCCGCTGGCAAGGCGGAAGTGCAGTTCATTGGCCGCCCACCGCGTTTTCCTCGTATCCCGGGCGGACACCTTCTGATCGATTTTGTTGGCAAAAATATCACCGTTAAAGCGCAACGCAAACTTTTGGCGCACGCCCTCCCAGCCCATGAGCACATAGCGGCCATACTTGGGCTGCATGGTCTTATCCATTTCCGGCACTTCAGCCATGGCATCGGCCACAGTCTGCTCGGCGTGCCCCGGTACGCGGTCAAAGATCGACTTTGAACCCTCCGTCAGTTTGGCGACAATTTGCGCGGGATCATCGCCCATCTCCTTCGGCGCCAGCAATAGATCATAATCCTCCATGTATACGCCATTTACAATATCCTCGGCGCGAACGGAGAAGCCCACGCCGTTTACGATGAACGCCAGCATCGTCCGATCCCCGTCCGTCTTTGCGCCGACGGTGCGGGTGTACATCAATTCCGAACTTTCGGAAACCACGCCATGCCCCTTGGTCAGCACGCCGTTCCAGATGCCCTCCACCGCCACTTTTTTGTCCGCGCCCTTGCCGGTGGCATTGGCATACGCTACGCAGCATTCGTCTGCAAGGGTCGCATCCCCTTTTAAGCGGATGCCAGTTATCCGGGGCGCGCACGCGCCTTCAAAAACAATGCGGAATTTGAGCGCACGGCGGAACATGGCGTTGTAATCGTCACTCAAAAACAGGTTCTGCGGATAATCACCGCCCAGACACAAGACCTCGTTTACGTCCATGTGGTCGAAGACCACGCTGCATCCTTTCTGATCCATCGCGCGCTCGCCGTAGGCGGCCAGCCAACGGCCGTGGAAGGGATCGTCCGTAAGAAGCCACCCCTTGTGCGCGCCTGCCCGACGGTCTTTTTGCTCATTGGGCCAGGAATAGTGCCAGTATTCCACGTGCCAGTCCTCCGGCAGGCTGGAGCCGGGACCGAACGTCACCGTCAGACCCAGTATATCCCGGGGCTGATCCCACTCAAATCCGATCTGCCACCGGTCTTCTCCAAGCGGAGCACACATCAAAGCGCCGTCCTTGTCAAGCTGCACAGGCACGGCCGACATGTCCTTCCCGGTCGCGTCGTTATAGATGCGCAGACGGGCATAGGGCATGGGGTCAAAGGTGCAAACATCGCTTTGCATTTCATTTTCTCCCTTCACTCTTATGCATTAAGCATATCCGGTGCCTGGGGAGGGTGTCAAACAAATACAGCCGCATTTCATCGTCCGTTTCTGCAGTTACGGTAGGCAATTTCCGTACCCAGTCGACGATATCAGAGGTTCGTTCCCCCGATACGGCATCGACAAAGGATTCCATCTATGGCATATCCATAGCCGATTGTGTATAATAAATAAAGGTAACTGCGTCTCAATCAGGCGTATCGAGGCATCGCGTGTGGTTTGCAGGGATAATGAACCGCCATCACGGCGAAAACGGGTGGCGGCACCGCTTTGAAAGATGCGCCCGGCCCTCGACGAAGGAGAAAGGGGCATTTTGCTTGAAATCTGCTCTCTCATTTTTCCACAGCTCAGTGTTTCGCAAATATATGCTTTCGTTTCTGGCTGCCTTTGTGCTGCCGATCGGCCTTTTGTTCGGCTATCTGGATTACAAAAACCACGAGCTTCTCACCCGGGAGATCTATGACATCAAGAACGCGACGGTAAACTACATGCGCCGCAGCATGGATTTTGAATACTCTCGCTATCGAACCTTTGCTGCAATGCTGCTCAACAACGCGGGCATCAACCGCCTGCGCCGCATGAACTATGCCAGCATGACCCCATCCGATGCGTTGCGCCTGAAGGATTTACGCGGCGTGTTGAGCAGCTTTTCCGCTGACCCTTCCGTAGTCGCCCGAATATTTTTGTTTATGCCCACCAACGGCCTTTATGTGGACGCCGTGCGTGCCCTGCCCGTCGCCGACGCGCTATACACCCTTGAGGACTCCGGCCTGACACCTATGGACAGGGCCCTGTGGCAGTCCATGCTTGAGGGCAAGTACCGCAGCCAGTGGATGGGCACGGAAAACAGGCGCGGCAGCCGAATCCTTTATTATATTCAAACCATCCCCTCCGCCTTTGACGCCGACCCCTGCAACCTGGTGGTCGCCCTCAGCCCCACTTACCTGCAGGAGGTGTTCGATACCACCTCGCTTGCCGAAGGCGAATGGATCGGGATGCTGTCCGAAAATGGCGACGTGCTCTATTCCCCGCTGGGCGCGTCTCCGCCCATTGATCTGGAGCAGGCCAAAATTGGCAGCGGCCATTATGTCCTGAACGATCAGCTGGTGACTTTTTCAAGATCCGCGCTTACGCGCAACTATTATATTAACGTGGTACCCCTCTCCACCATCAGCAGTGTGCTCAACGGGGCGCGCGGGCTTTCCTACCTCGTCTTGTTGATCGCGTTTTTTATCTGCACGATCATCTCGTACGTGATCACGGTAAGGAATTTCAAACCCATTGCCTACCTCAACACCCTGGCAAAGCCCGATGTGGACGACCCCGACGTTGACGAATTTACCCGCCTGCGCATCTCCCTGATGGAGGCCAGCGACGAAAAGCGCATGCGCATGGATCGTGCGCGCTACAGACAGGATATGGTGGACGATCAACGGCTTCTGCGCGAAATGCTCAAAGCGGGCAATCAAGCCGCATTGGAAAAGCGCATGCAGCGGGAGCAGCTTGCGCCGCTAGGCAACGCATGGGTTCTCTGCGCTGTGACCGTGGTTGATTTTTCGGACGATTCGGCGGACGCTCAAACCGCCTTCCAACGCAGCATGACGCAGGTGCACGATTCGCTGAGCACCATCGTCGCTCAGTTTTACAGCGTGCTCCCCTTGTATGACGACAAGCGCCTGCTGGCGCTCATCAACCTGCCCTCAAACGAATTGCAACACCTGGCCTATCTGAGCACTGCCCTAACAAACCTGTTACACCTTCTGCGCAGCAATTTCTCCATTGACTGCCAGATCGCTATCAGCACCATCCACGCGCAATCCGCGCTGACGGGAGAGGTGCTCTCCACAATGCTCACCGAGGTGCAAATCGCGTCCGACAGCCCCACGGAGGGTGAATCAATCCTGCTTTACTCCACGCAGGCGGTGGATAAGGTCATGTACATCTCTGCGGAACACACCATGAACCGTCTGATGCATGCATGCGCGCGCGGTGCAACCGCCGAAGCCGGACAGCTTCTGGCACAACTGACCGATCAGGTGCAAAGCCTGACGGAAAACCTTCCAAAGCAAGAGAGTGATGCGAGCATCGACGAGGAGACCTCCACCGAGATGCGACTGAAGCGCAGTATTCTGGAGATTGTGAAAAACGAATACCCCAACCCGATGCTGAACGTGAGTGCCATCGCGGATCAACTGGGCAAAAATGTGGACTATATTTCCCGCGTATTCAAGCAGACCACCACCATCGGCCTTCTGGACTACATCCACCACATGCGCATCAAGGCCGCCAAGGATCTGCTGAAAAACCAGCCCGCACTTTCGGTCACGCAAATATCGCAACGCGTGGGCTACTTTGGCGCAGATTCCTTCATCCGCTCCTTTAAGCGAATCGAGGGCATTACCCCCGGGCGATACCGCGCCCAAAATAAAGGAGAGCTATAGTTTTCATGTTTTTGAACCATCAGAAGGCCATCGAAAACGGATATATCTCCCGGGAGGAGCAACTGGTGTACCAGCAGGAAACGTCGGTCCGTCAAGGGGATGGACGCACCTGCGCCTGCCATGAACTTGCGCTCCCGAGCCGCTTGTCCGCAACCGTTCTATGGGATCGGTGCATGGATATTTCCCGCCTGAGTTTCGCCGGTATACCGATTAGCTATCTCGGCAAAAGCGGAGAACAGGGGGACGCTGCTACTCCGTTTGAGCGGCGCTTCAGCGGCGGAATGCTCTACACCTGCGGCCTTATGAATGTCGGGCCAGCGGACGAAGCGCAGCCCGCCCACGGACGCATTCATCTGCAGAGCGCAACGATGCGCAGCGTTCATCTTGAGGAAAATGCGCTGATCCTGCAGGGGCAGATGCGCGAAAGCGCTCTGTTCGGCGAAAACCTACTTTTAAAGCGTACGCTCACCTTTCCGCTTGACGCAAGCGAGGTGCGCATTGAGGATGCCATCAGCAACCAAACCCCCTACCCTCAGCCGTATATGCTGCTCTACCACATCAACCTTGGCTATCCCATGCTCAGCGAACATCTGAAACTGCGCCTGCCAGACGGGACTCAAACCAGCCCCGCCACCGAACAAGCCCGGGCGCATCTTTCGGAGCTTTCCGGTTTTTCGCCCCCGGAGGCATCCTTTGAAGAACAGGACTTCCATCACCAGCTGCCCATACAAAACGGCTATTGCGCCGCCACGGCGGAGAACCGGTTCCTCGGCATCGGGTTCGGCGTGCGCTACCGCGCGGATACGCTGCCAACCCTCATTCAGTGGCGGTGCCTGCGCAGCGGGGATTACGTTCTGGGGTTGGAGCCCTCCAACAACCGGGTAAACGGCCGGGCACAGGCGGCGAGGGAGGGCGCCCTTCCGGTGCTCAATCCCTTTGAAACCATTACCACGGAAGTCGTGCTCTCTTTTTTTGATCTGGCGGCCGTCTGAACCGAAAGCCTTCGTCTTTTATATTTTTGGTACTTTGCTTAAGCATTACTGCATTTGGAGGTTTTCAAATGATTGATCCCTTTTCGGTCTCCGGCCTGCACCTTTTTCGCGAAGGACGCTCGCGCGCTATTAACGCGGAAAATCCCACCGGCCAAAAGGGCGGCGGCGGCAAAGCTTCCGGCACGCTGGGGCCCTCCCGAAAGGGCTCTCCCTGCATTCCGGTGATCAAGCAAAACGAGACCGTAACGCTGGCCCACATCTCCGGGGCGGGTATGATGCAACACATCTGGTGTACGGTGACGGACCAGACCCCCGCCGGGCGCTATGTGCTCAGGGATTTGGTTTTGCGCATGTACTGGGACGGAGAGGACGCGCCGTCTGTCGAAGTTCCTCTGGGGGATTTCTTCCTGAACGGCTTTGGGCGCGGATATCCGGTCAATTCCCAGCCCATCGTGGTCAACCCCAAGCGTGGCATGAACTGCTTTTTCCCCATGCCCTTTCGCAACGAGGCGAGAATCACCGTTGAGAACCAGCACGGCGGCGACGTGCAGGGCTTCTTTTTCCAAATTGACTATACGGAGTACGACGCGCCGCCATCCGGCGCGGGTACTTTTCACGCGCAGTGGCGCAGGCAGCGCCTGACGGCCACAGGCGAAGATTATACCATCGTGGACGGCATTCGCGGCAAGGGACATTACGTGGGCACCTTTGTGGCGCTGCAAACGCTGGAGCGCGCCTGGTGGGGCGAGGGCGAGTTCAAGTTCTACCTGGACGGAGACGAGGACTACCCCACCCTGTGCGGCACCGGATGCGAGGATTATTTTGGGGGCGCATGGTCGTTTGGCGGCAAGGACAGTCAGGGACAAACGGAGGAACAGACCTTTTGTACCCCGTATATGGGCTACCCGTTTTACTCGAGAGACGATAATTACCGGAACGATTTTTTCCACAGCGAATGCCCGCCCATGCGCGCCTTGTACCGCTTCCACATCCCGGACCCGATCCTGTTTGACCGGGATCTCAAAGTGACCATGCAGCAGATCGGCGCCAATGAGCACGGCCTTTTCGAGCGACAGGATGATGTCTCCTCGGTGGCCTACTGGTACCAAGCCGAACCGCACAATCCCTTCGCCCCGCTGCCGAATGCCAACAGCCGCATACCGCGGTAATGCTGTTCGCACAACCCATCAGCGCCGGCCGGCCACACAAGCATCCCACAAAGCCGACGCCAACAAAAACACACCGCGCACGCTGTAAAATTTCGCGCGGTGTGTCTTTCCGTGCTGGTCAAACGCCAACCCATAGATTGTTCCAAGGATTCGGTTCGACCATTCATTTTGTTTCGGATTGGTACTACGCCATTTTTTCAAACAGGGGCAAGTCATAAAGCCCAACCGCGTAAGCGCGGGTTCCGTGCGTTTCGATGGTAAAGATTTCCCCCCGCCAATCCTTCCAAGTGCCGCAAGGCAGCGCAAATTCCGCTTGGGTCTGCCCTTTCCAGACGATGGGATACACGACATAGCGATCTCCCAGGCAGAATCCCTGGGTCACATTGCCCAATCCCTCGTTCGGGTAGTAAAACTCCAATGGCGCAAAAATCGGCTCGTTCTCCTTTGCAGCCAGCGTCACCCGCCTCAATAGATATGGGGTCAGCCGCTCACGCACCTCAAGCGCCAGTCTGCAGGCGCTAAAGTGCACGGCATCCATGATTCGGTGCGGTGCCATCGAAAACTGGATGACCGGGAACAGCACGCTCACCTGCGTATAGCGCACGAACAGTTCCTGATCCAGCGGCCCGTTGGCGTTTACGACACCCAAATCGCCCCCGCCCACCATGTCTGGGCAGTGATAATGATATCCCATCAGGCTCAACGCCAATCCGTTCGGGATCAGTGCGCGCAGGCCTTCCTCGTCCCACGTATGCGCCTTGTCCTGCTGGCGCAGCATTAGTGGCGCGCCGCCCATGTTCCAGCTTTCGCGGTACTCCGCCAGCGGATACTTAAGCCCTATGCGGCTGTACAGCGCGTCGTCCGCGTTTTGCGGAATCGGGAAATGAAACGAGAAGGTGCCGTCCTGCATCAGCGGATCGCCCGCGTCAAATTTAAAGCCGTCGATTCCAAAGTCACGCACCAGCTCGTCCAGCTGGCTGGTCAGGAATTTCACCGCCGCCGGATTGCTCACATCCAAAAGGCAGCTGGTACCGTTCCACCACGGCGTAAGTTTTGGCGTGCCATCGACATTCATCACAAAGAGCTTCTCATCTTTGAGCTCCAGATACGGGTGCCCGGAGGCCACCGCGTAGGGGATCACCCATAACATGACGCGAAACCCCATCCCGTGCAGTTCGTCCACCATGGCCTTGGGATCCGGAAAACGCTCCCGGTCAAACCGCCACAGCCCATAGCGCACCATCCAGTTGTCGTCGATCATCAGAATGCCAGGCTGCGCGCCGCTGTCGATGAGTCCACGGGCATATTCGAGCACCTTTTGTTGGGTGGTTTCAAAACCGACTTCGATCCAACTGTTGTACACCGGCGCGGAAAAACACACTTCGCCGGGCGCACGGTCTGCTTGAACAAAACAGCGCGCAGCCACCGCCCGGTAAGCGTCCATCAAAGTCAAACCCGCCGTTTCCAGCTTCAGTTTCTCCTCACTGGATACGGTAACGCACCCTTTGCGCATGTCCACGCAAAACGGCTGTTCTCCGGCGACAAACCGCCCCTTGCTTGAAAGCATGACCGATGCGCCCGCATTGGGCTTGACATGGCACAAATCCACGCTATACTCAGCAGTGGCATCCAGCGGCATTTTTACACCGTCAAAGGTACGCCCCACCCACCAAAGTTCGCCCGGCAAAAATTCAAACGTCACAGGTCATCCTCCTCGATACGCGGCGCTATTGGACGCGGTAGCGGTTCACGGTATCCATGTTGAGTTCGATGCCCAGGCCCGGCCGATCGGGAATCTCCACCCAGCCGTCTTTGACCGTTACGGGCTCGGTGATCAGGCTGCGGCTGAGCACCGTCTCCTGTCCGCAGTATTCCAAATAACGTGCATCGGGCAGGGTCGCTATATACTGCAGCGTGGCGGACATCAACAGTCCGCTTTTGAAGTTGTGCGGTATGATCGGTACCTGATAGCGCTTGGCCGCGTCCAGTATCTTTTTGCCGATGGTCAGCCCGCCGCAGCGGCTCAGGTCGGGCTGAAGGATGTCCAAGCAGCCTTTTTCAAGATAGCTTTCAAATTCACCCAGCGCGCTCAGTTCTTCCCCGGCCGTAATGTTCAGGGAGGTTTCGCCGCGCAGCCTCGCAAACATCTCCGGCTGCTCAACCCGGAAGGGCTCCTCCACCCAGTAGACCCCTTCCTGCTCATAGGCGTGACAGGCATCCAGCGCGGTCTTGTACTCGCGCCAGTTCATGGCGATGTCGATCATCAGGAGCTTGTCCGCGCCAAGCGCTTTGCGCGCGGCGCGCACCAGCTTCAAGTCATGCGCCATGTCGTCGCCAAGATTGCCCCAACCGAATTTGATGCCGGAATAGCCGCTGGTCATATGATAATCGACCAACTGCTTGACCTCGTCCTCGGTAGAGGGCATTAAAATACTTATGTAGGCGGGGATTCTTTTTTGATACGCTCCGCCCATCAGCTGATATACCGGAACGCCCAGCGCCTTGCCCCGGATATCCCAAAGCGCCATGTCGATGCCACTGATGGCGTGCATCCCCGCGCCGCCCCGGGCGTAATAATAGGTGCTCTCGTACAGCTTATCCCAGATCACTTCGGTTGCCAGCGGATCCATGCCGAGAAGCACGTTGCGCATGCCGCGCTGCGCACTGTGGGAATCGGGCATATCGATGGCCTGCTTCACCAGATAAGGCGCGGAGTCGACCTCCGCAAGACCATAGATGCCTTCGTCAGTATCAATCCGGATGATGACGGAATCCTGCGTTCCGTCCCCAATGAGCGATATTTCCGGCTGCCGAACGATATGCGCCTTAACATCCGTAATTTTCAAAGGAAAACCACCTTTCCAATATTGCGTTTACTCTGTGCCTCGCCTCTATGCGAAAGCTTAATCAGTCCCACGGATGCACCACCGCTTTGATCAGGTCGTCCGGCCTGCGGGTAACCAGCTCAATCGCCCGCGGTAGTTCTTCCAGCGCAAAGCGATGGGTAACCATGTCCCGTACGTTGACCGCGCCACGCTCCACCATGCCAAGGAGCGGCGTCCAGCCCATTTCGTTGTTGGTCAGCCCCAGAATGGTCAGCTGCTTCATAATGATGCGCGTTACCGGGAACTCGGGGAGATTCTTTTCGTCCGGCAGCCCGTACAGTAAGACGCGTCCCCGGGCCGCGCACAGCATCACCGCGTCCGTTGTGGTCTTTGACGCTCCCGCCGCGTCAATGGAAAGATCCACGCCGCGTCCGTCCGTCTCCCGCATCACGCGCTGCGTCAGATCCTCCGCATTCACATTGACCACCACATCCGCGCCAAATCGAAGCGCTTGCTCGCGCTTCGTCTCCCGCGTGATGGTCGCAATCACCTTGCCCGCCGAGCATGCTCGAACCGCCTGTAAAAATGAAAGCCCCGCAACGCCCACCCCTTGAACGAGCACCGTCTGCCCGAAGTCAAGGCCAATCCGGCGGATGGCCCCCACCGGGCAGGCGACGGCCTCCAAAATGCCCCCCTCGTCATAGCTCATGCTGTCCGGCATCACATGAGCCGAGGTGTAGGGCGCCGAAACATACTGCGCGTAGCCCCCCATATACGGCGGAAAGCCGATCTCCCCGCCCTGGGCGCACAGGTGCTTGTTGCCGCTCCGGCAATGTTCGCACAGGCCGCAGCCAACGGCGGTCTCCACCACCACCCGCTTACCGAGCCAATTTTGAAGATTGTCACCGCCAACCTCCACCACTTCACCTGCAATCTCATGCCCCAGCACGTGCGGCGGTTCTCCATTGTAAAATGTGCCGTGGATGATGTGCGCGTCGGTGGCACACACGCCGGCGCTCATCACCATTATGGTCAGCCAGCCCGGCCTTACTTCGGGCTTTGGAACTTCTATCAGCCGCAGTCGATCACGGCCTTCCCAGATCATCGCTTTCATACGCTTCCCCTGACCTCGTAAATCTTTAGTCCGGCGTACTTATACCCGCCACATCCTGAAGCGCTACCCCTCGAACGACCCAATCGTTATATCCTTGAGGGCCTTGGGGTAATCCCACAGGTTGACCGCTCCGTTCTCGGTTACGCAAAAATCGTCCTCCAAGCGGATGCCAAATGCATCCGTCGAGTATACGCCGATTTCCACCGTCACCACATCCCCCACCCGGATCACATCCGAAGAATCCGCCACTTCGATCGGCGCTTCAAAGGGGGTCAGACCGATGCCGTGGCCGGTGTGGTGTCGCATCCAGCCCGTCATGCCGCGCTCGGCAAAAAATCTCTCCGCCGTCAGGTACACATCTTTGGCACATAGGTCCGCTTTGATAAGCCCGGCCACGAGTCGAAAGCACTCAAGCACTGCTTCATAGGCCATTTTTGCGGATGGATCCGGCTCGCCAAGGAAATATGTGCGGCATACGTCACACCAGTGATCGCCGTATTTGAGGCACAGATCCAGCAGCACCGGGTCTCCCGGCTCCAGTGCGCGTTCGGTCGCCGCGCCCTCTATGCTTGCCGTTCTCGGGCCGCTCAACAGATCAAAATTGACTGAATGACCTCGCGCCGCCAACATCACCGCTGCGTGCAGATCCCGCTCAGAGGCGCCCACCTTCGCCGCCCGCTTAAAGGCCTCATACACCTTGGCGGCGACCCGCAGCGCCGCGATTACCTCCGCCCGTTTCTCCTTCATGCCTGCCTCCTCAGCCTTTGATAGCGCCGATCATTACGCCCTTGACAAAATATCTCTGTAAAAACGGATACACAATCAGGATCGGTACGGTGGACACCACCACCGTGCAGTACTTGACCAGTTCCCGGGTATACACCTCGGATACCATTTGCTTACCGCTGGCGGATTCCACGTTCTCATTCAGGATAAGCAGCTCCCGCAGAAACATCTGGAGCGGGTACAGCTTTCGTTCCCGAATGTAGAGCAGTGCCGGATACCAGCTGTTCCAATAATCCACAGCATAGTAGAGGGTGATAACCGCGAGCGCCGGCAGCGAAAGCGGGAGGAAAATCCGAAACAACACCTGCATGTCGCTGGCTCCGTCCAGTACGGCGGATTCCTCCAGGCTGTCCGGTATGCCCATGAAAAATGTGCGTAGAATAATCAGGTTATAGGTATTCAGCGCGCTGGGAATAACCATTGACCAAAAGCTGTTGTAAAGCCCTACATTGCGCACCACGAAAAAGGTGGGGATAATGCCGCCGCTGAAAAACATGGTGAGGAGGATGGCCTTCATCATAATGCCGCGCAGCTTAAACTTCTTGCGCGTAACCACATACGCGCCTAGCATGGTCATGACAACACCGATCACGGTACCGCTGAACACCATGCCCACGGTGTTTATAAAACCCTGCAGAATATTGGGATTGGAAAAGGTCATGAAATACCCTTGCAGCGTTATCGGGCCCAGCGGGAAAAGCAGCGCCCCTTCATGCCGAAGCAATGCGCGCGCATCGCTGAAGGATGCGAAAACCGTGTATAAAAGCGGGTATATGGTGACGCCAACCAGAACCAGAATGAAAAAGATGTTGAGACAATCAAACGTCCGCTCTCCCGCGGAGCGCTTTTTCTTTTTTTTCATGGAGATTTCGTCGGTTTTCACGCGCTTTCCCCCTTACCACAAGCTGTTTTCGCTAACGCGCCGGGAAATTGCGTTGGCGCTGATCAGCAGCAGAATGTTGATTCCGGAATTGAACAGCCCTACCGCCGTTGCAAAGCTGTACTGCATCTTGGTCAGGCCAATGCGATAGACATAGCTGCTGAGCACATCCGCAGACTCGTAGGTAAGCGGGTTATATAGGAGAACGATCCGGTCCCAGGATACGCTCATCATGGAGCCGATGCGCAGAAGCATCAAAATTACAATGGTGGGGGCAATACCGGGCAGCGTTACATTGAGCGCTTGCCTGAAGCGACCCGCGCCGTCGACTCGCGCGGCATCATATAGCGCGGGATCAATGCCGGTGAGCGCCGCAAAATAGATGATGGAATCCCATCCAAACGACTGCCACACAATGCCCCCGATGAAGATGCCTTGAAAATACTCCGGCACCGAGAGCATGTTGACACGCGGCATTCCGAGTGTCACAAAAAGATTGGTGAGCACGCCTGTGCTCTTGGTAAAATCGACGAGTAGGCCGCAAATAACCACGGTCGAAACAAAGTGCGGCATATAGGTGACGGATTGCGCGATGCGCCGGAATTTCGTACTGCGCACCTCGTTGAGCAAGATCGCGAACAGAATCGGGATCGGGAACGAAAAGAGCAATTCCTTGAGGTTGATGGACAGCGTATTTCGTAAAAGTCGCAGAAAATACGAGCTGGTGAAAAAGGTATTAAAGTGCTCGAGTCCCACCCATGGGCTCTCCCAGATGCCCCGCGCCGGCACATAGTTTTTAAAGGCTATCACCACGCCATACATGGGAAGGTAATGGAATGTGATATAGTACGCAATCACCGGAAGCGCCATCAGGTACAGCATCGGGTTGTGGATGATATTACTGATATACCCCGATTGTCTGCGCTTGACAGGGCTTTTTTTTGCCGCTGCAATCATCGCGGGTTCCTCCCTCTATCGACTTGCCCTTTGGATGAACGTTTTGCCCCGGAATTCGCTAAAAAAAGGTATAAAAATGCCAGAGGAAAGGGGGGGAAGCCCCCTCTCCCCCGGCGATGGTCAAGTGAATACGGTCCAGCTTACCGTTTGTCAGCGCTTTAGCCAGCGGTCATAGGCAGCCTGCTGAATCGCCTCATTGTCGGCAAGGCCCATTTCGCCCATCGTGGTGACAAAGGTGTCCCACTGCTCATCCACATTGAGACCACCGGTGATAAACTTGTAGACCATTTCGTCGCTGTAAGTCTCAATTTCCACCTGATTGCGGGTGTAGACGGTATCCTCTTCCACCGTTCGGGAAACGGACTCCGGCAGGCGGCCGTCGCGATCGGTCTTATAGCCCCATTCCTGCCAGGCCGTCTGGCAGATTGGATCGGAATACTCAAAGCGTTCCGGCTCCTCCAGCAACTGGCGCTGGAAAATCTGCAGCGTGTACTTATGGCGGATGGTCTCATAGGGCCAGTCGGGGTTGTTCAGGATCGCATCGCCATACTCGTGCAGCCCGTCCTTATTAATGATGTACGTGCTGGTGCCGTCCTCCATCTCGCCTACGCCCCAGTAAGCCAGCTCCGCGAGATCCATGTTGTACAGGTAGTCCAGCAGCTTCACAGCCGCAACGGGGTTCTTGCAACTGGAGGAGATGAGCATGTCGCCGATGCCGCCTTCAGACAGCGGATTGCCGAGATGATAAGGCGCTTCGGGATCGGTCAGACGCGGCACACGCACCGGATAGATTTCAAAATCCGGATTCTCGGCTTTGCCCAGCGTGTTGACCTCCGTGGTCTGCCAGTTGCCGATCACGCAGAAGGCGGTGCGGTCATTGTAGAACATCTTGAGGGCGTCCTTCACGTCCCGGTTGACAAAATCGCGGTCGATCAAGCCTTCCTCATACCAGGAAGCCATCTGCTTGAGGTATGCCTTATAGCCTTCGTTGGCACGG
>CALGYL010000388.1 GCA_937934775.1 uncultured Clostridia bacterium
GCCAGTGCAACGACGCCTTCTCCGCCATCAAGGTGGCGGTGGCGCTGGCGGACGCCTTCGGATGCGGCGTCAACGATCTGCCGCTGACGCTGGTCCTCTCCTGGTACGAGCAGAAGGCCGTCTCGATCCTCTTGACCCTGCTGGCTCTGGGCGTTCGCAACATCAAGCTTGGCCCGACGCTGCCCGCCTTCGTGTCGCCTGCGATCCTCGCCTACCTGGTGGAGCACTACGGCATCGCGCCCACCACCACCGCCGAGGCCGATCTCAAGCAGATTCTGGGCTAAATCGAAAAAATCCTCATTGTCGCCCCGCGGCTGTCAGCCGCGGGGCGGTTCCGTATGCTGGCCAAACCGGATTGCGCCGCAGGATTTCGAACTCTTCAGTAAACCTTGCTTCCGTTACGGAAATGAAAACCGGTTCAGCGCGGACAAACATTTCGCCCTTTCCTGGAAATACGCTTTGTGATATCATAGGGGTAATTTATGGGAAATGGGAGGAAGTCGTCATGACAATCGAAGAGCTTTCAGCCCTCCCCAAGGGCGATCTGAAGGCGTCGGAATCGCTGACCGCGCAGGATGTTGCGGATCTTGTGGAAATCCTGAATGAAAAGGCGGACGCGCCGCGCTATCAGGCGCTGCTGCTCTTGCTCGCCCGTTCGGAAGCGTCCCCTGATGTGCTCCCCCATTGGCCGCGGTTCTGTGTTAAGCTCGGAGACGCCAATTCCTATCAGCGCTCCATCGGCATCCAGATGCTGGCGGCAAACGCACGGTGGGCGGATGGCGAAATGGTCTGGGAGTGTCTGCCCGCCTGTCTTCGCCTGATCGAAGACGAAAAACCCATCACCGCCCGGCAGGCGATCCAGTCGCTTGGGAAAATCGCCGCAATCGCGCCAAACGCCGCGAAGCCGGTGGCCGAAGCGCTGATGGGACTGGATCCCGCATCTGTCCGGGAAACCATGCGAAAGCTGATCCTTCTGGACATCTGCCACGCGCTTCTGCCGCTTACCGGAAACCCGGACCTGAGAGACTCCGTGCAAGCGTTCCTCATGACCGCGCTGTCCGGCGATATTCTGGACAAGGCGGCGAAGAAGGACATTCGTCAGGCAATGGCCCTGTGACAGACAACCAGCAATCCCCGCCACGAAGAACCCCGGTCATGAAACGCTTCGAAACCTGATACCCAAGCGAAAAGCCGCCCGTTCCGTTTTCCGGATCGGGCGGCATTCTTTTTTCGAATCTCAGTCCAGATGGTACACTTCGGGCATGTCGGCCCACCACTCGCCCGGCGCGCGGGTTTCCAGCGGCTGCTGACAGGGCTTGCACTCCGCCCACCATTCCTGCGTCTTGGGGTCGGCGGCCATCTTGGCCATGTCGGCCTCGTAGTCGTCGCCCACGTACTCAAAGTAGCTGAACAATAGCCCGTCCTTGTAGTAAATGGAATAGTTCCGGATGTTGCATTCCTTGATCATCCGGTTGATCTCCGGCCAGGGCGCGGCGTGGAGCTTCTTGTAATACGCCAGTTTCTCGGGCTTCACGCCGATCACCGAGCCAAACCTCTGAACCTTGCCCATATGGACCTCCTTGCAAATGCCCCGCGCCCTGTTTGGACGCGGGGCAAGAAGTGATTGGGATTTCTAAGCGGCGCTTCCACACGCGTACCTTCGGGGTTCGGGGCCGCGCCCCGATTCATTCAAGGCAACCGGAGGGCGGCGTGTACGGCCGCAGGTTGCATCCAGCTTCGCGCGCGGGCCCGCCCGTGAGCCTTCGGCTCACAGGGCATGCGCCGCTGTCCCGCAATGAAAAGCTGCACGGCAGATTTTCATTGCCTCCCGATTACCACTGCGGCGGGTAGAAGCCGTCCACGTTGTCCTTGGTGATGATGTCCTGCGCGAGGTAGCCGATGGCGGGCACTTCCTGGCCGGCAAACCACTTGGCCATCGAGTAGCACACGGCGGCGCCGTCGCCCTCGGCGGTCTGGTAGTTGATGGCCAAGAGGTCGCCGCTCTTCACAAGGTCCATGCCCTGCTTGGAGTTGCCGGCAGCCACGACGAGGATGTCGCTGCGGCCCGCTTCCTTGATGGCGTCGATGGTGCCGATGGCCTGCGCGGAGTCGTCCGCGAGGAAGATGGCGTTCAGATCGGTGCCGAAGCGGGTGATCCAGTCCGACACGACCTGCTTGCACTGCACGGCATCAAAGCCCGGGGTCTGGATGTCAAGGGTCTTGATGTCGGGCGCGATTTTCTTGAACTCCGTGATCGGGCCGTAGGTACGGGCGAAGTAGGGCGAGGTGCCCGCGTTGTGGGTGATGTAGCAGATGCCGCCCTTGTTGTTCATGGCGGTGGCCAGCTTGCCGGCTAGCAGGCGCATCTGGCCCCAGTCGTCCGGACCGGTCCAGGAGATCATGTACTTCATGGCGTCGGAGGTGGGCAGGGTGTTGGTGCCGAACACCGGGATGCCGGCTTCGTTGATCTTACGGAACTGCTGCACGGCGGACTCAGCGTTGAGCGGGATCAGGCCGATGGCGTCCGGATGGGCGTTGATGGCCTGGTCGATCAGCTGGTTCTGAACGTTGACGTCCCAGTTCGGGCTCCAGGCTTCGAGGGTCATGCCGAAGAATTCGCAGGCCTTCTTGGCGCCATTGATGTAGGCGGTGGTCCAGGGGTGATCGCCGTGGACGATCAGGATGACCTTCTTGCCCTTGGGGCCGTCGGCAGGAGAAGTGGGGATGTTTTCCTTGTCGCCGGCGTTCCAGCCTGCGTACTCCATGTCATAATAGCGGCCGGAGTCATCTTCGGGCAGCGCGGACGGATCGGCGGGACGCTCGGGGAATTCCTTGACCGTCAACTTGGGCATGAGAATCTGACCATCGGTAGACAGCACGCTGGTGGGGTCGGGCAGATCAACCGCGGCCATGGTGACCGGAGCAATCGCCATCAGGAGCGCCAGGGCAAGTAACAGGATCCTCTTCATTGCGTTTCCCTCCATCGATTATATTCACCCGTCGTTGGGCAAACCCGACTTACTTGGCGGAGGCCAGCATGCGTTCGCGCTCTACAACCAACTGCGCGCGGATGCCGATCTTGCGCTTGGCGAAGTAGTTGGTGATGGTCTCGTACAGAACGACCGCCGCCAGCACCACGCCGTTGGACAGGATCTGAATTTCATACTTGCCGACCAGGGCGGTCAGCACGTTGAACATGGCCATCAGGCCCAGGACCGCGATGAACGTCTTCCATACGCTGCCCCTGCCCCCATCGGTGGAAGTACCGCCGATGATCGTCGCGGCCAGCGCCACCATCAGCGGCGCGATGCCCTTCTCCCCCATGTTGGGCGCGGCCGACGACTGCGCGATGGCGAACAATACGCCGCCCATCGCCGACACAAAGCCGGAGATCGCGAACACCGCGACCGTGGTGGCGGTGGAATTGACGCCGCCCAGCCACGCGGTTTCCAGATTGCCGCCGACGATGTAGACGTTGCGGCCGAAGCGGGTGTTGTTCAGGATCACCGCCAGCACGATCACCATCGTGAGCGCAACAATGACCTTGGGCGTCAGCGGGAAGGGCTTCAGGAACTTGTTCAGAAAGTCCGCGAAGGCAAAGTCGCCCTTGTCGCCGATTTCCGCGCCGTTGCAGTAGATGTACATGATGCCTTTGAGCACAAACTGCATGCCCAGCGTCACAATGAACGAGTGGATCTTACCCTTGGAGATCAGAATGCCGTTCAGCGCGCCGAACAGGATGCCCGCCAGCAGCGCCACCGGTACGCTCACCGCCCAGGATTGCTTCTGCAGCGTGTGGATGCCCATGACCAGCACGGCGCCAAGGTTGGCCATGTAGCCGACCGACAGATCCATGTGCCCGGCGATCATGCACAGCGTAAAGCCGATGCCGATCATCGAATACAGAATTGTGGAATCCAGGATGGACTTCATGTTGTACAGCGTGAAGAAGTTGGGCGCAAAGATGCCCAGCACCATCATCAGCGCCACCAGAAGGTACGCGCGGTTATCATTGATCCGCCTGGGTAAGGATTTCCGTTTGAATCCGGCCATCAGCTTCGCCCCAGCTTTCTGTCGGAAGTGGTGTTGATCCACACGATCACCAGGAACATCACGCCCAGCACCAGATACTGCTCAAACGTGGATACGCCGACCAGGTTCATGATGTTGGACAATAGGCCCATCGTCAGAACGCCGCCGAAGGTGCCAATCAGGTCGCCCTTGCCGCCCGCCAGCGTCATGCCGCCCAGAAGAACCGCCGTCATCGCGCGGAAGTCATAACCCTCGCCGTTGTAGTAGGCGCCAGTCTTCGAAATCGAGGCCAGGAACAGTCCGGTGATCGAGGCGCAGAACGAGGAGATCAGGAACACGATGATGATGACCTTCACGATGTTGATGCCCGAGAGCCGTGCCGCTTCATAGTTCGAACCCACCACTTTCAACTGGTTGCCGAAGGCGGTGCGCGTCAGGATGTACTGGCCGAGGATGAACATCGCGGCCATCACCAGCACCATGGCCGGGATGCGCAGATAACGGGAGCGGGACAGTGCAAAGAAGGCTTCTACCGCCGGGGTGTCGCCGGCGATGATGTCCGGATACACCTGATTGCCTCCGTAGAGCCAGCGCACCACGCCCGAAATGACAAAGTTGAACGCCATCGTCCAGATGACCGGGTGCGCGCGGAGTTTGCCGATCACGAAACCGTTGACGATGCCTAGGAGCGTCCCCGCGAGCGTCCCCAGAAGCAGGCTGGGCCAGAAGCCTAAGCCGATGCAGGTAACCGAGATCATGCCGGAAAAGGCGATGGTCATCGGCGCCGACATGTCGGAGAAGTTTGCGCTGAACACCACAAAGCTCATCCCCACGCAGGTGATGCCCAGAATGGAGACCGCCTGCACCACGGACATGAGGTTCTTGCCCGTCAGGAACTTGCCGGGCGCGAGGACGATGCCAAGAACGACCAGCAGCAGCACGATCACATACACGCCCAAGCGGTTGACGACCACCGTCAGCTGGTTAACGCTGCGCTTGCGTTCGTCCTGAGGAACGGATGCGCTATTCATGGACATGCTTCCCCTCCCCGTTCGCGGCCAATAAAAGCGCGCTTTCGCTGATCTCATCCCGTTTGATTTCACCGATCACATGGCCGTTTCTGAGAACCACCGCCCGGTCGCTCAGGCCCACCATCTCCGGAAGGTCGCTGGTGATCAGGATGACGGCGCTGCCGTTGGCGGCCAGGTTTTCAACCGCCTTGTGGATGATCTCCTTGGCGCCGATGTCGACGCCGCGGGTGGGCTCGTCCAGAATCAGAACGGAAGGCTTCGTCATCAGCCACTTGGCCATCAGGATCTTCTGCTGGTTGCCGCCGGAGAAGTTTGTCACGGGACGGTTTGTCTCCATCGGATAGACGCTGAGGGCTTCCATCAGTTCCTTCACATCTTTGGCGCCCATCGACGGATTGAACAGTGGCCCTCTGGAGAGCTTCGGGATGTGAGCGGCCACCGTGTTTTCACCGGCGGTGAGGCGGACGGCCAGTCCGTCGTATTTACGGCTCTCCGTCAGGTATACGATGCCCGACTGGATGGCTTCCCGCATGTTTTTAAAATGAACCTTCTTGCCGCGCAGGTAGACCGAACCGTCGCTAAACGGGTCCACGCCCACGATGGCCCTGGCCAGTTCCGTGCGCCCCGCGCCCGCCAGACCGCAGATGGCCAGCGTCTCGCCCTCGCGCACCTGGAAATTCACATCATGGAAGAATCCCCAGCGGCTCAGGTGTTCGACCCTGAGAAGCTCCTTGCCGATTTGGGGACTGCGGCGATTGTAAAATTCGCTCACGGACCGGCCGACCATCAGGTCAACGATCTCGGTGCGGTTGGTATCCTTCGTGGCGTAGGTACCCCGCTTCTTTCCATCGCGCATGACGGTGATGCGATCCGCGATCTCAAACACCTCCTGCAGGTGGTGCGAGATATAGATAATCGCGATGCCCTGCGCCTTCAGCTTGTGGATGATGTCGAACAGCCGCTTGACTTCCTCATTGGAAAGCGCGGAGGTCGGCTCGTCCATGACGAGAATGCGCGGGTTGTCGCCCAGTGTCTTTGCGATTTCCACCAGCTGTGCCTCGCACTGGCTGATGTCCGACACGGGCATCGACGGGTCCAGGTAGCCAAGGCCCACCTGCTCCAGCAGTTCCTTCGAGCGGCGGCGGACTTCCTGATGGTCGATGAACAGGCCTTTCTTGGGGAACTTGCCCACCAGCATGTTTTCGGCGATGGAAATCGGCCGGGCCAGCGACAGCTCCTGATAGATCATGCCGACGCCGCGGGCTTTGGACTGTGCGGGCGTGTGCAGCGTCACCTCATTCCCGCGGATAATGACCTTTCCTGTGTAGTCCGAGAACGATCCAGCCAGCAGCTTCATCAGCGTAGACTTGCCCGCGCCGTTTTCCCCGACCAGTGCGTGCACCTCGCCGGCGAGCACGTCAAAGTCCACGTTATCCACCGCCAGCGTGCCGGGGAATGCCTTGGAGACTCCCTCCATGCGCAGTGCCTCGTCGCAGGGCGTCGTTCGGCTCATCGCGCATTCCTCCCTCCGGGATTACGAATCCTTTACCATTATAGGGCTTGCCCGCGGTGGATACAGTTGATTTTTCTATGCATCTATGCTGAATTTTTTAACACTTCGTGTCCGATCGGTGCGCTATGGTTTACGAAAGCGCGGGAATCTGATAGAATGCACCTGAATCCGGGAGGGAACGAAATGTACAAACTGTTGATCGTCGAGGACGAGGACATGCTGCGGGACGCGCTGCTGGGCAGCGTGGACTGGTCGGGCCTCGGGTATGAAGCGCGGGGCGCGGAGGATGGAGAACAGGCGCTGAACATAGCACTGGAATTTAAACCCGATATCGTGCTGACCGACATCCGCATGCCATTTCTGGACGGGCTGCAGCTGTCGGCGAAGCTGCGGGAAGTTCTGCCCGGCACGATGGTGGCGATTTTGAGCGGACATGACGAATTCGCCTACGCGCAGGAAGCGCTGAAGCTGGGTGTGCGCGAATATCTGCAGAAGCCTATGCCGCCTGCGGAGCTGGTGGCGGCGGTCAAGCGTCTGGAGCGGTCGGTGGACGCCGCCCGCGTCCGGGAACACCAGATGAACCGCATGCGCAGGCAGTTGGATCAGGCAATGCCGCTGATGCGGCAGAAACTCTTAAATCAGCTGGTGGAGCGGGAACTGAGCCAGGCGGAGATCGAGGACATGCTGCGCTTTATAGGGCTTCCGATCTCCGGCGAATCCTTCACCGTCTGCCTGATCGACTTTGAATCCGAAAACAGCGCGGCCAGAGACTGGGCGCTGATGGAGTGCGCGGCGCTGGACATCATCAAAACCGAAGCCAAGACCGACGCCGCCGTCTTCGAGCTGAACCGTGGCGGCGTGGCCCTGATCTACTGCGCCCGCACCGTGTTTAAGGAGAAAGAACGCGCCTTTGTCGCGCAGCTGCTCGAGGCGATCCGCTCCGAGCTGTACGAGCAGCTGGACCTGGCCACCACCGCCGCCATCGGGGAGCCGGTGGACCGTCTGTGCGAGTTGAACCGGTCCTACATGAGCGCGCGGCAGGCGCTGCGCAGCCGCGTGATGCTGGGCCGCTACAACACCTACGACGCCTTCGCCCGGCTGGAGGAGGCGCGCCTGTATCCTTTTGACGATGTAAATCAGCTGCTTCAGCGGCTCAAGCAGGGATCTCGGGCGGAACTGGAAGAGGGCATTCAGTTGTTCGCCGATAAGCTGCGCTCCGCGGGCAGCCTGTCGGTGGAAAACCTTCGGGTTCTGACCATCGACCTTCTGAACGGCGCGTTCAAGCTGATGACCGATGCCGGCAAGGCCGATCCGGCAAGGCTGGACGAGGCCTACCGGCAGGCGTTTGCGGCAAAATCGCTGGACGACTGTCAGGCCATCGTCCTTAATCACCTGCTCATCACCCACGGACAATTGGAAGAGGCCCGGGCCTCCTGTGGCAATCAGCTGATTGAGGGCGCCTGCGCATACATCGCCCAGCATTACGCGGACCCGGACATGTCGCTGAACGCGGCGGCGGCCCATGTGTTCGTCAGCCCCACGTACCTGAGCATCCTCTTCAAAAAGAAGCTGGGCGTCACATTCATCGACTACCTGATTAACCTTCGGCTGGAAAAGGCCAAGGCGCTCCTGCGGGACACCGCGAAGCGCACCTATGAGGTCGCCGCGGAGACCGGCTACGGCGATCCGCAGTACTTCTCGGTCTGTTTTAAAAAATACACAGGGCTTACCCCCACCGAATACCGCGCGCAGCATCGATAATAAAAGGAGACGCCATGCGTAAGAAAGCCACGCAGCTCAGAACACAGATGACCGCCCTGTCGTTTGCGGGCGTGTTTTTGATCTGCTTTCTGATCGCGTTGATGGCGGGCGAATCCACCAAGCGCGCGCTGGTGGACCGGGCGGAGCAGGACGCGGGCGCGATGCTCACCCAGGTGATCCACAATCTCGAATACTATCTGGACGACATGGAGAAGCTGGCCGCTCTCTCCAACGTGCAGTCGTCGGTGCTTCGGATGCTGGTCAACGACACCGACATCGGGCGCAGCCAGTCGCAGTATTATGAAAACTCGCAGCAGGTGCGCTCCATCCTGACAGACCTGAGCCGCCTCCGCCCGGAAATCACCTCCATCTCCGTCGTTGGGCGAAATGGCTCGCTGGCGGACACCGCCTCCAACCTCTTCGCAACCACCCAGGCGACGGAGGACTGGCTGGCCTGGTACGCCGCCGCCATGGAGAGTGACGGCCGCAGCATCTTTCTGCCGCCCCACCAGATTACCGATACCTACGGCCGCGCGCAGAGCGTGATTTCGCTGACCCGTCCCATCATCATTTCCCGGGGCGCAAAGCCGCTGGGCGCGATTCTGATCAACCTGTCCACTGACACCCTGGCCGAGATCTGCGGCGGCGCGGTCGCGGGCGAGAGCGGCTACATCTTCATCGTTGACAAGGCCGGCAACTACATCTATCATCCTGATCCCGCGTACAAGGGCACGTCGCTCCTGCCCACGTCCATGCCGGACGACGCAATCAAGCGCATTGCGCTGTCCGGCCAGGATTCCTTCGCCCTGGGCGACCGGCTGGTACTCTCCGCGGCCATCGACGGCCCGGGTTACCGCGTGATCTACACGATGCCCCGCGCGATGATCACCGGCGCCGCCGACCGCCAGCGGGCCCTGCAAATTCTCTTTGGCGCGATCGCCTCGGCCGTCATCGCGCTGCTCCTGTCGCTGCTCCTCTCCCGGCGCGTATTCCGCCCGCTGGACAAGCTCCGGAAGCTCATGGGCCGCGTACAAAAGGGCGACTTTGACGTTCGCGCCGACGATACGCCCAAAAATGAAATCGGCGAACTGGCGAGCGGCTTCAACTCCATGATCAACCACAACCAGCGGCTGATGCAGAAGATCATCGAGACCGAAAAGGGCAAGCGCAAGGCGGAGCTGGACGCGCTGCAGTCCCAGATCACGCCGCACTTCCTGTACAATACACTGGATTCCATCGTCTGGATGAGCAACTATAAGCCGCAGATCGCCGCCGCGATGGCGGACGCCCTGGCCAAGCTGTTCCGGCTGATGCTGGGCGGCGGAGAGGACATCGTGCCGCTCAAACAGGAGTTCGAGCACGTGACCCAGTACCTGAAGATTCAGAAGATGCGCTACGACTCCCGGTTCGAATATGAAATCATGCTGGAGGAACAGTGCAACGCCATCCGCGTTCCCAAGCTGATCCTGCAGCCGCTGGTGGAGAACGCCATCTATCACGGCGTCAAGCCCACCCACCGGAAGTGCCTTCTAAAGGTTTGGGGCATAATGGACGGGGACGAACTGGTGCTGCTGGTGATGGACGACGGCGCGGGCATGAACCCCCAGGAGCTTTCCCGCATCCTGACGGCGGAGCGCCACTCCGACAAGGCGCTGGGCGGCGTGGGCGTTAAAAACATCAATGAGCGCATTCAGTTGTACTGCCCCGGCGGCTATGGGCTGAACTTTCTGAGCCACGAGGAACTGGGTACGGTGGTCATCGTGCGGCTGCCCGCCTCCGGCGTCTGACACGACGCACACGGTCTTTCCGCAATCAGCATAAAAAATCCAAGCATTTGTTAAGATTATTGTGTAACGGGCGGCATGGCCGCCCGTTTATAATGACAATACCGACATTCGAAAATGGGAGGAACGACCATGAACAATAAGGTTGCCGCCAAGCTCGACCGGCTGGAAAAAGCCGTCCGGGGAACGGGAATGCCCGACAGGGTGCCGGTCGGCGACAATTTCTGGACCGGGTATCTGCTGCGCGAGCGCGAAAAGCGCGGCGCTTCGTTCGATCCCTACCTGTTCCACGACCTGGACTACGTGATCGTCACCCCCAACATGGACCCGAAGATCCAGTCCTTTGAAGTACTGGAGGACGACGGCGTCAACATCAAGCTCAAGACCGGTTTCGGCGCCACCATCCGCCGGAGCGGTTCCGCGCCCATGCCCCACTTCGACGCGTTTTCCGTCAACGAACCCGAGGAGATGGAAGCCTTTGAATTTGACGATCCCCGCGATCCGCGCCGTTTCACCGTGGCGGGCGACGATCAGATCAACGGCCTGGGCGACGCGATCAACCGGGACACCCCCGCCTGGACCGAGCGGCTGAAAAAGTATGAAAACGACACGGTGCTCTTCGGCTCCGTGTGCGAAGCGTACGAATACCTGTGGCGCTGCATCGGCACCGTAAATTCTTTGACCTGGCCCCTCGAGGAGCCGGAGCTGTTCGGAGACTTCGTCGAGCGCATCGGAGATTTCCTGTGCGAGTTCACCCGCGCCCAAATCGAATACGGCCAGGGCAAGCTCAAGGGCATGTACATCTGGGGCGATGTCGCCTACGTCAACGGCATGCTCTTCAGTCCCAAGCTTTGGCGCACCTACTTTAAGCCCATCACGGCCAGGCTGATCGAGATCTGCCATCAGGCCGGCCTGATGGTGGTCTATCACGGCTGCGGCAACGCCACCGCCATCTATGAGGATTTCATCGATATCGGCCTGGACTCCTACAATCCGCTGGAATGCAAGAGCCATCTGGACATCGTAGAACTCCGGCAGCGCTTCGGCTATCGGTTGGGCTTTGTGGGCAACATCGACGTGCGCGAGATGGAATCCGGCGACCTAAACCGCATCAAGCGCGAGGTGCTGCACAAGATGCTTGGCGCGGTGGAAGGCCGCTGGGTAGCCCAGAGCGACCACTCGGTGTCTTCAGATGTTGCGCCGGAGAGCTACCAGTACGTGCTGGAAGTCGTGCGCGAATACGGCGTGTACCCGCTGGATGTCGAACGCATTGAAAAAGAAATCGCCCGGCTTGACGCGGCCAGAGCTTGACATCCCGCCCGGAGGAGGAACCATCATGAGCCGTTATCTCAACCTTCGGGACCGCTTTGGCCTGGATTTTCCGGAAAACCTGACCCTTGGCCGCCTGCCGGAATCGGAGTTGGCGCTTTCTGGGGAAGATGTGAAACGCCTGCGTGCGCTGGGCCTTCGCAAGCGGGAATATGCCGAGATGCCGGTCATGGGCGAACGGCGGGCCCGCTGGCGCGCCGCCAACGACCTTCAAATGATCAAGCCCCCCATCTTCGTGGACGAGATCTGTTGGACGGAGATCGACGATCCCGCCTTAAAGCTGCAATGCGTCCATCCGTTCGCGCGGGAGCTTGAGGATTTGCTTCTGAAAGACCTGTACTGCCTGGACCATGCGCTCTGCGATCAGGTGGCGGAACCGTTCATCGAAAACCCGCTGGTGGTCTATGACAGCGGGTTCGGCATCGACGAAGTCGTGGACACCCGATCTACCCAGTTCAACAGCGAAATCGTGTCTCGCCACTTCCACACCCTGCTGAACGGGATGGACGACGTGGAGAAGATCCGGGAGCCGGAAGTGGTTCTCGACATGGAGCGCACGAAGCAGTACGGCGAACTGCTTTCCGCCATTTTTGACGGCATCCTGCCGGTGGTCACGGTGGGTTCGCGGGGGCTGTGGTTCACGCCTTGGGACTACCTGATCCGGGTGATGGGCGTCGATCAGACCTTCATCAACCTTTACGACGAGCCGGAGTTCGTGGAAGCAGTGGTCAGAAGGTATGTGGACATGGCGCTGAAGCGCATGGAAAAATACCGGAATCTGGGCGTCTGGGCCAGCAACAACGCCCCCGTTCGCGTGGGTTCGGGCGGCTACGGCTTGGTCTCCGCGCTGGATGCGCATAAGCGGCACCCCTTCCACTGCCCGCCCAGCCAGATGTGGGGCTGCGGCAACGCGCAGATTTTCTCCTCGGTCAGCCCCGCCATGCACTGGCAGTTCTCGCTGCAGTATGAAATGGACTGGCTGAAGCAGTTCGGTTTGGCCTACTACGGCTGCTGCGAGCCTCTCTCCGGCAAGATGGACCTGATGGATCGGATTCCCAACCTGCGGAAGGTGTCCATGAGCCCCTGGAACAACTTTGAAGCGGCCGCCGAGCGCTGCCGGGGCAAGTACGTGATGAGCTGCAAGCCCTCCCCCGCCGTGTTCGCGGGCGATTCCTTCGACGAGGGCGAGGCAAAGCGCGCCATCCTGTCCATCCTGAACGCCACGAGGGGTTGCTCCATCGAACTGGTCATGAAGGACATCTCTACGCTGCGCTTCAAGCCCGAGCGGCTCCACGCCTGGGCGAGGGTGGCACGGGAAACGGTGGACGAATTCTTCGGTTAATCGATGAAAAGACTTCAGGCGGCTGTCCCGAGGAATCGGGGTGGCCGCCTGATCGTGTTGTTTCCGCCGCCGGTGTACGCACTGGTAGAAGCTCGTTTCCGGCGTACATGCCGCCGGA
Organism: uncultured Clostridia bacterium; assembly: GCA_937934775.1. GTDB lineage: Bacteria > Bacillota > Clostridia > Christensenellales > Aristaeellaceae > JAEZHK01. The sequence continues at coordinate 12,911 of CALGYL010000388.1, forward strand.
AACGATGAAACTCCATAGGAATCGGGTAACGGGGAAAAAGGGATACGGTCAAGCCTCCGGCGGAACGCTCAGGCATTTTGAGAGCGTGAACCCGCCGCTTCCAGGGTTGGCGGCGGTCAAATCCAGCGCGTCCAGGTCGTTGAAGTGCCACCACTCGGAAGCCAGCGGCGTAAGGCCCGCCCCGGTCAGGTACGTCTGCAGCCGCAGCGCCGCGTCGTTCATCGCGGAGGCGGGCGCGGCCTGCCTCCAGGCGGTGCGGGATTTTGAATTGACCGGCCCCGAAAACGCGGCGGACGCCATGCTGAGTTCGTGCATGGGCGTGGGCATCCGGTACCGCTGGGCGGAGGTCACGCGGGTATAGCCGTACGCGCCGGAGACAGCGGGGCTTGTATCCGTCACCTTCGCCAGACTCACGTCGACGGCGCCGCCCCGCTGGTGGTTGGACAGCCGGGTGGACGCAAACCAGGAGAGCGTCCAGGGTGCGGTGGAAATGCCCGCGAGCACGGTTTTGTTTTCATTGGCCAGCTTTGCCAAGGCACGCACGATGGCCATCTGTACCTCAAAGGGCCGGTAGGCTTCGTAGAGTACCAGCGTCTCGCCGTTTTTCAGCGCCATCTCCTGCGCCCGAAAGACCTTTTTCGCCATCGGGTACAATACCGGCATGATGAACTGCTTTTCTCCCAGGCGGTCGTTTGACTGCTTTCCGGGATACAGCCCCTTGCCGGTAATCCCGGACAGCGGGACGCCGGAGGAATGAATGACCGAGGCATAGGTGTTGGTCGCGTCGTAGACGATAGACGGAACGATGTCCGGCAGGTTGATCAGGCAGTACTTATTGAGAAGCCAGCCGGAACTGTCTCCCGCCTGAACCTGCCACCAGCCGCCCGATTCCTTCAGAATCCGGAAGGCAGTTCCGGCGTCCAGCGACCCACCCGCCGCAGCGCTTCCACTTGGGTTTTCCCGAAGCTTCATCTCGACCGAGGCATAGCCGCTCGATCCGGCGACGGGCAGTTCAAAAGCCGCCGCCTTCCGCGGCGCGGGCGTTTCGACAGGCGCAGGCGACGGCGAAGGCAAAACGGGCGCGGTTGGCGACGCGGACGGAACAGCGGACGCCGTGATCTGCGGAGAAGGCGTCGGGCTTGGCGCGGGCTTAGTCGGTAAGCCGCGAACCAGCGCCAGTATGAGGAGCGCCAGCAGCACCGCAATCAGAATGATGGCCCATATTCCACGTCTGCGCATGCGCGCGCCTCCCCGTTTTCTCTTCAGTTCAGTTTTCCCTCCAGCGGCTTGATGATGCAGATAAAATACGCTTCCGGCGCGCAGTCCGCCAGAAGCGTATGAAGCAGAACGAGACTTTGTTGATCGCCTGAATCGCTCTAGCCCATCGGAAGCGATGGAGGCAGGATGGGTTTTCACGATGATCAGAGCCGGGGCCGGATATCTTCCCATTTTCTAACCCTGCTCGGTATTCTTCCACAGAACGTAGATGGCGCGCATCTGTCCAAAGTTCTCCACCGTCTTTTCCAGCCGGAACCCCCGGCTTTCGATCAGTTGCCGAGCCAGATGGTTTTCCACCCTTGTGGTCGTCATGATGTACGCGCAGCGCGCCGGAAACGCGTCCATCGCCAGACGAAACAGCCTGCTTCCGATCCCCATCCTCCGGTGCTCCGGCGCGATGGCCAGCATGTTGGCGTGTCCGACCCGGTCCAACTGATCATCTGAAAAGCCAAACTGGCGGCCCAGATTCATCTTCGACAGCCGCCCCGGTACGGAGCAGGTGACGAAGCCGACCAGCTCCTCCATGAAAAACACGCCGAACGCGAAGTTGTCAAACTGAAAGGCGCGCTCGATCAGTGCGCGGCTGCTCAAAAGAAATATGCCCTGATCGTAGACCCAGCATCGCTGTTGCAGTTCCAGGATTTTTTCAACGCTTCCGGCGTCCAGCCGGTCATAACGGTATTCCATCTCTTTCACGCTCGCTTGCCTTCAGGCCGCATGTGCCCGCACTCCAACCGTATGCTCGGTATGCGCTCCCGGTTCCTCGGCAGCGTTCGATAGAAAACCGCCCGGCGCTTTCGCGCCGGGCGGCAGAAAATGGAGGCTTTGCGTTTACTGGGCGTTTTCGCGCTTTTCGCCGATGGAGAGCAGCAGGTTCAGCAGAATGCCGAAGATGGCCGCGCCCGCGATGCACGGGATGCTGGCGCCGAAGAACGGGATGGAACCGCCGAACTTGTACTGGCCACCGATGGCGATGACCATGATGCAGGCGATGACGGCGATGTTCTTGGAGGAGAACATGTCAGTCTTCTTCTCGATCATGATCGCGATGCCCTGTGCCGCGATGGCGCCGAACAGGTAGACCTCAAGGCCGCCGATGACCGGCGTCGGGATGGCGTAGATGGCGTTGATGAGGGGCGTGAAGCAGGCGATGATCATCGCGATGATGGCCGCGCCGATCAGGACGGAGGTGGAGAACACCTTGGTGATGGCCATGGCGGAGATGTTCTCGCCGTAGTTGGTGCCTGCGGGGCCGCCGATGAAGCCGGCCACCATGTCGCCAATGCCATCGCCGATCAGGTTCAGGCCCAGCTTGTCCGCGATCTTATAGACCTTGCCGGTGCCCTTCTTGCGGGCCAGGTCATTGACGTAGATATCCAGCTGGAACACGTGGGCGGTGGATTCCGGAATCGTCGCGATGGCGATGGGCATGATGGCGGCGACGGCCATCCACGACGGCTTGGGCAGCGTGAAGATGGGCAGCGCGAAGAGGCCGGCGGCGGTGGATTCCGGCGAGAGGTGCCGGAAGAAGTCCAGCCCGGACGCCTGCCCGGCGATGAAGGCCACCAGGCAGCCGACCGCGGGACCGAGCAGCAGCGGCAGCTGGCTCCAGAAGCCCTTGAGATAGCGGGAGAACAGGATGGTGGCCAGCAGCGTGACCAGCGAGACCACCCAGGCAAGGTTGGCGGCGGTCATCTCCAGCCCGGCGGGGATCGCATTGGCGCCGAAGCTGGCGGCGTCGCCCAACGCGTTTCCGGCCAGCGTCAGGCCGATGACCATTGCGATCGGGCCGGTGACAGAAGCAGGCAGGATCTTTTCAATTACGTGCTGGCCGCAGGCTTTGACCAGGAAGCCCGCCCCAATGGACACGAGGCCCGACATCACGATGCCAAACTGCGCGGTTGCGATCTGGTCGTTCAGCGACAGGGCCGCAATTTCCTTCTGCGCCATCAGCGCAAGGATCGCCGAAAGATAGGAGAAGCTGGAACCGTAATAAAGGGGAAGCTGGCGTCCAGTGATCAGGATGAAGCAGATCGTGGCAAGACCGCTGGCGAAGATCGTGGTGGATACGTGAAAGCCGGTCAGCAGCGCAACGGCGATGGTCGCCGGGAACATAACGACAACCTGCTGCAGCGCGTATAGGATCAGCTTCCAAATCGGCGGTCTCTCATCCGGCAGGTACCCAATGGTCTGGTTCTGAGACACCATGTGTGACTCCTCCTCTTATCGAAACGCCCTTGGCGGCGTTTACGGCATGCGAAGATCGCGCGTCGCCCGGATGAGCCCGGTGTGTGCGCGCGGCGCGTAAGGGTTCCTACATTTTTTCGAGCAGATGGATTCCATCTCCGCCGTCCGTCTCCCGAAGGCGCACCTGAACCAGCTCCCGCCGTTCGGTGGGCACGTTGAAGCCCACATAATCGGCTCGGATGGGCAACTCCCGGTGGCCCCTGTCCACCAGAACCGCCAGCTGAATGGAGGCGGGCCTTCCAAGCGCGATCACGGCGTCCATGGCAGCACGGGCAGTGCGCCCGGTGTAGATCACATCGTCCACCAGCACCACGCGGCGCTTCGCCACCGGAAAGTAGATGTGGGTACCGTTGAGGCGCGCGGTCTCGCCGATTTCCGTCAGGTCGTCCCGGTAGAGCGTGATGTCCAACGCACCCACGTTCACTCCCCGCCCGGTCAGCGACTTGAGGTTCGCGGCCAGCCGCTCGGACAGCGGCACGCCCCGGGTGCGGATGCCGACAAGGCAGATGTCCCCGTCGCCGTTCCGGTCCAGAAGCTGATGCGTTAGCCGCATCAGCGCGCGGTCGATCTTCTGCGCGTCCGCCAGTTCCGCCTTGAGGCGCATGAAAATCACCCCATAAAAAAAATGCCTGCGCTGAATTGCCGCAGACAAGACAAGCCCGCGCGGGCACGCACCCGCCGGAGAGCTTCTTGTCGGCATCAATGTACCGCACTTAAAGAGCCCGTTCCGAGAAATTATAGCATGCCGGGCACACAGAAACAACCGGTTTTTGTTACATTTGTGTCACAATTATGCAAGACGACAAACCGCATCGGAATTTCGCACGCAACCGCACCAATAATGGCGCGGCCGCGCGCGCTGTACCGTGCATTTTGCCACCGGTTCGGCGAAAAATCCATGAAATACGTTGTTACAGGTCCTTCTTCGCAAACAGCGCATTGGAAAGAAAGAACGAGCCGGTTTGCACCGCCGCCGCGCCCAAAAGGCACAAGCCCCCCGTCAGCCCGTCCGAAAACCCGGCGCCGGTCGCAAGCGTCGCTCCCTTGGGCAGAAGCGGGCTCAGCGCAAAGACCACGAAGAACAGGCCCATCGCCACGTACCTGGTCGACTGCGCGCCGAACCGGTAATTCAGCGGGATGGTCACGCCGCTGTACACACTGGCGGTGAACAGGCCCAGCATCGCGGCCGAAAAAGAGACCGGCGGGATTCGGCCAATGCCCAGAGCGTTCGTCGCCAGAAACAATAGCGCATACAGCGCCAGGCACACCGCAAACATCACATCAATCAAGAGGAATTTGCTGAGCACCACATCGCGCCGTCTGACCGGGAGCGTCGTTAAAAGCCGGTCGATGTGGTAGCGCTCGTCGATCGCAAGGTTGGTCGCCGAAATCGAGTAGACGCAGATGGTCAGGCACAGCGTGAAAAGGCCCACGCCATTGCTCGAAAAGATGAACGCGTAGACAAGGAAGATCACAAATCCGATCACGAGGTACTTTACATTTGCGGTCAATTCTTTTTTAATCAGCCAGAGCATGCTCGTTGTCCCTCCTGACATAGTAGAGCATCAGGTCCTCCACCGTCGGCCGCTCGAACACCGCCTGTTCGCCCAGAAGCCGCCGGGCGGCAGCGCGGTCCTGCGTCAGCGCCTCGAAGCCGTATCCGCTTTTATGAATGCCGATGAACAGAGCCTCCGCCTCGCCCGTCAGCGCGGAGACGGGGCCTTTGACGACCGCGTGGCCGTCCAGCAGCTCGTCCTTGGGGCAATTGAACAGCAGTTTACCTTCATTGATCAGCGCGATCCGGTCGGCAACCTTGTCCAGGTCCGACGTGATGTGGGTGGAGAAAAAGACCGCCTTGCTTTCATCCTGTATCATCCGGCGCAGAAGCTCCAAAAGTTCCTCCCGCACCATCGGGTCCAAGCCCGAGGTGGGTTCGTCCATGATCAGAAGATCCGCCCTGTGGGAGAGCGCCAGCGCGATGGCGTATTTCATGCGCATGCCCTTGGAAAGCTCGGAGATCTTCTTCCCCTCGTCCAAGCGGAAGTCGGCGATGTAACGGCGGTATTCGCGCTCGTCCCAGGTCTTGTAAAACGGCGCGATCAGTTCCTTCATGCGCTTGAGGCTTAAATGCCCGTAGAAGTAGCCCTCGTCCAGCACGACGCCAATGCGGTTTTTCAGCTCGATCTCCTCCCGCACGTTGTCTTTGCCCCAGAGTAGAATCTCGCCGCTGTCCTTATGCACCTGATTCAGGATCGCTTTAATGGTCGTGGATTTTCCGGCCCCGTTCGGGCCGATGAAGCCCATGATCAGGCCGGGTTCCAGCGAAAAGCTCACGTTTTTTAGTTCGAATTTGTCGTACCGTTTGCAAAGGTTTTTGACTTCTAGCGCGTTCACTGCGCACCCTCCTTATAGATCAGTCCCAGAAGCGTTTCGACTTCGTCCCGGCCGATGCCCAGCGCATCCGCGCAGCGCACCGCCCCCGCCAGCTTCTCCTCCACCATGTTCAGCCGCGACTCATGCAAAAGCTCCCGGCTTCTGGGCGCGACGAAGGAGCCTTTGCCCGCGACGCTGGCGATGTAGCCTTCGCGCTCCAGTTCGTCGTAGGCGCGGCCGGTCGTAATCACGCTGATGCGCAGGTCCTTCGCCAGGGCGCGGATTGAGGGCAGCAGTTCCCCTTCCGTCAGTTCCCCGCGCAGGATCGAGCCGCGCACCTGGTCGGCAATCTGCTGGTAGATGGGCAGGTCGGACGAATTGGATAGAATGATGTTCAGCGTGCTCACCTCCGAAATTCGTTCATACCGCATCTTCTGTTCATATACATTATATACAGTATGACCGGATCGTCAAGCCCCTTTCCTAAGAATTTACAGTGGATCGCCGCCGCCCAGCGCGCCATATTCCGTTCGTGCTTGACATACGACGTATTATTCCCTTATAATCCTTTCAAAAGGACTTATAAGGAGTATTTCAGACATGGACGATGCGTTTTACAGCGCGGAACAGGTGGCCGGAATGCTGGGCCTGCACGTAAAGACGGTCCAGCGGTACATCCGGGAGGGCCTTTTGCCCGCCAGCAGGATTGGCAAGCGGTGGCGGGTATCCGCCCGGGACCTGAACGCGTTCACCCAGCGGCAGCGTTCGGTTCAGACGCAGGAACCGGCGGAAAGCCGTGTGAAGGTTTCAACGGTATTGGACATCCGGGTAGACCAGCGGAATGAGGCAATCCGGATTGTCAACACGCTGACCGCCGCGCTGAACAGCAAACCCATCGAGTACGGCGCGTCGACAATGACCGCGCAGTTCATCGAACCGGAGCGGACGGTGCGCGTCGCGATATGGGGTGAACTGCGATTCACGCAGGCGATGCTGGACTATGTCGCCACGCTGACGGATCAGACACGGGAGGGACTTTGATGAGCGTATTCCGATCGGAGGCAGGGCGCGAGATGATTCGCGCGCGGTACAATGAGATCCTCGCGCAGTTTCCGCTGGAAACGCGCTATGTCGCTACGCCCGCGGGCAGGACGTTTGTGATCGAGGCGGGCGCAAAGCAAGCGCCGCCGGTGATTCTTTTGCACGGCTCCTGCGGCAACGGCGCATTCCTTCTTGGCGACATGCTGGCGCTTGCGCCAAAGTTCCGGGTGCTCTCTCTGGACATCCCCGGCGAGGCGGGCAACAGTGCGGACAACCGCCTCGACTTCCATTCTGACGCGAGCGTTCTATGGCTGGAATCCGCGCTGGACGAACTGAACATCGCGCGCGCCGCGCTGATCGGGAATTCCTTCGGCGGATGGATGGCGCTGCGGTTCGCGTCCTGCCGTCCGGGGCGGGTCGCGAAGCTTGTGGCGGCTGCCGCCTCCGGCGTTGTGCCACCCAGCGCGCTGTTCCAGCCCGAAGCACTGAAGGAGCGCATGCGCTGCGCGGACGGAAGGGCCGCCATCAGCGACGCGATCATATCGGACTCGACGCTGCCCGAACCCGTGCTGGCGTTTCTCCGCCTGATCGGCGAGAATTTCATCCCGATGACCGAGGCGCTTCCGGTTTTCTCCGACGAGGCGCTTCAGGCGCTTTCCATGCCTTCGCTCTTCGTCTTTGGCGAGCGGGACACAACGTTGGACGCGAATGCGGCCTCCGTCCGGCTTCACCGCCTACTCCCCCGCGCCGAGGTACGGACGCTCCCAGGCCAGGGCCATGTGATCACGAACATCGGGGGAACCGCCTTCCCGTTTCTTTCAGAGCCGATGGAAATGCACGTTGCCGAAGCGAGCGGTGAATTGATCGCGCTGGTCGACCGCTGGGCGCGCATCGAGCGAACGGAGGCCCTGCTGGACGCGATGGCGACCGCCGGGTATCTGGGCTGCACCCGGATGGCTTTCCACGCTGAGACGTTGGGCGATGCATTTTTTGACCTGAAGACGGGTATCGCCGGCGAAATGCTGCAAAAGTTTTCCAACTACCGCATGCGCCTGGCTGTGATCGGCGACTTTTCCAGCGTGACTCACAAAAGCCTCAGGGATTTCATCTGGGAATCCAACAACGGAAGCACTGTCTGCTTTGTCGATTCACAGGAACAGGCGCTGATTCGTCTCTCGGCGCGCTGACACGCAGGTGATGTCAAGTTACAGGCGCGCTGCGTTCACAGTTTCTGCGCGCCTTATTCTTTTTTGCCAATCAACGCTTCCTCCTGAAACGCACATCCACACGCAACCCGAAATTCCTTGAATTCCGGAGGTAGAACCGGTATAATGGATGAAATTACGCTCGGAAAACCGGGCCACCCAGACGGAGTGTGAGGACGATGCGTTTCAAGGACAGCCATCATCCCTGGGCGATGGCGACAATTCTGTTCTGGTCGATGGCGTTTGTGCTGACAAGGCTGGCGCTTCAGCACTTTTCGGTGTTTTCGCTGGGATTTCTGAGGTATCTTGTGGCCTCCTGCGCACTGATCATCGTGCTGATCGTCAAGAAAACCCCGTTGCCCGCAAAATCCGACTGGATATGGTTTCTCTTCAGCGGCGCGGTGGGCTTTTTTCTATACATGCTGGCCTTCAACAAGGGCTGCGAAACGGTCTCCTCGGCTACCGGCAGCGTAGTGCTGGCGACCGCGCCAGTTTTAACCGCGCTTCTGGCGCGCTTCATCCACGGCGAAAATCTCAAGCCCTACCAATGGGCGGCAATGGCGGTGGAATTTGTAGGCGTGGCGATATTGACCCTGATGGACGGCGTCTTTTCGGTGAACGCCGGACTTTTGTACCTTCTGGGCGCAGTTGTATTGCTCAGCGCCTACAACCTTTTGCAGCGGCGGCTGACAAAGACCTATTCCGGGCTTCAGGCGTCGGCTTACAGCGTGCTTGCCGGTACGCTGATGCTGTCGATCTTCGCGCCGCAGGCGGTTCCCCAGGCGCTTACCGCGCCGCCCATTCAGTTATTGTACATCGTGGTGCTGGGCGTATTCTCCAGCGCCATCGCCTATGTGGCCTGGGCCAATGCGTTCGCTAAGGCGGACAAGGCATCGTCCGTCAGCAATTACATGTTCGTAACACCGCTTCTGGCCACTATTCTGGGCTTTTTGATGGCAAATGAGGTCCCGGACCGTGGCACGATCTGGGGCGGCGGGATCATCCTTCTGGGTGTCCTACTGTTCAATTTCGGCGGTGCGCTGTTCCGGAAAGCGCCTGGCGCCAACATCTGAGTGGGTTTGAGGCGCTGTCGCCCAGGGCACCGGCGCCTTTTTTCAGTTCATAGGCCGCCGCTCTCCTCCTTGAAATCCGAACAAATTTATGGTGTATGGTAAAACCATTGTAAATTCTTACCCGTTGTGCTATGCTGTATCCAGATGGTAAGGGAATCCACCCGACTGATACGGCGAGAGGAGGGCGTGTATGATCTGGATGGGACTGGTTGGCATTGTCCTTCTGATTGGAGGCATCCTGCTGGTAGACTGGTGGAAGATCGGCGGCGTCCGGGAGCACGACCGGAATTCCAAAGCTCGCAGTGCCGTCTTCCCCACTCGAAAAGTCGTCTGACCGAAAAGAAGCCCCGCCGCGGTGCATCCTGCGCCGCCAGTCAGCAAAAAGCATTGAACGTCAACGGGCCTGCGCGGAAAACCGCGCAGGCCCGTTGACGTTCAGAAAAGTCTCGTACTGCCTCATTCGCATACGGCGAACTGCGCGCTGGATGCGATGCTTCTACCGTCAGTACACATATTGGCGGCAGAAACAGCACCAACAGTCAGTGTTCCGACGAAAATCCAGCGGGATTTCAAGCACATGAAGCGCTTCATCCAGTCAGCCAAAGCCGGGTAAGATTCGAATGGCGTCGGTCGATCAGTACACGCCCGGGAGTTCCGCCTCGGTGGCGGTTCCGCTCTTCAGCACCCGCAGGCGCAGCGCGGCGTACAATTCGGCCATTGTGGCTTCGGAGTATGGGGCGACGAACAGAACACCGACCACAAGCGCGATTACCCCCAGAAGGTACCAGCCGATGAAGCTGATCTGGAGCACAAAGATGTCGAACTTGCAGCCGTCGGTCATCGCCCGGCTCAAATCCAACGCGCGCCGCCATTCGATGTCCGGATTTTCCGCCAGGATGTAGGGCGTCAGGATGTACTGATAGGCCTTGATGATGCCCGGGATGATGAACAGCAGCGACCACAGGAAGATGAAGAGCCCCTGCAGAAACATCGTCTTGACGGCGTTCAGGTAGCCCGCCGCGAAGGGACGGAAGATCGTGCCGACCGTTGACGCCCGGACGCGGTGCTCCAGAAAGAAGCGGCTGCCGCCAACCCGCAGCGGATTCGCGATGAAGAGGCCATAGGCGGCGGCCGCGATGCCGATCAGCGCCGCGAGCGCCGGGCTGACCAGCGGAAGATTCTGGCTGTTTCGCGTCATCTGGTCAAACTCGTTTCGTTGAAACCGGAGTTCAAAACGCTGGCCTTGTCCGGCATTGCCCGCGCCACCCAGAACACCGGTCAGCAGCATGAGGACAACGATCACCAAAAGCGCTACCCAGTACCCATTCGTTCGAAGTGCCTGCTTAGCCCGCGATTTCAGTTCCGCTCTGATCCACATGGCCGCATCCTCCTTCATGCTACGAAAAGTCAAGCTGTCCGCGTCAGGACAGCTTGATGGAACCCATGATCTGCTTGAGTACCGGCGTAAAGTCCGCATACTTGTCCGTCGGAGCGTAAAAGTGCAGTGCCAGCAGGCGGTTCTTGGAGTTTTTTAACGTGACAATGACAAAGCCCTTGACCGGCGTACCATCCTTTTCCGCCTCATAGAAGACGGAATAGGCGTTGCTGCCGATCAATTTGACCTTCTTCGAAACGGAGCCGTGACGGAAGTTCTCAAAGCTGCCGGAGAGCTTGTCGACCAGCTTGTCCAGTTCCTTGCGGATACCGTCCGAGTCAAGATTCTTTTTGTTTTTCTTGATGCTGACGGCCACCCGCGCGGCGACTTCCCCCGGTTCCACCGGCTGGACGTAGCTGATGGTGATGGAGCCAGGCATGTTGAGCCAGTGGGACGGGTAGTCAAACGAGATGCCCAGCGCCTGGTTGGACACCTTCTGGTACTGGTAGTCCTTGATCTCCACCACCGGGACAGGCGTCGGCTCCGGCGTAGGCGCGGGCGTCGGTGTGGGTTCCAAGGTCGGCTCCGGCTGAGTGGTTCCCGCAGCAGCATCTGTCGGCGCAGGTGTTTCAGCCGTTTCGGACGGCTGCTCGGGCATACTGCAACCGGCGAAGGACAGCATAAGGAGCGCAATAAATAGAAGCGCGATCAGCCGCTTCACGACCGGACCACCTTTCATCCAGAATCTCATGCGCGCGCTCAGCGGTTTGCGTCCCGCTCGCGCAGCTCCACCCTGCGGATTTTGCCGGAGATTGTCTTGGGCAGTTCGCTGACGAATTCTACGATCCGCGGGTACTTGTAGGGCGCGGTGGTGTGCTTGACATGCTCCTGCAGTTCTTTTTTCAGTTCTTCGGTGGGTTCGTACCCCTTGCGCAGCACCACCGTGGCTTTGATGATCTGGCCGCGCACCGCGTCGGGCACGCCGGTGATCGCCGTTTCGACCACCGCCGGATGTTCCAGAAGAGCGCTCTCCACTTCAAAGGGCCCGATCCTGTAGCCGGAAGACTTGATCACATCGTCCGCGCGGCCCACGTACCAGTAGTAGCCCCACTCATCGCGCCACGCCAGATCCAGCGTATGGTACGCGTCGTCATACCACACCGCCTGGGTGCGGTCCGGGTCGCGATGATAGCCCTGGAACATGCCCACGGGCCGCCCCTTGCGGGTGCGGACGATGATTTCGCCCACCACGCCGGGCTGGCAGGAGTTACCGTCCTCATCCACCAGATCTACGTCGAACTGCGGCGAAGGCTTGCCCATCGAGCCGGGGCAGACCTTCATCCATGGGAAGGTGCCGACGGTGACGCAGAGCTCCGTCTGGCCGTAAATCTCCCGCATCTGATGGCCGGTCAGCTTTTGCCACTTGTCAAAGAGGTCGGGGTTCAGCGGTTCGCCCGCGGTGGCGCAGAACTTGAGCGCGGACAGATCGTACTTTGAAACGTCCTCCAGCGCCATGAAGCGGTAAATCGTCGGCGGCGCGCAGAAGGAAGTCACCTTGTACTTCGAAAGGATGGCCAGAAGGTCCGCCGGTACGAACTTCTCAAAATCGTAGCTCATGATGGCGCTTCCAGCCAGCCATTGGCCGTACAGCTTGCCCCAGACGGATTTTGCCCAGCCGGTTTCGGAGACTGTCAGGTGCAGTCCGCCGTCCTGACAGCGCAGCCAGTACACGGCGGTCTGAATGTGGCCCAGCGGGTAGGCACAGTCCAAAAGCACCATCTTGGGCATGCCGCTGGTGCCGGAGGTGAAATAGATCAAAAGCGGATCCGAATTTTCGTTCAGCGGGAGCGGGCGTTCGAACGAATCCGAATGCTTTGCCATCTCCTCGTCGAAGGAGAGCCAGCCATCCCGCCGGTTGTGGACGGAGATGCGCGTCTTCATCGTCGGACACTCGGGCAGCGCGGCGTCCAGCTGATCGGCGAACACGCCGTCGGTGGTGCCGATGATGGCGCTGATATCGGCCGCGTTGGCGCGGTAGACGATGTCCTTCTTGGTCAGAAGATGGGTAGCCGGGACGGCCACGGCGCCCAGCTTGTGCAGCGCCATGATCGAAATCCAGAATTCGTAGTGCCGCTTCAGAACCAGCATCACCACGTCGCCCCGCTTGATTCCAAGGGCGGCGAGCATGTTGGCGCAGCGGTTCGACTCGCGGCTGATGTCCGCAAAGGTAAACGAGCGCGCCTCGCCCTCGGGGTTGCACCATTCCAGCGCGCATGCGTCCGGCGTCTCCCGGGCCAGAAGGTCCAAGACGTCGAAGGCGTAGTTGAAGTGCTCCGGCACGATGATTTTGAAGTTTTTCAGGTAATCCTCATAGGAGCCGAATTCCCACTGCTCCAGATATTGCTTGTAGGGCGTCATGCGGTCTGACCTCCCGGATTATTTGATCACGACGGCGATGAACTTCGCGTCTTTTTCCAGCGCATACATGGCGTGAGGGAGTGAGGAGTCGTAGTAGACCGAATCGCCCGGCTCCAGAAATACCTTGTTGCCGCCCAATTCGATCATCATACGGCCTTCCAGCAGATAGTCGAACTCCTGCCCCTCGTGGTCGTGGGCGGTCTTGCCGGCGGTCTGGCCGTCGTATTCTACGGTTACGATGAACGGCTCGGCCTTCTTGTCCCGGAAGTTGTAGGCCAGGTGCTGATAGTGGTAGGCCTTGCGGCGGTCGAACGCCAAGCCCTGGCCCGAGCGGGTGAGGACGTATCCGCGCAGTTTCGGGCTTTCGCCGGTGAGCAGATCGCTGATGTCCACGCCCAGGGCCTTCGCGATGTTGAACAGGTGGCTGAACGAGAAGTCGCGGGCGCCCTTCTCGTATTCGATGTAATCCTCCAGCGGCACGCCGGATGTCTCGGCGATCTGCAGCTGGGTCAGCCCGCTGATCTCGCGCAAATCGCAAATTCGAATCGCGATCGCCTGAATGTTGTCGGACACGCGAAAGCCCTCCCTAATCCATCCATTTTATTCAGATCATAACTTCTAGGGGTGTATGGTGTCAAGCCCAAAGTCATTAACAATGACTCAAGGTGCGGACGCGGCCTGTAAACGCTTTCCGATATTGACATTTTCTCCGGAGATCATCATAATGATGGCAGGGGGGATGGGACATGCGTAAGGCACTTTTAATCCTCGTGATGGTTCTTCTGGTCCTTCCGCTGGGCGTGCTGGCGGACGGTTATTCGATTCCGGCCTATTCTATGGATGTGCTCATCCGGGACGACGGCTCGGCGCAGGTGATTGAAAACCATACCTACGATTTTGAAGGAAGTTATAACGGGTTTCTGAAAGCCATCGACATCGGCAGCGTCGACGCGCTGGAGGATCTGAAGCTGTACGTCGACGGCACGACGCTCTTAACGCAGGTTTCAGTAATGAACAAGGAGCCATATACCTATACGGCGGAGCGGGACGGCAACCTGCTGAACATCAAAGCCTACGCGCCGGGGAACGGCGGGCAGCGCAATTTCCGGGTCGAGTATGTCATGAAGGGGCTGGCGCAGCGCTATCAGGACGCCGCGCGGCTCAACTACCGGTTGATCCCGATTGAAAACCAGGCGACGCTGGGAAACGCGATGGTTCGCGTGATGTTCCCCGGCGCGCCGCAGCACTGGTTTGTCCACGGCGCGATGGACGCGGAAAACCTGTCCATCGCTTCGGACGGGGCGCTGGTGGGGGGCCCGAAGGACGTTCAGCCCGGCGAATATGTGGAGATCGACGCGCTGTTCCCCGCGGATTCCATGTCCGCGGCGCCGCTGATCAGCCAGAACGTCGTCGATTCCACACTGGATACCGAGGATCGGCTGGCTGCGGACAGGGCCGCTTCCAAGGCGGAGGAGGAGCAGACCCGCAGCCGCATGCGCTACGGCGTGATGGGGCTGCTGGCGGTGTTTTTCGCCGGCGTGGCGTTTCTTCTGAAGCAGAAGCTGGCGAAGTTCGGCGTCAAAAAGGATGTCAAACCCTCCGACGACATGCAGGCGCTGGATGGGCTGGACGCGGCCGTCGCCCAGCAACTGGCGCTGAACCGGGCGGACGAGTGCGGCTTCTCAGCAACCCTTCTCGAACTGGTGCAGAGGGGCGCGCTGACCATGGCCCGCGAAGTGCATCCGCTGACCGGCGAAAAGCAGTCCAAATTCACGGTGGCAAACCGCGGCGCGGAGATGTCGACCCAGCAGAAGGTGCTGTTCGACTGGCTGTTTGACCGCAGGGAGTTTCTCTGGATCGACGATCTGAACGCGGGCAGCGACGCGAAGCTGGCGCAGTCCTTTGCCAGCGGGTACAGCGCATGGCAGCAGATCGTCAAACATCAGGCGACGGAACAGGGATTCTACTTTGGCAACGGCGTAAAGATTGGCTGCGGCGCGGCGATGCTGGGTATTGGCGGCGTGCTGATCAGCGTGGCTTCGTTCGCCCTGAACCTGATGTGGCTGGGCATCGCGGGGCTTTTCTTGACGGCGGTGCTGGTCGTCGGCTTCACCCGGGTGCGCAACATGACCGATCTGGGCGAGGTGAAGTGCGCGGCGGTGCGGGGCTTCTGCGAGCGTTTCGGCGAGAAGATGACCGAACTGCCGCCGGAAGCGCTGAAGTACCTGCCTGTTCTGGTGGCGCTTGGGTATGTGGAGCCGTTGGCCCAGTATCTGGATCAGCGCTCCAATGAGCCGAATTACGGTTACGGCGGCGGGTTGCCGCTGTGGTGGTACGCCGGCTGGTATTATGACATGGGGCGGGTCAACCGCTCGTTCCACGATGTTCAGCAGCACAACGCCACCGTGGTTTCCAAGAGTTCCGGTTCCTCCGGCGGCGGCGGGTTCTCCGGCTCGTCGGGCGGCGGTGGCGGCGGCGGAGGGAGCGGGGCGTGGTAACGCACGGTGCCAAAGCCCTTATGAAAATTCTTAGGATGAAGGAACGCCTTCGGCAGCCCGAGAACCACGTGATTGACCGGGCGGTTTCCAGAATGCCCGGATTTTTCTGCGGTCCCCGGCAAATGTTTACGCCGGGGACCGCAGTTTTTTTGCGTGTCGGTTGCCGGAAACAGAACAGGCCGCATACGGGAATCTTGCTGGCTGGAGCGCCTATCGCTCAATGGTGAAGGAGGCTTCAATTTCGACGTTTCCCTTGATCATCGCCCAAACGGGGCAGAATTTGCTTTCCGCCATCTTCAGCACCGTATTCACGTCGCCCTCCTCGGCATCCGGAGACTGGATGGCAAGATCCAGATGGATGTGCGACAGTGCCTTGGGGTGCTCGCTCCGAACCGTGCCGGACGCCTTCGCCTGGAGCGAGAGGACAGTTCGTTTGAAGTTTGACCGCAGCAGGGCCAGCGTCAGCGTGGAGACGCAGGACGCGAAGCTGACCAGCAACAGCTCCAGCGAGGTGTAGCCCTCGCCGCCACCCACCGGCGGGATGTAATCGACGGAAATCTCTTCGTTATCTCCGCACGAGGCGGCAAACTTCACCTTGTCGTTCACGGTTTTCAGGCTGATCTCCAGAAAATCCTTGCTCATGGAGCGCTTCCTCTCACAATGAATGGGGCCTGGGTCTGCCATGGTGCCTTGGTAACTGGGCTCAGACACCTCGGACGGGCGTATCCCCATGCAACAGGATCTGCTCGTTGAGCAGGTCGATGTTGCCGCAGCCCAGTGTGATCACCAGATCCCCCGGCTGCCAGTGGGCGCGAAGGTACTCAGATCGGAAGAGCGTCGTGTAGGGAAAGAGTGTAGATCTCGGTGGTC